>JBBSAT010000167.1:0-16741 GCA_038252025.1 Polyangiales bacterium | reverse complement strand
GCGGGGCTCGAGAGTGGCCGCTCTCGCACGGCGCGCTTCAATACCGTTCGGAGTCGTCCTTCGGCGCCATCGGCCAGGGCGGTGCCGAGCGCCCATCGATCGTCGTCCCCCCGTGCACGATCGCGGCGCCGTTCGCGATGAAGTCGGCGGGAAAGTTCAGCTTCGGCTTGGAGAGCGCGTCGAGCTTCTCGATGTCGCCCGGACGGAGCCTGAGATCCACCGCTGCGACGTTGTCGTCGAGCTGCGTCATCGTGCGCGCGCCGATGATCGTCGACGACACGCCCGCCCGCGCGACGACCCACGCGATCGCGACACGTGAGACGGTCGAGGACAGCTCGTTCGCGATGCGCTCCATCTCGTCGAGCAGATCGTAGGCCTTGTCGTTCAGCGCGCTCGTCGCCCAGACGCCGCGACCGGCCTCGTGCTTGCCGTGGTCCTTCCGCGAGTACTTACCGCTGAGCACACCGCTCTTCAGCGGCGACCACGGCGTGACGCCCATGCCCATCTCGCGCGCCATCGGGACGAGCTCCCCTTCGACCGTGCGCTCCAGCAGCGAGTACTCGATCTGCAGAGCGATGAGCGGCGCCCATCCGCGCATGCGCGCGAGCATCTGCGCCTCCGCGCACTTCCACGCTGGCGTGTCGGAGAAGCCGATGTACCGGACCTTGCCGTCGCGCACGAGGTCGTCGAGCGCGCGCATCGTCTCTTCGATCGGCGTGGCCGCGTGGAAGGCGTGCAGCCAGTAGAGGTCGATGTAGCTCGTCTGCAGGCGCCGCAGCGACTGCTCGCACTGCTGCACGATCGCCTTCCGGCTCGAGCCACCGCCGTTCGGGTCCCCTGCATAGAGGTTGCTCGTGAACTTCGTCGCGAGCACGATCCGGTCCCGCCGACTCGCGTGCCGGCCGATGTGGTCGCCGATGATCTTCTCGGAGTGCCCCTTCGTGTAGCCGTTCGCCGTGTCGATGAAGTTCCCGCCGCGCTCGATGAAGCGATCGATGATCGCCTCCGAGTCTTTCACGCTCGAGCCCCAGCCCCAGTCCTCCCCAAAGGTCATCCCGCCGAGGCAGAGCGGCGAGACCCGAAGCCCCGAGTGTCCGAGCGTGACGTAGTGATCGAGCGGCATCGCATCTCCTTCTGATAGTTCGGCGTGAGCGTACGCCGATCGACGGCCGGTTTCTGCATCCCGCGACGGGAGGCTCCCGCTCCGGCACGGTCGACCTCCCCTCGGCCGTGCGATGCTCGTCGCGTGCAGGCGAGCGGTGGGCATGACGTGATCGCCATCGTCGTCGAGGACGGCTACGGCGGCGCCGTTCAGTCGTGGACCTTCGTCGAACCGGAGACCTGGACGCACGGCTCGGCCGCGCAACGCTCGGGCGCGTTCCGACGAGGGATGGTCGGCGGCCTCGCGGGATGCGGGATACCGGCGGGCGGTGCGTCGGCGCGATGAGCCAGGCGGTCATCCTGGGCGCGGTCGGACCGACTCTCGAGCGATCACCATGACGTGCCCGGTTCCACGGTGCGCACGGTGACTGCGGCTGTACGACCCAGCATGCACCTCTCAGGGCGACGCGCATCCAGATCGCCCGTGTCTTCACCCTCGTCGACGACTTCAGCCCCCGCGCCACGATAGATGTCGTTCTCGATCACGAGGCTCGTGAGCATCAACGAGACCAGCGCGAGCGTGTGGGGCGAGAGCGCGGGACCGTGGGTGCATGACGCGAGGGCGCCCGTGACGTCTCTGACGTCGATCGTCGCGCGCCGCTCGAGCCGCGGGACGCCGTCGCGCGTCAGGCCCCAGCGAGCCCGTACGCGATCGAACATTCCGGTCTCCGGATCGACTACCCACGTGCAGCGCGCCCAGAGGTTCGCCGGCGTCTCGGCCCTGCGCGTGAACGACGGAATCGCGCCGAGATCCGCGGGGCCGAGGCGCCGGCGCTCGAGGCCGAGCATCAGATAGCTCTCGATGGTGCGGGCCGTCATCTCGCTCATCGTGCACCGCTCGAGGTGCACCGAGAGGTTGGCCTCGGGCACCGGGCCGAGCGCTTCCGCAAAGTGGTCGGTGTACACGCCGGAGGTCGGGCCGGGCCCGGGTGCGCTCGCCACCGGCGCGGCCATCCCGGTCGCGCCTGAATGTTCGACGGGCGGCGAGAGCAGCAACGCGAACGGCGCGATGATGATCGCGAGCACGAAACGGCCGAGGGCGCGGGGCGGCGTCCAGCGCGGCGGCGGGGCGCTCGTGAGCTCGCGCGCGCGAGCCGGCTCGCGATACCCGGTCGCCGCTTCCGGCGGATCGTCTGCGTGCTCGGCCCATGCGGTCACGATGCGCTCGGCTTC
Source organism: Polyangiales bacterium (assembly GCA_038252025.1). Taxonomy (GTDB): domain Bacteria; phylum Myxococcota_A; class Polyangia; order Polyangiales; family Sandaracinaceae; genus JBBSAT01. Next base: position 14,407 of record JBBSAT010000167.1, on the reverse strand, counting down.
GCTCGGCTCGATCGCCATCGAGGTCGTCCATCGTCCAGCGCGCAACCGCAGGCGCACGCGTCCGAGGCCGAGCCTGCGGCCGCGGATCTCGTGCGTGAGCTCGGCGCACGGGATCGCGCGGAGCACACCGTTCGTGACCTCGACGTATCCCCACGCGAGCACGAAGCGACCGTTGGGCCACGGGCCGACCCCGGCGCGCATGCTCTCGAGGGTGGACGCGATCGCGAGCGTGAGCGCGCCGAGCCCGACGACGCGAACTGCCGGGGCGAGCGAGCCGTGGCCGGCTCCTTCCAGCGAGACCAGGAAGGCCGCGCAACAGCGCAAGGCGCCGACGGCGCGTACGACCGGATCGGCGAACGAGATTCGCGCCGCGAGCGGTGCGTCGGCGAGGATCACGCGCCAGCGATCGCGCTCGGAAGGACTCGCTCCGTTCGCGACGAGCTGGATCACTGGACGAGCGTGCCATGAACGTCTGCGCGCGGGCAGGTGGCCTCGCGATCGAGATCGGGGCGCGCATCGACTCGAGGGTACCTCGCTCGAACGGCGGAGTCGGAGCGGAACGCTCTATGGACGACGCAGCCGGTGATGGATCGCGCGCAGCGGGGCGGCCTGCATCGCGCTGACCAGCGAGCGGAAGTGGGGGCGACCCTGGTTGTCGGCGACGACCATCGGAACACCGGTCATCGGGTCGGTGCGGATCACCAGGAGCGCATGGTGGTGCATGCGCATGTCTTGCTCGCGTAGGCCGTAGATCACGAGCGCGTCGCCCTCGCGGAACGCGTCGGCCGTGCGGGCGACGGCCTGCGCGTATTCAGGGCCCTCCGTGAGCGCGACGCGGTTCTCGGAGGGCACGTCGTAGCGATCGAGGATCGAGTCTTCGCCCTCTGCGTAGTCGAGGAGGCTCGTGAGGCTGCGACGCGGGATGGCGCCATCCTGCCAGGGGTCGAGCGCGCCCTGCGTGCGGCCCGGCTCCTGGCGCGCACCGCGGTACCACGTGCCCTCGCCGCGCTCCCACGCGTCGAACACGAAGTCGATGCAGACCTCGGGAGGAAGCGCGCGGCCTCTTCGATCGAACACCGGGTACTCGACGGTGCCGTACGTGAAGGTGCTCTCGCCGCCGAGGTACGCGAGGGCCCACGCGGGGCGGAGCGCGCCGTCTTCCTGCACGCCCTCGGGCTCGTCGGTGGGCTCGTCGAAGCGCGGACTCTCCTCGACGAGCGCGGTCGCAGCGGAGACGAGCGCGGCGTGACGCGCCCAGAAGCGCTGCGCATCGAGACGCGTGACCTCCAGCGTCGAGGTGGCGCCACCGATACAGACCACCTCGGTGCTGCCCTCCCGCAGCTCGACGAGCGCGGGGCGACGGCTGTCATCGGGGAACACGAGATCCATCGCGGCGCCCCCGGTGCCGATGGCGGTGGGGATCGTGCGCAGCGCGCCGCTCTGTTCGCGCACCGCCTCGAGCTCCAGGCCGAGCGGGCCCGTGAGCGCGCTCTCGTCCTCGCTCACGCGATCGTTCAAGCGCAGGCGCGCGATGGAGCCGTCTAGCTCGAGGTAGCTCTCGCCCTCGCGCTCGAGCACGTCGATGACGCCGTCGCGCGCGCGATAGACGTGAGGCGCATCGAAGAGGTCGGTGAGGTTCACCGCCGCCGAGAGCGCGACGGCGAACCTCGGACGATCGGAGAAGAGATAGCCGTCGCTGAGCAGCACTTCGCGAAGCAGCGCGCGATCCCGCGTGCCCGTGATGAGCCGCCGCACGTCGCGCGATGCATGGCGGCTCGCCTCGAGCGCGGCGCGCAGCGCTGCGGCGCTGGCCGTTCGCGGACGCGCATCCGGCCACGCGAGGAAGAGGACGGGATCGACGCGCGCGTGGACGAGCACCTCGGGCAGCGCGCGCTGGTAGGCCGCTTGCCGAGACGTCGGGGCTTCGAACGCTCGCTCGGCGATCCGCTGCTCGCACGTCGGCGCTGCGTCAGCGGCGGGGATCACGTCGGTGACCGAGCCGTCTGCGTTCGCACCGGCATCGGTCGTCTCGATCGGCAGAGGCGCTGCCTCGGTGCCCGCGGAGGTCTCACAAGCGAGCAGAGCGGCACACAGGAAGACGAGAAGAACGTTGCGCATGCCCGCCCCATCGCAGCCGCTGTGCCGAGCTGTTTCCTTGCAGATTCGCGCGACGACGACGCGAGCTCGTGTCCGCCGAGACGCGCCGACGTACACAGTCGGGAGCGTCGACGGCCGCGTCGCTCTCAGGCAGGGCCGAGGAGCGCTGCCCGCGCGAGCTCGGCGGCTCGCCGAAGGGCCAGAGGACGGACAGCTTCCCCTCCACGGGCACGGCCAGCTCGTCCGGCGGACGTTCGAACATCGATCGAGGATGGCCATGTCCATCGCGGCGGCGTCTCCGGCCACCTCGCGGCGCTCTCGAGCCCTGGGCAGCGCCGTTCAGTCGTGCGACTGCGCGAGGAAGCCGTCGACCTCTCCGCCGAGCTCGGTCGGACGCTCGTTCGCGAGCGAGTGACGCGCGCCCGCGAAGATGCGCAGCACCGAGCGCGGGATCATCTTGGCGAGCGTCTTCACGCCATCACCCATCCCGAGCGCGTGGTCGCGATCGCCCCAGCCGAGGAACACCGGCTGACGGATGCGGTGGACCTCGTCGAAGAGCGACGTCGACGCCTGATCGTGGCCGATGTCCCAGTACATCCGAAGAAAGCCCGGGCCGTAGACCGCGCGGTAGTAGCGAAAAGCGTCGGCGAGCGCTTCGTCGCGGCCCGCCCAGTCGGCGGAGTACCAGAAGCGCGACTGGATCCAGATCGACGGAAAGAACAGCGAGGGAAAGCGACGCATCACGCTCGCGACGAGCATCCACCGACGCATCGGGCGCCACGCTCCGGCGGGTGCCCAGGCCGCGAGCTTGGTGAAGCGATCCGGCTCTCTCGCGCCGAGCCGAAGCGTCAGGTTCCCGCCGAGCGAGCCGCCCGCGACGTGCGCCTCACGGATACCGAGCTCGTCCAGGAACGCGAGCAAGAAGTCCTGATACGACGCGAGCGTGTAGGGGAGGTCGGCGGGCTTCTCCGAGGAGCCGCAGCCCGGCAGATCCGGGATGAGCACACGACGGCCGCGCGCGAGGATCGGCGCGAGCGCGTCGTACTCCTCCACGCGCGAGGCGTGGCCGTGCAGCAAGAGGAGCGGCGGCGCGCCGGTGTCGACCGCCGGCCGCAGATCCACGTAGCGCGTGCGCCGGCCGAGGACGTCCAGGGGCAGCGCGTCGAGCGACGCACGCCGTCCCGGCTGAGCCTCGGCCTGGCTCACCACGCCGACGCGGGGCCGAGGTCGCTGACCTCGGTGAAGCCGTTCTTGCGGAGCATCGATGCTGCGTTCGCCGATCGCATCCCGGACGCACAGTACACGACCACGGGTCGCGCCTTGTCCAGCTCCTTCAGGCGGCCGCCGAGGCTCTGCACCGGGATGTTCTTCGCGCCGGGGATCGCGCCGCTGCGGAACTCGCCTTCGCTCCGCACGTCGAGGAGCAGCGCGCCCGCCGCCACCTTTTCACGCGCCGCCGGACCGCGGATGCGGCTTCGCGCGGCGAGAACGAAGCGCACGACGAAGAAGAGAAAGATCGCGGTACCGATCCAGAAGGGCATGTCGCGCATGGGGAACTCTCCTCGACCTTTCGAACGCCGGCCAGCGTGTCTTCGTCACCGATGTACGGACGATCTCGTCCGCAGTCTTGGGCGTTGGAGCCGCGCGCGCCGGAAAGGATTCACTGCGCGGGTCGCACGCCCAATGCGCGGACCGTGGCGCTCGTGCCGCCGTGATACGGGCCCTCGTGGATCTCCCGCGTCACCGTCTCGAAGCGCTCGAGCTCGAGGCCGGCGAGCTCCGCGCGGAGGTCGTCCGGATCGACCAGCATCGCGACGTCCTTGGGGCCGCCCGTGCCGTGCGCGAGCTGCGCGGGCGTGTAGGCCTCGAGCACGAACACGCCTCCGGGCCGGAGGCCCTTCACCGCCTTCTGGTGAACCCGCGCGCGGAGCGGCTTGGGCAGGTGTGCCCAGATCGCGACGATGCCCGCCCACGCGCCGGCCTCGATCTCGAAGTCCGCGAGGTCCGCGACCTGGGTGCGGATGGCGACGCCATGCTCCTTCGCGAGCCGCTCCGCCTTCTCGAGGCCCGTGCTCGAGAGGTCGACGGCCAGCACGTCGTGGCCCGCCGCCGCGAGGAAGACCGCGTTCCGGCCTTCTCCCTCGGCGAGACAGAGCACGGGCCCCGCGGGGATGCGATCTCGGACCTCGCGCAGGAAGTCGTTCGGCGCATCGCCGTAGGCGAAGCCGGGCTCGGCGTAGCGGGCGTTCCAGAAGGCGATGGGGTCGCTCATGACCCCAGCGATAGCGCACTCTGGCGCGAAGGCGCAGCCCTCCTTCGGGGCTCTCGCCGTGTAAGCTCGTCGCCATGCTTCGCCGTCTCGTCTCGTGCGCCGTTCCGTTCGTTCTCCTCGTCAGCGCCGTCGCGTGTGATGGCGGCGGCCTTCCAGGCGGATGGCGAAGGACGCCGGACGGGACGGGCCCACGGGTCCAGTGGGACGTGTACGGGCAGCCGCTGCCCACCATCCCGCTCCCGAACGACGCGGCCACCTGGCCCGATCCGAGCTCGCCCACCGGGCGCCGGCTCAACGCGAGCCTCGTCGTTCCCACCGAGCTCGAGATGATCACGCGCGAGCACTTCGACGAGCTCGACGGCTGGGGCACGTTCGCGCCGATCAGCATTCCGTTCGATGCTCCGATCGATCTGACCGATCTCGTCTCGCGCCAGGGCGGGCCGGACAACTTTCACGAGAGCGACTTCCCGGACCACGCGATCTACTTGATCGATCTGACGACCGGCCTCCCCGCGCTGCTCGACGTGAACTCCGGCAACTTCCCCTACGCCGTGATGCGGCCGAGCAACTACTTCGACAACGATCCGCGCGCGCTCGAGACGAACCTCGTGCTCGAGACGGTCGAGGAGGACGCGAACGGCAACGGCGTGCTCGATCCGGGCGAAGACACGGACTTCGACGGCGTGCTCGATCACCCGAACACGCTCGACGGGCGGCTCGGCTCGGATCTCGTCGACACCTACGACCACATGGCGTGGTTCTACGAGCGCGAGACCAACACGCTCATCCTGAGGCCGATCCTTCCGCTCGAGGAGGCCCGCACGTACGCGGTCGTCGTGAGCGATCGGCTGCTCGGAGAGAACGGCCAGCCAGTTCGTTCCTCGCTCGAAGACGTGCACCACGTCACGCAGACGCAGGCGCTCGAGCCCTTGCCTCGCTTCTTCGCCGCGCACCCGGAGCTCTACGGCGATCTCGCAGGGCGAGGCTGGGAGGGCGTCGCGTTCGCGTGGACCTTCACGACGCAGTCCGTCACGCGCGATCTCGACACCATCCGCGACGGCCTGTACGGGCGCGGGACGATGTCGCGCCTCGCGACCGACTATCCGCCGGACGTCGCGCCCGCGCCGATGCAGGGCGGGCTCGGCTGCGATCATCCGGCCGTCGGCTCGGTCTACACCGCGCCGGGCGACTCGTTCCGCGCGGTGCTCCAGGCGGCGGGCGGCACCGTCTTCGGCCTCGACGAGAACGGCGTGACGGAGCTCGTGCGGAGCTACGAGAACCTCGATCACGTCTCGATGGCGTTCTTCGAGGTCCCCTACTTCTTCACCGATCCCGAGCACGAGAATCTCGATGATGCGTGGGACATGGACTACCAGACGGGAAGGGCTCGCCTGACCCGCGAGGTCGTCTCGATGATGATTTTCGTCCCGCGCGAGACACCCGAGCACCAGCAGCCCTTCGAGCCGATCGTCTACATGCACGGTCACGGCAGCAACAGCGCCGAGGTGCTCGTCTACGGCGGGCTCCTCGTGCAGTACGGCCACGCCATCGTCGCGGTGAACGCGCACGGTCACGGGCTCGACGCGGACCGGCTCACGATGAACCTCCTCCGCGCCACGTTCGGCGGCGAGTGCATCGGCGGTCTCGTCGACGCGGTCCTCGCGGGCCGGGCGCGAGACCTCGACGGGAACGGCACGCGCGACAGCGGCGTCGACTACTGGACGGCCTACGTGTTCCACACGCGCGACTCGGTGCGGCAGACCGTCGTCGATCAGCTGCAGACGATCCGCATCCTTCGCTCCTTCGACGGCACGCGCCTCGCGCCGCCGCGCACGCTCACCAACTCGATCGGCACGGTCCTCACCTTCGACGGCGACGTGAACGGAGATGGGCACGCCGACGTGGCGGGGGACTTCGACGGGAACGGCAGGCCCGACGTGGGCGGGCCCGACGTCCGGTACCGCTACGCGGGCGGCTCCCTCGGCGGGATCGTGACCGCGATGATGGCGGGCGTGGAGCCGGCGATCACGTCGGCCGCGGCGGTCGTTCCCGGTGGCGGGCTCGCCGACGTGGCGCTCCGTACGGAGAACGGGAGCGTGCTTCCCGCGATGATCCTTCGCGTCATCGGCCCGCTCGTCGTGGGCTCGATCAGCGCCGGCCCGAGCTCGAGCACGGCGTGCGCGTCGGGCGACGTCTCGCTCCGCATCGCCGTGCCCTCGCTCGACAACACCGTTCGTACCGAGTTCGCGTGTCTGCCGGCTGACGAGGTCGCCGGGGATGACCTCCTGACGGTCCGGAACCTCTCGAACGGAGAGCTCGGCTGCGCCGGCGCGACCGGCGGAGTGCCGGGGGCGTTCCGCGTCCCGATCCCGTCCGACACGGGAGATCTGTGGGTCGTCGAGCACTACCGGCACGGCCGGGACCTCATCCACTACGGCGACTGCCGCTGGCTCGGCGAGCCGCCGACGCCGGACCGCGTGATCGAGACGTGGGAGTCGGGGAACGGCACGGGCGACGGCAACTGCGCGACCTGCGCGCGCTTCGAGACGACGACGTGGGAAGCGGGAGAGCAGCTCGTCTCGCCGGCCGCGGGCTTCGGTCTCCGCCGTCAGACGCCCGACTTCCGCCGCCTGATGTCGCTCGCGCAGATCGGCCTCGAGCGCGGCGATCCGATCAACTACGCGAGGCGCGTGTTCCTCGATCCGGTCGTCGCCGAAGACGTCGCACCGCACGTGCGCTCGGAGCTCATCGCGATGACGACGGGCGATCCGAACGTCTGCATCGCGACCGGCTATGCGCTCGCGCGTGCGACGGGCGTCGAGGCGTTCTTGCCGCCGGACGCGCCCGATCACCTGGCCGACTTTCGCGCGCCGGCGAGCTTTGCCGCGCTCCATCCCGGGTCCGAGAGCCCCAACGACGTCGTGCTGCGAGCGCACGCGATCGAGGCGATCCCGCGCTTCGAGCGGAACCCCGTGCTGGGCGGCGAGACGTTCCTCGCCGACGTCGATGATCTCAGCGACGGGCTTCTCTTCTTCGCAGCGGACGCAGAGACCCAGCTGCCGCTCAGCGAGGGCGGCGTGGCGCCCGTTCGCATCTCACCGCCGCTTCGCTGGTCCCGTCGTTCGCGCCCGATGCAGGGTGTGGGCGAGGACAGCGTCTGGACCTACGCGGCGGGCGAGCGCACGTCTGCGGTGGTCAGCATCTATGTCATCCCGAAGGGGATCCACGGGTTCGGCACGTTCTTCGATCCGACGCTCGGGTTCGACTCCGCCGTCTATTCGTTCAACCTGCTGGGGCGCTATCTCTCCACCGACGGAGAGGACATCCCCTATCTGAGTGATCCAGCCGGGCACCACTGCCTCGCGGACTCGAGCTGTAGCTACATCCACTGAGGGCGTGCGCGCTCGGCTCGCGGAGGTCCACTGACCGGGATCGTCAACTTTCGCTCCTCCATCGAGTGAACGAGAGCGCCGATGACTCGGCGCGCGTGCGACGCAAGCTCTCTTGGCCCGCGCCAAAGACCCGCGGGGAGGGAGCAACCGATGGAATCGAAGCCGAGCGTGGGAACGAAGGAGAAGAAGGTCGCGATCGTGACCGGGGGAAACCGTGGCCTCGGCCTCGGCACCGCGACGAAGATCGCCGCGGAGGGCTACCACGTGATCATCGCGTGCCGTGACGTGCGCGCGGGCAACGAGGCGGCCGACGCGATCCGGCGCGACGTGCCCAAGGCCAACGTGGAAGCGATGCGTCTCGACCTCGCTTCGCTCGCCTCGGTCCGCGAGTTCGCGGAGGCCTACCGTGCGCGTGGGCTGCCGCTCCACCTCCTGGTGAACAACGCCGGGCTCATCGCGTTCGAGAAGGCCGAGAAGAGCACCGACGGCTACGAGATGCAGTTCGCGACGAACCACCTCGGGCACTTCTTGCTCACGACGCTGCTCGAGGACGTGCTCGTCCGGTCCGCCCCGGCGCGCGTCGTCGTGGTCTCCAGTCAGATGCACAAGCCCAAATTCGGCCCGGGGAAGGGGCCGGACTTCCGCTGGGAGAACGTCGATGCCCACGAGTACTACGAGGCGATGACGTTCTATCGAAACTCCAAGCTCGCCAACATGTGGTTCACCTACGCGCTCAGCCGGCGGCTCGCGGACAAGGGCGTCACGGTCAACGCGCTCTGCCCCGGGTTCGTCCCTGCGACGGGCGTCGCGGCCGCGAAGGGGTTCAACTGGTTCCTCTTCCGCTTCGTGTTCCCGCTGATGCCGCAGTCCCGGACGATCGACGTCGCCACGACGCACATGGCCTGGGTCGCGACCTCGCCTGCGCTCGAGGGCGTGACGGGCAAGTTCTACACGGACAGCAAGGAGATCACGTCGAGCGAGGAGTCGCTCGAGGTGTCCAAGCAGGAGCGGCTCTGGACCGAGTCCCTCGCGATGATCGCGCGCGCTGCGAAGCCGATCGCCGTCGACGCGAAGGCGAAGAACAGCGAGGCGGTCCGGCCCAGCTGAGGCCGCTCGCTCAAGGAGCGAAGGTCTCGGCGAGGTACGTGAAGACCGCGCGCACGTTCGCGGAGCGGCTTCGCTCGGGGCGTGCGAGCGCCGTGAGGGTCGGGCCCTCGGCGGCGTGGGTGCCGAGCAGCTCGACGAGGCGCCCTTCCAGCACGTGCGTGCCGACCATCAGGTCGAGCACCTGGCAGACGCCGAGGCCTGCGACCGCGGCGTCGATCAGCCGCTCACCTTGATCGAGGAGCACGCGGCCGGAGACCTTCAGAGTGCTCTCGCTCCCGAGCCCCGTGAAGGCCCACTCGCGCGGGCGTCCGTCGGGGGCCACGAAGCGGATGCAGTCGTGCTGATCGAGCTCGCGTGGGTGCGTGGGCGGCCCGTGAGCGGCGACGTACGAGGGGGCGGCGAGCGTCACCCAGCGTGACCCGCGCAGGCGACGCGCCACGAGCGAGGACTCCGGGAGCGGGCCCATGCGCACTGCGACGTCGATGCCGTCCTCCATGAGGCTCGTGACGCGATCGGTCACGACGAAGCGGACCGTCAACTTCGGGTAGCGCGTCGTGAGGCGAGGCAGCCCGGCCACGACGAGCCCCGAGAGCACGGGCGGTACGGTGAGCTTCACCTCGCCGTGGGGCTGGCGACGGGCCGAGGAGACGAGCTCTCGCGCATCGGTGACGCTGGCGATCGCGTCCCGCGCCCGCGCGAGGAAGATGCTGCCTTCCGGCGTGAGGCTGACGCTCCGCGACGTGCGCGCGAGCAGCTTCACGCCGAGGTCCTCCTCGAGCTTGAGCACCGACTTGCTGATCGCGGCGGGCGTGACCCCGAGCCGCGCGGCCGCTCGCCGGTAGCTCCGCTCCTCGGCCGCGTGGAAGAAGGGCAGGATGCCGCTGAAGAGATCGTGAGCGCTCATCATCAACCTCGGGTTGATGACGATCCTACACCGCTTCGAATCATGGAGGCGGCGGAGGGGCTCCATACGCGGGCGCGGGGCCAGCGTCCTCCGGGGGCGGCGTGCCGTAGGGAGGGAACACGCCCGCGTCTTCGTTGCCGCCCGAGTCCGTGACGTCACCCGCATCGGTGTTGCCACCCGCGTCGTCGCCGGGCCCCGAGTCGCTCAGGGCGCCGGAGTCGACCACGTCACCGGAGTCGTCACCGCCGCCCGAGTCGAGCGCTCCGCCCGAGTCGCTCGCCGGCGTGGTGCTCGCGCTGCATGCGGCGACGCTCGTCGCGACGGCCGCGCCGAACGCGAACGTCGCGGCGCGCGAGAGGCGCTGCGTGGGCCGCGCCCGCTCTGGCACCGCCCCGCCCGACAGCGATGCACGGCAGAACGGACAAGCAGTCTCGGTCGCGCGCACGTGACGGGCGCACGAGCTACAAGGGATGAGCTGGTTCATGGCGTGGAGGGTACCGCAAGGTCGCTCGCCTGTCCGAGCGACCTTCCTGCCGACGAGCCGTGGAGGGCGATCGAGCCCGAACAGAGCTCGAGACGTGACCAGAAACCGCCGGACGGAGAGCCACGATGGAAGGCTCTCGCGCCCTGACACCTCGCGTCGAGCGGCGAGCTGTCATCGGCACCGCGTACCTGGCTGCTCGCCGTCGGATGGCGCCGTGGCGGCCTCATCGATCCAGACCACCGCCCCGGCATGATGCCATCCTGATCGCGAGCGACCGCGCCCCGCCCGCGGCTCGTCGTCAGACCTTCAGTGCTCGAAGAAGAAGCCGGTCAGCCCGAGGACGATGCTGATCGTCAGGAGCGCGAAGATCGGCAGCACGAACATCGCGAGCTGTCGCTGCGTGTCGAGCGACTTCTGCTGCAGCGAACGAATCTCCTCGAGCAGCTTCACGACGGGTTCATTGTCCTCGGCCATGGCGCACCTCCGGTGTGGAGCCTGAACGGTATTCGTTCCCGCCCTGAGAGACCATCCCCAACACTCATCCTCGGCCGGGGCGCTCAGGCGTTCAGGGTGGGCAGTCGTACGCGGTCCCCGAGGAGATCCGTCGCGAGGGGCTCTCCCTCGCGCAGGCCGATGACATCGGCTTCGTCGGCGAGGACGGCCATCCGATCCTCGTCGTCGCCCACGCACCCGCGGGCGCCGTTGCGCCCGGGCAGGCTCGCGGTCGCCGCAGGCCGCGAGCGCGGCGACGAGGTACATCGGTGCCCTATGGCCCGGAGAATCGGCGAGCGCACGGCTTCGGGCGCTGGACGCTCTACGGGTGATCTTGCAGCGCGGGGGCGACGGGCGAGGCGACGGGATCGGTGCCGCGCGCCGGGAGCCAGACCTCCACGCACGTTCCACGGCCCGGCTCGCTCACGAGCTCGACCTGCCCGCCGCTCTGCGCCGCGATGCTCACGACGCTCGACAGGCCCAGCCCCGTGCCGCGGCCCGCCGGCTTCGTCGTGAAGAAGGGCTCGAGCGCCTGCTCCTGCGTCGCGACGTCCATCCCGACGCCCGTGTCTTCGACCGAGAGGACGGCGTACGAGCCCGCGACGAGCGAGCCGGTCGTCACGTCGCGTGGCACTTCGAGCACCTCGGTTCGCCCGCCGACGCCGATCCTTCCGCCTCGCGCCATCGCATCACGCGCGTTCAACGTGAGGTTGAGGAGGATCTGGTGCAGCTGAACTTCGTCCGCGAAGACCTCTACCTCCGGGTCGACGTTCAGCTCGAGCACGAACTCGGACGTGAGGAGCCGACCGACCGAGTTCGCGTGCGCCGTGACCACGGTCTCGAGCCGGAGGTTGTGCGGAGACCGCGCGTTGCGCCTTCCGAGCACGAGGAGCTGCGACGCGAGGGCCGCAGCCTGCTTCGTGGCGTCCGCGATCGAGCCAACGGCTTCGTTTCGCTCCGCCTCGTTCTTGCTGCGCTCGAGCATCGTCGTCCAGGTCTGGATCACCGCCAGCGAGTTGTTGAAGTCGTGGGCCACGCTCGCCGCTAGCCTGCCGATCGCTTCGAGCTTCTGCGCGCGATTGGCGATTGCGCGCTCCTTGTCACGCGCGATCTCGGCAGCCTCGCGGCGCGAGACCTCGGCCTGGCTCCGCGCCAGCGCCGACTCGAGCTCCTCGACCACGGATGCCACCACGAAGCCGACGAGGACCACGATCACGAGCGCGACGGACACCGTCCGAAGCCACACGTTCGGCGCGCGAGGATCCACGTCGAGCAGCGAGGGCCCCGGGATCGCGTCGAGCTCCATACCGAAGGCGAGCACCACGTTGACGGTCAAGAGGACCAGCACGACCACGAAGACCGCGCGCCGCCCGAGCAGCACGCCCGCGAGAACGCTCGCGCACATCGCCGCCGCCGCGGGCCCGGACAGCGGCCCGAACGTCGCGAACCCAGCGCATCCGAGGATCGTCACCCCCGCCACGACCAACCACGAGCGTTGGCGGCCACTGAGGACCCCCATCCTTCGCTCGACCGCAAACGCGACGAACACGATCGTGGAGACCGCGGCGAGCGCGATTCGCTGTGCGACGGACACGCCGAGACACACGGCGATGACCGTCCCGATCAGCATCACGGGTAGGCTGAGCACCACGGCGCGATGGCTGAGCCCATCGCGCCAGCTCTCTGCACCCCCGGACGCCGGCAACGCCACGGCGGGAGCGTACCGGAAGCCGCGAGGGAAAGGATCGCCCCCCGGGGGGGTCAGGTCTTGAGCTTGTAGCCGGTCCTGAAGACCCACCAGACCGCTGCCAGACAGACCGCGAGGAAGCCGAAGGTCATGCCGAGGCTGACGCCGACGCTCACGTCCGACGTCCCGTAGAGGCTCCACCGGAAGCCGCTGATCAGATAGACGACCGGGTTGAACAGCGTCAGCGTCCGCCAGAGCGGCGGCAGCATGTCGATCGAGTAGAACGCGCCGCCGAGGAACGTCAGCGGCGTGATGATCATCAAGGGCACGACCTGCAGCTTCTGGAAGCTGTCGGCCCAGAGCCCGATGATGAAGCCGAACAGGCTGAACGTGATCGCAGTGAGGATCAGGAAGCTCACCATCCACAGCGGGTGCGCGATCTCGTACGACACGAACAGCCGCGCCGTGACGAGGATGAGCGCGCCCAGCATCACCGACTTCGTGGCGGCCGCTCCGACGTAGCCGAGCACCACCTCGATCGGCGAGACCGGCGCCGACAGGAGCTCGTAGATCGTCCCCGACCACTTCGGCAGATAGATGCCGAACGACGCATTGGAGATGCTCTCGCCGAGCACCGAGAGCATCACGAGCCCGGGGATGATGAACGCGCCGTAGTCGACGCCGCCGACCTCGCCCATGCGCGACCCGATCGCGGACCCGAACACGACGAAGTAGAGCGACGTAGAGAGGACGGGCGCCGCGATGCTCTGCATCAGCGTCCGGAACGTGCGCGCCATCTCGAAGCCATAGATCGCGCGGATCGCATGGACGTTCACGACGGCTCCTTCACGAGGCTCACGAAGATGTCCTCGAGCGAGCTCTCGCGCGTGTGGAGATCCTTGAAGTCGATGCCCGCGTCGCTCAGCTCTCGCAGCAGCCCGGCGATGCCCGTCTGCTCGCTCTTCACGTCGAAGCTGTAGGTGAGCGTGGTCCGGTCCGTGGAGAGCTCGAGCGCGAGCCCGGACAGCGTGTCGGGGATGCGCTCGAGCGGCGCCTGGAGCGAGAGCGTCAGCTGCCGCTTGCCGAGCTTCCGCATGAGCACGTCCTTGTCCTCGATGAGCACGATCTCTCCCTTGTTCATCACGCCCACCCGATCGGCCATCTCCTCGGCCTCTTCGATGTAGTGGGTGGTCAAGATGATCGTGACGCCGCTCTCGCGCAGGTCTCGCACCATGCTCCACATGTCGTGGCGCAGCTCCACGTCGACACCTGCGGTGGGCTCGTCCAGGAAGAGCACCTTGGGCTCGTGCGAGAGCGCCTTCGCGATGAGCACCCTGCGCTTCATGCCGCCCGAGAGCGTCATGATCTTCGAGTCCTTCTTGTCCCAGAGCGAGAGCGCGCGCAGCACCTTCTCGATGTGCGCCGGGCTCTTCGGCTTTCCGAAGAGGCCACGGCTGAACGACACCGTCGACCAGACGGTCTCGAACGCATCGGTCGACAGCTCCTGCGGGACGAGGCCGATGCTCGACCGAGCCGCGCGGTAGTCGCGGATGATGTCGTGACCGTCGACCACGACGGTGCCCTCGGTGGGCGTGACGATCCCGCAGATGATCCCGATGAGCGTCGTCTTGCCCGCGCCGTTCGGCCCCAGCAGCGCGAGGATCTCGCCGCGCCGGATCGTGAGATTCACGCGCCCGAGCGCCTTCACGCCGCCCGCATACGTCTTGCTGAGCCCGGTCACGGTCACGATGGGCTCGGACGAGCGTACCGATCCGTCGGCTCTCGATTGCGTGGGGGTCGTCATGACGGCCGCACCTTGACCCCGACCCGGGCGCGAATTCAATCGGCGAGGCGCACGATCAGACGAGCGATAGGCCAGCTAGAGCACCGATTCATTTGAATCGCTAGGAAATCCGGCGCCTTTCACGCCAGCTCCGGCGTACGTCCTCGCTGCTCACTGCGGCATACCTCT
>JBBSAT010000166.1:0-16825 GCA_038252025.1 Polyangiales bacterium | reverse complement strand
GCAGCGCCGAGGAGCGCCCCCGTCGCGCTGGGCGGAGGCGGACCGCCCTCCCAGACGGGCAGGTCGCCGGCAGGTCTCGCGCGGCTCGGAAAGAACATCGACACGTCGCTGTCGCGGAAGCCAGCCGCCGTCAGCGCCGCGAGCGCGGCTTCGGCCTGAGCTGGGTCCGCGACGACACCCGAGATCTCTGCTCGCTTCATGCCGAACCTCCTCCCGCATACCCCGCCGGACGAGCTGCGCCGACGACAGCCACGGCTTTGCACCCGCCGTTCCCGCGACGCTGTCCTGACGCGCTCGGCGCATCGAAGGCGCTGTGGCGCGCTTCCTCGCGAAGTTCCGCCTCGACGCGTCGCAGCCGGCCGCACCGCGGCAGAGCCGTGACGTGCCCGCCCGCGGACGCCCGAACGCCGAAAGGGTCGGCTCCGCGAGCCGCCTCCGTTGATCAGAGCAGCGGAGCCAGGAGCCTCCCGAGGCTCTCCTTGAGCCGGGGTCCGAGACCACGCTTGTTCCATTCGGAGAGCGTCACCTCGCTCGACCGCTCCAGGTCTTCCTCGAAGAGGGCTTCGAATCGCTTCACGATGGCCTCATCGTAGAGCACCGCGATCAGCTCGAAATTCAGCCTGAAGCTGCGCACGTCGAGGTTCGCGCTCCCGACGGTCGCGAAGCGGCTGTCCACCGCGAGCGTCTTCGTGTGGAGCATTCCGTCGTGGTACTCGAAGATCCGGACGCCCGCGCCGAGCAGCTCCTCGTAGAAGCTGCGGCCCGCGTGCTGGGTCACGCCCCAGTTCGAGTGAGACGGCGTGATCAGGCGAACGTCGACGCCACGCGACGCAGCCGTCGTCAGCGCCACGAGGATCGCCCGGTCGGGCACGAAGTACGGGGTCGTCACCCAGACCCGGCTCTGCGCGGAGGCGATCGCAGCGAAGTACAGGCGGTGGATCGCCTCGAGCGCCTGATCGGGACCGCTCTCGATGATCTGGATCATCGAATCCCCCATGGCCTCGAGCGGAGGCACGTAGCGCGGCGCGACGAGATCCTCGCGAGTGGCGAAGAACCAGTCCTCGATGAACACCGCCGAGAGCTGCGCGACCGCCGGACCGCGGATCCGTAGGTGGACATCGCGCCATGGGACGAACTGATCGCCGATGTTCACCCCGCCGCAGAAGCCGACGGTGCCGTCGATCACCGCGACCTTGCGATGGTTGCGCAGGTTGATCGTCGCCGCCTTTCGGATCGGATCGAGCGGGAAGAACGCAGCCTTCTTCCCGCCCTTCTTCCTGAGCGGGCGGAGCGATCGCCCGAGCCCCGCCGACCCAAAGCCGTCGTAGAGCACGCGGACCTCCACGCCGCGCTCCGCCGCGTCCTCGAGCGCGGCGATGATCCGCTTCCCGACGACGTCGGCGCGAAAGACATAGTACTCGAGGTGCACGTGGTCGCGCGCCGTCTCGATCGCGGCGATCAGTGCCTCGTAGGTCGCCGGCGCTCCCACCAGGACGTCGACAGCGTTCCCCGGTCTGATCTCCGCACGTCCCATCCGGAACGCGAGGCGCATCACGCCCCGCAGCTCGAGCGGCGCCGCGTCGATGAGCGCGCGGTGCTCGGGACGCGCGAACGAGCCGGAGACACGGTCGTCGAGCCTCGACCGGACCGGGCGGTTCACGGCGAGCCGCGTCCGCACCGGGCGACGGATCCGATCGCGACCGAGGTACCAGAAGAGGACCACCCCGAGCGCGGGAAACGCGAGCAGCACGAAGATCCACGCGAACGTCGACGCAGGCTCCTTCTTGCGGAGGAGGACCAGCGGGATGAACGCGATCGAGACCGCCCAGAGCGCCGTGACGACGAGCGACGACAGAGTGGAGAGATCGATCGCTGGCATCGGGGAGGTGTCGTGTTTCTAACACGGGCTCCTGCGGGCGAGGACGCGCGGGCGTGTTAGCGTGGCGCGCCTTTCGGAAGGAATCATTCGATGCTGGGTCTCCACTCTCGCGCGCGGCTCGTTGCGCAAATCGTCGGCGTCCTCTCGGCGGCGATCGCTCTCGGGGTCGTCGTCCACGGGCACGCGCAGACACGGCCGCGCGCGCATTCCGTCTGGGAGCGCGAACAGGACCGCTTGCAGACCGAGGCCATTCGTCATGCGCGGAGCGCGTCGTCGATCCTCGATGTGATCGAGATCGGCTCGAACTGGGGACATGCACCGGCGAGGACGATGGAGATCCTGCACGCGATCGGAGCGGACCGGCGCTTGCTGCCCTCCGTCCGCGTCTACGCACGCTCGTACGAGCGCACGCTGTTGCGCCGCGGGGGCGACCTCGAAGCTTCGCACGCGCTCCTCGATGCGCTCGGCTACGTTCGGCAGTGGCGGATCCTCGGCCCGTTCGACAACGAGGGGAAGCACGGCTTCGAGACCGTGATGCCGCCCGAGGCAGCGCTCGATCAGCCCACCGATCCGGCGACCGAGGTCGAAGGCGCGGAGCGGCTCGTCCACTGGCGAACACTCCCGGACCTCGGCGAGACCGAGAGCATCCAGCTCGGGCCGTTCCTGACGCCCGGCGTCGACGTCTGCGCGTTCGCGGAGACCTTCGTCGAGCTCGACCACGCGCGTCCGCTGAGCGTGTGGGCGGGCGCGTCGGGCGCGTTGCGCGTCTGGTGGAACGGCGCCGAAGTGATCGAGGACGGGGTCTACCGCTCGCTCGACCTCGAGCGCGATGCCGCGTCCGTCTCGGGCCGAGCAGGCTGGAACCGGATCCTCGTGAAGGTCTGCGGCGCGAGCGCGGGGGCGAGCTTCGTCCTCCGGGTCGCCGAGCCGGACGGCACGCCGATCGCGGTTCACGTCGATCCCGCGGGCGCGGCCCTGCCCTCGCCGCCGCCAGCCGTCGCCACGAGCGCATCGCACGCGCCGGTCACGATCCTCGCGGCTCTCGAGGCGGACGTCGCCCTGCACCCGACCGACGCGGCGGCGCACGAGGCCCTCGCCCGCTACCTCGGGTACACCGGCGGCAGCGATCCGTCCGAGCATCGCGTCCGCGACCTCGCGATGCGCGCCGCCGAGCTCCACCCGACCGCCGACAACCTGCTCTTCGCCGCCGACCAGCAGGTCACGCGCGCGGATCGTTCTCGCTTCGTGCTCGCGGCGGTCGCGCTCGCGCCGAACGACGTCCGCGTCCAGCTCGCGCACGCCACGCTCGTCCGCGATGGCGCCGCCGGAGAGCGCGCGCTCGCGATGCTCGAGGCGATCCCCGACACGACGCCGGCGGGTCTCACGGCGCTCAGACTGCGAGCTCAGCTCCTCGCCGCGCTCGGGATGCACGACAGCGCGCACGCGATCATCGAGTCCCTCAGCGCGCGCCTCCCGGGGACGCCCACGTACCTTCGGATGCTCGCCGAGTCGGAGGAGGGCCGCGGGCACTCCGATCGGGCGATCGAGCTGCGACGCGCCGTGCTCGCGCTCTGGGCGGAGGACGCCGACTCGCGGCATGCGATCGTCGATGATGCGCTCGCTCGGAGAGACCAGGCCGAGGCCACTCTCCGCGTGCAGGAGGAGCTCGCGCTCCATCCCACGTCGACCACGGCCCTGAGCTGGGCGGCGACGGTCTACGACGCTCTCGCGATGGAGAGCGAGGCCGTCGCGGTCCTCTCCGCAGCGACCGACCTCGACCCGGACGACGCCGACACACGCGTCGCGCTCGGCCAGATGCTCTTGCGCCTCGGTCGTCGCGACGCGGCGCTCGCCTCGCTCCGGGAGGCGCTCGCGCTGAGGCCCCAAGACGCGAGCACGCGGATGCTCATCGAGCAGATCGAGCCGGAGGCCCGACCCGACGAGGTCTACGCGACGGCCATCGACGAGATCCTCGCGCGCCGGCGACCGGACGGCGAGTGGCCCGCCTCGATCCTCCACGACATCGAAGTCCGTACGGTCCACGAGAGCGGGCTCTCGAGCACGTTCCGCCAGGTCGTCACGCAGATCCACGACGATGAGGGCGCGCGCGCGTTCCGGACGGCGACGATCTTCTACGAGCCGAGCACCCAGTGGGTCGACGTGCGCGCGGCCCGGGTCCATCGGGGCGGCCAGGTGCTCTCGTCGTACAGGCTCGGACAGCGGAGCCTCGCGGAGCCGCAGTACCGCATCTACTACTCCGCTCGCGAGGTGGTCGTGACCTTCCCGCTTCTCCAGCCCGGCGATGTGATCGAGCTGCGCTATCGCGTCGAGGACGTCGCGGCGCGGAACGCGTTCGCCGACTACTTCGGGACCATCCGCGGGCTCGCTTCCGGGATCCCGACGGCGCACATCGAGGAGGTCTTCCTGACACCGACCTCGCGCCAGCTCTACTTCAACACGCCCTCCATCCCGACGACGCACGAGGCTTCGACCGAAGGGACGACGCACCTCGAGCGCTTCGTCGCGACCGACGTCCCGGCGATGCATGCCGAGCCGCACATGCCGGGGTACGCCGAGGTCGCGCCCTATCTGCACGCTTCGACCTATCGGACCTGGGAGCAGGTCGGGCGCTTCTGGTGGGGCCTGGCGCACGACCAGCTCGCTGGGGATGAGGCGCTCGAGCGGACCGTGCACGAGCTCGTCGACGACGCGCCGGACGTGCGCACCAAGGTGGCGCGAATCTACGCGTGGGCGACCGACCACGTGCGCTACGTCGGCCTCGAGTTCGGGATCCACGGGCACCAGCCGTATCGCGTGACCGACGTGGTCCAGCGCGGCTACGGCGACTGCAAGGACACCGCCTCGCTGCTCTACGCGATGCTGCAGATCGCGGGGATCGATGCCCGCATCGCGCTCGTTCGGACGACGCGCAACGGCGAGATCGGCGATCAGCCCGCCTCGCTCGCCGTCTTCGATCACGCGATCGCCTACGTGCCGGCGCTCGACATGTTCCTCGACGGAACGGCCGAGCACACGGGGCTCGGCGAGCTGCCGCAGATGGACCAGGGCGCCCTCGCGCTCGTCGTCGGGCCGAGCTCGGTCGAGCTGCGGCACATCCCGGTCGGGGACGCCGAAGCGAGCGGACGGACGCGCGAGCTGACGGTCACGCTCGCGGCGGACGGCTCTGCTCACCTGTCCGCGACCGAGACGCTCCGCGGCAGCGAGGCGACGAGCGCGCGCGGGCGCTACGACTCGCCGGAGACGCGCGCCACGCGGCTCGGTCAGGCGCTCGGCTCGATGTTCCCTGGCTTCGAGATCGGCACCGAGAGCTTTCAGGCGCTCGAGGACCGCGAACAGCCCGTCCGGTACACCTGGACGGGGCACGTCGCGGCGATGGGCGAGCGAGACGGGAGCTCCCTCCGGATCGCGCCGGCGACGGTCGGCGGCCTCACACAGGCGTGGGCTCCGCTGGCGGCGCGAAGGCACCCGCTCGTGCTCGGCCCAGGGTTCCATCACCGCGAGCGACGCGTCATCGCCGCGGGCGTGCTCTCCGTCGACGACGTTCCCGCCGGTGGCACCGCAGAGTCGCCGTTCGGTCGCGTCACGCTCCGCTTCACCCAGTCCGGCCACACCGTCACGGCGGAGACCGAGCTCCTCTTGCTGGAGGGCCGCGTGTCGCAGAGCGACTACCCGGCGTTCCGTGCGTGGTGTCAGGCGGCCGACGCGCTCTTGCGCTCTCGAATCGTGATCGGAGGTGTGCGATGAGCCCGCGCTTGCCCATGGCCATCCTCGCGCTCGCGTCGCTCTCGGCGTGCGGCGCCGCGCAGTCCTCCACTTCGACGGGCGAGCGCGTCTCCGAGATCGACGCGATCCGCGCGGCCGCCGCGAGGCACCCGGACGATCCCTCGGCCGCGCGCGCGCTGGCCGAGTGGGAGCTGCTCGGCGACGACGGAGATGCGAGCGTCGCCGAGGCGGCGATCGATCGAGCGGCCACGCTCGCGCCGGACGACATCGGCATCGCGTACCTGCGTGCGGTCGCCGCCGAGCAGCACGCGAGGCCCGGCGTCGCGGCCCACGCGTTCTTCGCCGTGCTCGAGGCCGCGGCCAGCAGCGAGGACCCGCTCACGCCGCTCTACGTGGAGTCGTCGCTGGCGTACCTGCACGAGCTCCGCACGGACACGCCGGGCTTCGTCGAGGGCGTGAGGCCCGTGGTCGAAGCGCTCTTCGAGCATCCGACACACCTCGGATATCCCGCGCGGCGTCAGGCGTTCTTCTGGATCCGGGACCTCGCCGCAGAGCGCGGCGACATGGCGGAGGTCGCCCGGCTCGAGGCGCAGCTCGGCTGCCCTACCGCGATGCGATCCGCGGGGCCCTTCGGCCCTTCGATCCTCTCGGGCTTCGACACGACGCTTCCGGCTGAAGGCCTGGGGCCGCTGGCGAGCCGCTACGACCTCGGCCCTGGCCGCGGCATGGTCCCGACGCGTGACCTCGAGGTCGAGCACTGCGGCGCGACGCTCGGGCTCGCGGACGGACACGACGACGGCGCCTCGACCGGCCCGGGCACCCGCATGGTCGAGGCGACGGTCCACGCTGCGGAAGGCGGAGAGTACGTCCTCGCCCTCGGCACCAGCGCGAGCGTACAGGCATCGATCGACGGTGAGGTCGTGGTCCGGCTCGACCGGCGCGAGACCACGCACGGCTTCGTCACCTTCCACACCCTCGCGCTGACCGCGGGCGACCACGAGCTGGAGCTCAAGCTCGCCTCTCGCGCCGCGACGCCGACCCTGGCGTGGACGCTCGACCGCAGCAGGGATGGATACTCGCCGGCCACCGGCATCTCGCTGCCGCTGGCCCCTGAAAGCCCTCTGGCCCGCTTCGTCACCGCGGACGTCCTCGCGCTCCGAGGCGAGCTCGTCGCCGCCCGCGAGCTCCTGCGCACGCACGTCTCCGATCGATCCTCCGCCGCGTTGCTCGGGCTCGCTGCCCGCGTGGCGTCAGCGGACCCTTTCGTGAGCGAAGCGCAGCGCGGCGACGACGAGCGGCGCCTCGTCGCCCTGGCGGCTGCGCGGGACCACCAGGCGTACTGGCCGCGCCTCCGCGAGGCAGCGCTCGAGACTGGCGACGTCGAAGCGCTCGCCACGCTCCGGGAGGTCGCGGCGAGCTTCCCACACCTCGCCAGCATCGAGCTCGCGCTCGCGAGCGCTCTCCAAGGCGCGGGCTACCCCGCAGACGCCGACGCCGCGGTCGAGCGAGCCCGCGTCGCGCGCCCGGATGCGTGCGCGGTGACCGCAGCTCGCTTCGCCTCGCTCGCCGAGCGCGGCCGCGTCGAGGCTGCGGCGGAGCTCGTCGAGCCCCTCCTCGCCTGCGACCAGCGCTCCGAGGTCGGCTTCCGGCTCGCCGTGAGCCGGCGCGACTGGGAGTCTGCGCGACGCGAGCTGACCCGACTCACGCCCATGCTGAGCGCCCATCACGCGCGCGCGCTCGCGCTCCGGATCGCGGCAGGCGCCGGCGATGCGGCCGAGGAGCGACGCATCTCGCGCGAGATCGAAGCCGAGGCGGCCGCGAGCGACATCGTCGTCCACGAAGCCGATCGACACTACTCGACGGGCGATCGGGACGGCGCCCTCGAGCTCCTCGCGCGCGAGACCACGCGCGCACCACGCCGCGCATCCGATCTGCGTAGCCTCGTGTTCGCGCTCTCGGGCGACGACGTGATGGAGCCCTATCGAGCAGACGGTCTCGATGTCGTGCGCCGCTTCGAAGCGTCGGGCCGGACGTACGAGGGGCACGCGGCCGTGCTCGTGTTCGACTACATGGTCACGCGCATCTTCGAGGACGGCAGCGCCATCGACCTCGTGCACCAGATCTTCCGTCTGCAGACCGCCGAGGGCGTCGAGCGCTACGGCGAACTCCCCGTACCCGGGCGTGCGCTCACGGTCCGTGCGATCGGCCCCGACGGCACGACGCGCGAGCCGGACACGATCAGCGGGAACGTCTCGATGCCTCCGCTCGCGATCGGCGACTACGTCGAGTACGAGGTCGTCCGCGAGCACGGCCCGCGCTGGGGCGACGGGTACGCATCCGAAGGCTGGATCTTCCAGAACTTCACCGAGCCCTTCGACCACTCGGAGATGGTGTTCGTGGCGCCCCCGTCGCTCGACCTGCACTTCGACGTGCGCGGGCCCGTGCCGCCCGCCGCCACGACCGATGAGAACGGGCAGCGCGTCTTCCGCTTCGTGATGGAGCGCAGCGCGCGGCTGACGCAGGAGCCGAACTGGCTCGCCGAGCCGCCCGTGCTGCCGAGCCTTCGCGCGGCGATGCGGGTCACGTGGGCTCGCATGTACGACGCGGTGCTCGATGGGCTCCTCGGGCTCGACCTCGCGGACCCAGCAGCGTCGCGCCTCCTCGAGAGCGAGATCCTCGCGGGAGCCGAAGGGCTCACGCAGCGCGAGCGCGCGGCCCGGATCCACCGCTGGGTGATGGAGAACGTCGAGCCGGTCGCCGACACGTTCTACGGCATGGCGCCCTCGATGGTGTCGGCGCGGCGAGGCAATCGCCTGCGCGTCCTCCGCTACCTGCTCGAGCTGGCGGAGATCCCGGCGCGGATCGCGTTCGCGCGCACGCTCACGAGCCAGTCGCCGGACGACGACGTGCCCAACGCCGACGTCTACGGCACCGAGCTCGTCGTCGCGACCGTGGACGGAACGCCGCTCTACCTGCTGACTGCAGGGCGAGGCTACGCGCACGACCACTTCCCGGCTGCGCTCCGCGGGCAGGAGGCGGTCGTGATCGCGCCCGATCTCCCGCACATCCGGCTGCCCGACTCGCAGGGGGTGGCGCCGTCGCAGCGCTTCACTGGCGACGTCGAGATCGCGACGAGCGGGCTCGCAACCATCAGGCTGACCATCCGCCTTTCGGGAGGCTCCGCGGCGGAGCTGCGGAACGCGATCCGATCGGTCGCGCCGGCGGAGCGGACCACGCTGCTCGCCGAGCGCTTCGTGCCCTCGATCATCCCCGGCGGTGCGGCCGAAGCGTCCTCCGTCGTCGTGGGCGGGCTCGACGCCTGGGAAGAGCCGCTCGAGATCTCGTTCGTCGCCGAGAGCGCCGGGATGATCCAGCCGGCGCGTGACGGCTATCACCTCGTTCCCCTCTTCGGCAGCGGCGTCGAGGCTGCGTTCGCGCGGCTTCCGTCGCGCACGACCACCGAGCTCGTCGGTGAGGTGGACACGAGCGTGTCGCTCAGCTTCAGGGGGCCCGGCGTACTGCTCGCCCCGGCCTCCCTCGACGCGCGCGGCCCCGGCGGAGCGCACGCATCCGTCGAAGCGACCCGCCTGCCGGACGGGTCCGTCCAGCTCGAGCGCCACGTCGTCGTGCCGCTCCAGCCCGTGCCAGTCGCCCAGTACGCGGAGCTCGCTCAGTTCTGCCGGATGACCACCCAGATCGATCAGCGCAGCGTCGTCATCACGACGGAGTGACGTCGATCGGACGGCGCGCCTGCGCCACGATCGCCGTTCGCGTTCTCAAGGCGTGACCAACAATGGTCGCGCCTTGTCCTTTCCCAGCGTGAAGCGCTGGGAATTTCTCTCAGTCGAAGGGATCTGACCAAAGTACTTGGGTCGACCTTCAGTGCTGAGCTCTGACGTAGCTGAGCCGCCCGCGCGCCTCGCTCGCCTCGGGCGCACGCGGCGCCGCGCGGAGAAAAGCCTCGTACTCGGTCGCCGCGTCGGACCACGCCTGCCGCGCGGCCAGCATGTTGGCCAGCAGGTAGTGGGTCGTCGCGTAGGACGGATCCGAGCTGGCGAGCGCGCGGAGGCGCTGCTCGGCTTGCGGGCGCGAGCCCGCCGCGAACTCGGCGAGCGCGAGCTCCGCGGTGAGCGCCGCTGGGGGCGGCGTCTCCTCCGCCTCGACCGCGTCGGTCAACGCGCGCACGGCCATCGCGGGGTCGCCAGCGCGCCGCAGCCCGTTTCCGATCGCCGTGAGCACGGGGCGATCGCCATCCGCGAGCGGAAGGGCACGCCGGAGCTCGATGAGCGCCTGCGCATGGTCGCCGCGCGCCACGAGCAAGAGCCCGAGCTGCGTCCGGCACGTCGGCTCTCGCGGTGCGAGGCGCATCACCGTCCGGTACTCGGCCTCCGCAGCGCCATCCTCGCCAGCGTCCTCGAGCGCGAGCCCGAGGTTCAGGTGCGCGGACGCGAAGCCAGGACGTATCCGGATCGCCTCGCGGAGAGATGCGATCCCCTCCTCGAGCCGATCCGTGTCGCGCTGAAGCGCGCCGAGGTTGTTCAGGGCCTCGACGAACGTGGCATCCGCGCGCAAGGCGGATCGGTAGGCTTCCTCGGCGCCGGCCGCATCATCGAGCATCTCGCGGGTGAGGCCGAGATCGAGCCAGGCACGGAGGTCGTCCGGATGCGCAGCGACGATCTGCTCGAGCATTCCGCGCGCTTCGAGCGGCCGCCCCTCGGCGATCGACGACTCCGCGGCGGCGAGCTCGGCAGACGCCGCGGGGGCAGCCCCGGCCTGTGCCTCGTCCTCGAACATGATCTCGTCGCCGCCGCTCGTGCTCGCGGTGCCTCCCGAGCGCGCGGACGGACAGCCCAGCAGCGTGAGGGCGATCAGCAGGATGGAGGCGCGTGAGGTCATGAGCTCGCGTGTACGCTGGGCGGACCGGCGTTCGCAAGGGCGTCGATCGCTCGGAACAGCGCGACGCGGACCGCTTCGACGCGCGCGGGATCTCGCAGCTGTCCGCCCGACTCGCTCTCGACGTAGAACACGTCCGCCACCCGATCGCCCTCCGTCGACACCTTGGACAGCGAGATCGTGAGGTGCGCCTCGTGGAGCGCCCGCGCGATCGCGTGCAGCAGACCGAAGCGATCGCGCGTGAAGACGTCGATGACGGTGAACCGCGGCGAGACCTCGTTGTCGACGAGGACCTCGGTCCGCACCTCCGGGCTCCGTCGCGACGCCCACGCGGGCGCGGTGGTCTTCCGGGCGAGGAGATCGGCGAGCGGCAGCGTGCCGCCGAGCAGCGCGGACAGGTCGCGCTCGACGCGTCCGAGCGTGGCGGGATCGAGCGGGTCCGAGTCGGACGGGCCCGGACGGCGAACGTGGAAGACGTCGAACGCCTCGGCCTTGCCCCCCTCCGCGGCACGGAGCGATGCCCGCGTGTAGATGTGGGCCGTCGTGACCGCGAGCCGGTTGCCCGCGAGGACGGCCGCGATGTCGGCGAGGAGGCCCGGGCGATCGTCCGTGACGACGACGAGCTCGCCCTCCCCGACGCTCGGCCCTCGTCCGGCCGCGACGTGCACGACGCGCTCGCCGCGCGCGCGGGCGATGGCAGCGTGCTCCCGCGCGAGATCCGTCCCGTGCGTCAGCACGTAGCGATCGGGCATCCCGTCGAGGAACTCGAGTACGTTCGCGCGCTCGGGATCGTTCGGCAGTCCGGAGACGGCCTCGGCGCGGAGCTGGGCGGCCCTGGACGGGATCGGCGCACCGCTCGCCGAGGCTTCGATCGCGTCGGCCGCCGCTCGGTGCAGGTCGTCGAGGACGCGCGACTTCCAGGTCGTGAGCGCGGTGGGGTTGGTCGTCCCGAGATCGACGAGGGTCAGCAGGTAGAGGTCGCGCAGCCGCTCGACGGTGCCGATGGCCTCCACGATCTCCTGAAGCGTCTTCGGGTCGCTCGTGTCCCGCCGCATCGCCCAGTGGTAGAGCCGCAGATGGTCTCGAACGAGCCACTCGACGTGCGCGACGTCCGCCGGTGAGAGGCCCATGCGCTCGGCGATGGGACGCGCCAGCTCGGCGCCGACGACCGAGTGATCTCGCCCGCGCCCCTTTCCGACGTCGTGGAGGAGCACGCCGAGGAAGAGCGCGGTCGTTCGCGGCGCCTCGCTCGCCAGGCGTGTCGCGAGCGGGAGCTCTCCGGCCTGTTCGCCGCGGAGGATGCTGCGGAGCCTGTCCACCGCCGCCACCGAGTGAACGTCGACGGTGTACACGTGATAGACGTCGTGCTGCACGCGACCGGTCACCGGCTCGAACTCCGGCAGCATCGCGAGCAAGAGCCCGACCTCGTGAAGCTCACCGAGGATCGAGCCCCGACGTAGCGGCGCGTCCGCCGTCGTGATGAGCAGCTCGAGGAAGATGTCCCTCGCGGCCTGGCTCGCCCGGAGGTCGGTGCACCACGCCGAGTCCGCCGCGGCGCGCGCGATCGCCTCCCGGGCGAACGCATACGGCGGCAGCCCGAGGCGGATCACCTGCCGGTAGAGCCGGAGCGCGAGCGCCGGGTCCGTGCGAAGAGCGTCGCTGTCCTTGAGCGTCACGTGCCCATCGAAGACGAGCGTCCCGTCCAGAAGATCTTCGCTGCGTGCGCGCTCACGCCGCTCGGGCTCCCGGGCGGCCTCGAGAACGCGCTCCCCCACGTGCTCGACCGCCCGCGCATGAAGGTAGTAGGCCTGCATGAACCGCTCGACGCCGAGCTGCGTGCGCGCCCCTGCGTCGCTGCCGGGCTCGCCGGTCTCGCCGGACAGCCCCGGCGTGATCGCCGGACTCTCGTCGCGGTACCCGAGCACGGCCGCGACCTCTTCCTGATCCTCGAACGTGAGCCTGTCGTGGCGGCGACCCGCACGGAGGTGAAGCTGCTGACGGACGCTCCACAGCATCTCGCGCGCTGCGACGAGCGCGTCGGCCTCACGCCGGACGAGCAGCCCTGCGCGCACGGCCTCTTCCGGCGTGCGCGCGCCCGAGCGGATCTGCGCGGCCCACAGCGCGAGGTCGAGATCGCGAAGGCCACCGCAGCCGTGCTTCACGTCGGGCTCGAGCAGATAGCGACTGCCGCCGAACCGCTCGTGTCGCGCGGCGCGCTCGGCGAGGAGACGTTCCACGATCTCACGCTGGCCCGGGTCGAAGACCTGGCGGCGCGCTCCGCGAAGGAGCTCCTCGACGAGCGCCGTGTCGCCGGCCACTCGCCGGACGTCGAGCAGCATCGTCGTCGTCCGGAGATCCTCGCGAGCGAGCATCAGCGTCTCGTTCACCCCGCGGACGGCGTGCCCGATCTCGAGCCCGAGATCCCAGAGCGGATAGAGCAGCGCTTCGGCGACCTGCGCCGCGCGCGGGTCGTCCACGTTCTCGCAGAGCAGGATCACGTCGAGATCGCTGGACAGGCCGAGGAGCCCGCGCCCGTAGCCGCCGACGGCAACCAGAGCGAGGCGCACCTTGGGCACCGGCGCCGCCTTCTTCGCGCCCGTCATGAGCGCCGCGTCCGCTGCACAGAAGAGCGCCGAGAGCATGCCGTCGACGATACGGGCATGAAGCGCTGCGACGCTCACGCCGCTCTCGCCCGCACGGACGCGAGCCGACAACGCCGCGCGATGACGGTCGCGATACTCCGCGCAGACGGCGCCGAGCAGCGGCGCGAGCGCCGTCAGATCCAGCTCGGGTCGCGCGTTTCCGTCTGCCATGTCGCCTTCGAGAGATGCGGCTTGAAGGACGAACGGGCAAGCGGGAATAGGGACGAACCGAGCCGTTCAGCCGGTCTCGAGCCGATCGATCACGGCAAGTTCGCGTCGCCCCAGCCCACCTCGAGGCCGGTGGCGTCCACGCCGTACGCGCTCAGCGCGGCAGCCGGGTCGTACACGAACGGGGCGCCGAAGGTCACGTGCTCGTCGAACGAGCCGGGTGTCGTCGCCGTCGAGTTTCCGTAGAGCATGGGAAAGATCTCGGTGGTGACGTCGTCGAGATACATCTCGTCCATCACGACGCCCCCGACGATGACGTAGACGCGAGGGTGAGCGCCCCGGTAGTCGACGGCGAACCCGTAGTGGTCGTTCGCGAGCGCGTCGAAGCTGCGCCGCGGGATGAGATCTCGCCACGTCCCGCCGACGATGTTGATCGACATGCTCGGCGGCACGTTTGCCCAGTCGTACGGGTCGAGGTTGCCCGAGCCGATCACGAGACCGGCGCCCATGTTGACCGGGGTGACGAGCCGGCTCGCCTCGAAGTACCAGAACCGGCCGTAGCAGGACTGGTTCGCGCGAATGCCCATCTTGCCGAAGCCGGTCCAGCGCGTGCTGAGCGAGTCGGCGCTGAGGACGACTCCGACGCCCGTCAGCGGATCCGGAGCGAGGACGACCGGGTCGTGCTGTGCGATCGGGCCGGAGACGGTGATCCGGACGATGGCGGTGTTGATGTGCCCGATCGAGTCGACGATGGTCGCGAGCGCGGGATGGACGCCGACCGCCGTCGGAGTGAACGAGAAGCTGCCCCCCGCGCCACGCGTTCGGCCCGTGTAGTAGGGCGTCGAGAGCAGCTCCCAGGTGATGGCCGAAGTGAGCGCACCGTCCTCGGCGTCCGACGCCGTGCCCGTCACCGTCACCGGCGTTCCAGCGGCGACGGTCCGGTCCGCGGACAACGAGAGCGTCGGGCTCGCGTCAGGGGCGCCGGCGTGCGTGCTCCCCCACCCGAGAACGAGGGCGTCGGCGACCCCGGCGTGACCTGCCGCGCGCAGGATGGCGCCCGGGTCGTAGTGGAACGGGAAGTTCGTCGTGTCGTTGCCCGGGTTGATCTCGATCGAGTACCCGACCGCGGAGCGCTGGCCCGCGATCAGGATGAAGAGTGGCGTGGTCACCGAGGGCATCGCCTGCGTGGCGACGACACCCACGACGTGGGCTCCCGTCATCGCCCAGTCGCGCTGCTCGGCGATGAAGTAGAGGACGGGCGAGGTGCCTCGATAGTCGACGACGAACCCGTAGTACTCGGAGGCTTCGTCGAACGCGCCGGCGTACATGCCGGCGTAGTTGAGCCCGCCGTCGATGCTCATCCCGAAGCTCTGCGGGCTCGAGCCGACGGTCGCGTACATCAGGGGATAGCTGCCGGATGCGACCCCGGTCCCGCAGGGCCCGAGCAGGTCGGTGAGCCGATGCGACTCGTAGTAGAAGACGCCGGAGCCGGGCGCGATGCCCGTGTCCGAGCGAACGCCGCCCGTTGCGAGATCGAGATCCGCCGCGAGCCGATCGAAGCGCACGCGCACAGCGGGGTCGCGGTCCGTGAGGCTCAGGCGAACGTCGTTCCGCGCGAACCGCGCGTCCACGACGAGGTCCGTGTCGACGGTGACGTCGCAGGTCAACGCAGCGCCGCACGCGGCGACGCTCCAGCCCGTCAGGGTGGTGCCGGGATCCGGGGTTGCGACGAGCGTGACGACGCTGCCGGCGGGGAACGTCGCGACACACGCGGCGCTGCCGGTCACGTCGCAGTCGATGGCCGCGCCATCCGAGACGTAGCCCGTGCCCGTGCCGAGCAGACGCACGGTGAGCACATGCGTGGACGACGCCGCGTCGACGGGAGATGCCGCGTCGATGGGAGATGCCGCGTCGACGGGAGATGCCGCGTCGACGGGAGATGCCGCGTCGGTCGGAGATGCTGCGTCGACGATGGCGCCGTCGAGCGAGCCAGCGTCGGGCAGCACGGACGTGTCGACGTCCATGGCGTCCACGAATCCGGCGTCGTGCACGAACGCATCCAGATGGTCGCCGTCGAGCATCCCGCCGTCGACGTCGCGATCGGCATCGGTCGGCAGCGACGTGTCGAGGTCCAGAGCGTGCGGTCCACACCCTTGTGCGAGCACGAGGGCGAGCGCCGCCGAGCGGAGCGCGACGAGCAGGAGATGGCGAGAACGCAGCACGGAGAGCCCCCTTCGATCGACAAGCCAAGCGTCGGAAGAGATCCGACGCGAGACGTCTAGCACGCGCGCACGGCACGCGAAGCCGGCTCGCTGCTCTGCTCGACGCGGTCCAGGTAGCCGCGGAGGTGACGGACGACGTTCTCCTCGCTGCAGTGCTCGCGCGCGAAGCTCGACCCGCTGGCCCCGAGCCGATCCGTCAGCGCGGGCGACGACCACAAGCGCCTCATCGCGTCCGCCAGCGCGCCGGCGTCGAGCGGCGGGACGAGGAGCGCATTGTCTTCGTGCCGGGCGTAGTCCCGCACGCCGCTCGAGTCGGTGACGACCATCGCTCGCCCTAGGTGCATGGCCGAGACCATCGTCACGTGCCCGCACGGGACCTCGGCACCCTCGAGAGGAAGCACCATGAACCGCGAGTGGCGGACGATGTTCATGGCCCGCGCGAACGAGAGGTTCACGTGCACCATGACGTTGCTCGGCACGTCGAGGCCGTCCAGCGAGTCCGGGCGCACCACGAGCGCGTAGCGGATCTCGGGCGTACGCCGCGCGGCATCGATGAGCGTGCGGTAGTCGCGAGCGTTCCCGCCCACCGAGGACACGTAGTCTCCCCGGACGAACGCAGGCCCCGGCTCGACGTCCGGCATGCCCATGCCCCAGAGCACCAGGTCGAAGCGGTCGCGCGGAACGCCGAAGTAGCGGCTGTAGATCGCGGCCTCGGCCGACGAGAACACGACGAAGCGGTCGACGTGCGCGAAGGCCGCCGCGAAGATGACGCGCGCGAACCTGGGCGGGAGCATCGTGTGCGGGAGCCGCGTGAAGTTGAACGTGTGGGCGAGCAGGCGTGTCCGCGAGCCGACGAGGCGTGACATTGCGCTCACCCAGAACGCCACGCGTGGGTCATGCGTGATCACAACGTCGGCACCGAGCCTGCGCGCCTCGAGCGCGGCCTTCAGCCCCACTCGTACGTTCGTCAGGTTCGGGCGCGGGATCTTCTGCTCCAGCCACCTCCTGTCGCCGCTGAGCGCGAACTCCCATCGAACGGAGTCGATCTCGCCTTCGATCCAGCGCCAGTCGAGGGGCGCCTCGGCGGCACAAAGGACCGTCGCTCGCGTGCGAGGTGGCGGCGGCATCATCTGTTGCGACGGTGACACGGACGCTCGCTCACGCAACGAGCGCGCCGCGCGTTGACCGTCCGCGAGACGAGCGTTACGGCCCACGCATGACGTCCACATCGGATGGAGGCACCGCGCGCGACTGGACCGTATTCGTCACGAATGAGG
>JBBSAT010000165.1:0-17174 GCA_038252025.1 Polyangiales bacterium | reverse complement strand
TCGCGAACGGCGGAATGGTCCGCGGGACGATCATCGAGAACCTCCCGGGCGACCACGTCAGCATCCAGCTCGCCACCGGCGAGGTGCGTGTGTTCGCGTCGGCCGAGGTCCGGTATGCGGGCCCATCCGTGATGCCGGCCGAGTCCCTCGCGGTTCCGCGACCGCCGCCGCCGCCCGCCGTGAGCCCGACCGTCCGCGTGCACGTCGAAGCGACCAGCGACGAGCTCACGCTCCAGCAGGTCACCGGCACGGCGACCGCCGTGGTGAGCTCGGGCCGCGGCTTCGCCCAGGTGCAGATCGACCAGTTCGCGCCGCTCTGCACCGCTCCTTGTGACATCGAGATCGCGCCGGGCACCTACACGCTCGGGATCTCGCTCGGGCAAGGCACCGCGCGCCGCGCGGACCACAACCTCTTCACCCTCGATCACGACACGTCGCTGGAGCTCGAGTACGACAGCCGCGAGGGCCTCCGGATCGCGGGCTGGGTGATCTTCGTCGGCGGCGTGATCGCGGGCGCCTCGATCATGCTCGTGCCGCTCCTGAACGGCGACGACTTCCTCGTCCCGCTGATCGCCGGCGCTGTCGTGCTCTTCGTGGCGGAGATCGTCGGTCTCGCGCTCGCCTTCCTGAACGACCACGCGGACATCCGCGAGACCTACTGACCTGGTCGCGACGGCGCGCTCGCCGCTCGACGGTTTCCGAACCTGCTCTCTTCGAAATGGGTGGCTGATGCGATCTTCCTTTCTGTCGTGCTTGTTGGTCTCGGCGCTGGCCTCGGGTTGCGACGCGCCCGTCACGGCGACGGACGATGCGGCGATCGCGGACGGCGAAGTGGACGGGGGCAGCCCCGTTCCGGACGGATCGGTCGATGCCGATGGCCCCGACGCGTTCGCGAACGACGCCGCGCCGACGCCGTGCGTGGGCACGCTCGACGAGTGCGCCGCCCTCTGGGAGGAGAACGCGGCAGCTCGGCTCGATGCGATCGCCACCGACTCGTCCTCGCTCGCCGCGTTCGTGCGCGCCGTCCCGAAGGGCGGCGACCTGCACAACCACCTGACCGGCGCCGTCTACGCCGAGACGTACCTCGGCTGGGCGCGCGCCGATCACGACTGCATCGTGGCGAGCACGCACGCCACGGTCTACGCGAGCATGTGCTCCGCGAGCACCCGCGCCGTGCCGACGTCGGGCGCGTTCTACGACGAGATCGTGCGCGCGTGGTCGATGCAGGACTTCGTCGCGGGCGCGGAGACCGGGCACGATCACTTCTTCGCGACGTTCGCCAAGTTCGGCGCCGTCGCCGGTGCGCACCGCGACGACGACATCGCCGACGTGCTGACCCGCGCCGCGGACGAGAACCAGGTCTACCTCGAGACGATGTTCAACCTCGGCAAGGACGTCGGAACGCTGGCGGCAGCCGTCTGGACGACCCCGGTCACCGCCGCCGATCTTCCCGCGTTCTACGCGGCGCTCATGGCCGATCCGGGCTTCGCTGCGGCCGTCGCGAGTGACCGAGCCACCGTCACGAGCGCGGCCAACGGCTGGCGGACGACGCTCGGCTGCGCCGGTCCCACGCCACCGGCCGCGTGCGACGTCGAGGTCCGCTTCCTCGCGCAGGTCTCGCGAACGGGCGCGAGCGATCAGGTCTTCGGACAGCTCGTGAGCGCGTTCGAGATGGCGCGGACGACCCCCGAGATCGTCGGCGCGAACCTCTCGTCGCCCGAGGACGACTCGAGGGCGATCGCCAACTACGACCTGCACATGGCCATGCTCGACTTCCTGCACACGCAGTACACGGTCTCGGGGACGAGCCCGCTGCACATCACGCTCCACGCCGGTGAGCTGGTGCCCGCGTATCTGCCCGCCGGCAGCACGGCCGACACGTTCCACATCCGCGCCGCTGTCGAGATCGGCCATGCGGAGCGAATCGGCCACGGGCTCGACGTCATGCGCGAGACGGACCCGACGGGCCTGCTCGACGAGATGGCGGCGGCGAACGTCCTCGTCGAGGTCTGCCTCAGCAGCAACGATCAGATCCTCGAGGTGCGCGGCAGCGAGCATCCGCTCGCGCTCTATCTCTCGCACGGCGTGCCCATCGCGCTCGGCACCGACGATCAGGGCGTCTCGCGCTCGAGCATGGCGGGCGAGTACGTGCGCGCGGTCCAGGATCAGCACCTCGACTACCGCCAGCTCAAGACGGCCGCGCGACAGAGCCTCGAGCACAGCTTCCTTCCGGGAGAGAGCCTCTGGGCCTCGGTGACCGATGGGACGCGCGTCGCCGACTGCGTTCCGCTCGCCGATCCGCCGAGCGCGACCTGCCAGACCTTCCTCGACGCAAACGAGCGCGCCCGCGTCCAGTGGGAGCTCGAGCGCCGCTTCCTCGCCTTCGAGAGCGTGCAGCCGACGGCGCCCTGATCTCCGGCGGCGGAGTCAGGGCTCTCTGACGGGCTCGACGGGCGGCGCTCGACGCGACGCCCACCAGGGCTCTGCCGTACGGGTCGGGGCGATTGGGATCGTAGGGCCCCGCCCAGGTGCTCGATCCGGAGCTCGACGCGGACGATCCCCAGTCGCTCCCGTCGAAGGTGCCGCCCGTCCCCTGCGCGCTCGCGCTCGCCGTGAAGCAGAGGAGGAACGCGATCAGAGCCAAGGCGCGATGCACGCGCCGAGAGTGCAGCGCGCCAGGTGGAGACAAGCGCCCGACGCCGGGTCGGCTTGGTCGCGTTGCGCCTCACCTCCTGCCCCGGCGAGCGGGGTTGAGACCGA
Source organism: Polyangiales bacterium (assembly GCA_038252025.1). Lineage (GTDB taxonomy): Bacteria > Myxococcota_A > Polyangia > Polyangiales > Sandaracinaceae > JBBSAT01. Next base: position 14,414 of record JBBSAT010000165.1, on the reverse strand, counting down.
ATGCACCGCGCTGCGCGCGAGAATACCGCGAACATCGACGGGCCTGGTCTTGCACAGGGGCACGTCCGCAACTGGGTCGAAGCTCTTGGAGCTCCCGTCAGCTGCGTAGACGGGCGCTCGGCCCACCCATCCTTGGATATGCGGCTCCGGTCGCGTGGGGAGACCTGTATGAAATCGAATCGGAATCTCGGAGCGGTTCTCTTGCTCGCAGTCGCGACCGCGTGCGGACGGCCGCTCGTCGGCACGGGCGACACCGGGCCGACCCCGGATGGCGGGGTCCCGACCGACGCGCGCCCGCTCGACAGCGGAATCCACGTCGACGGCGGAATCCAGGTCGACGGCGGGAACGATGTCGACAGCGGGATCCACGTCGACAGCGGAATCCACGCCGACAGCGGGATCGACAGCGGAATCGACGGCGGAATCGATAGCGGAATCGATAGCGGGATGGACGCAGGCTCGGACGCAGGCTCGGACGCAGGCTCGGACGCAGGCGACCTCATCGACGCCGGACCGCTCGCCCCGCCCACGGTCCTCTCGACGCTCCCGCTGACCGACGCGCTGGACGTCCCCGTGAACGCGAACGTGAGCGCTGTGTTCAGCGAGGTCATGGTCCGGACCACGCTCGACGACACGACCTTCACGCTGACGTCGGGCTCTCCTGCCGTCGCGGTGCTCGGCACCGTGAGCTACGCCCACAGCACGGCGACCTTCTGGCCGTCGTCGATGCTGGCCATGGACACGGAGTTCACGGCGACGATCACCACCGGAGCGACGAGCGCGCGAGGCCTCTCTATCGTCACCGACTACGTGTGGTCGTTCACGACCGGAGCGGTCGTCGCGCCGGGGCTTCCTGTGAACCTCGGCACCTCGATCGACTACGCGATCCTCGCGACGAGCGGGGTCTCGTCCGTGCCGCCTTCCGCCATCACCGGCAACCTCGGCCTCAGCCCGGCGGCCGCGACGTTCATCACTGGCTTCTCCCTCGTTGCCGACGCCACGAACGTGTTCTCCACCTCTCCGCAGGTGGTCGGAATGGTCTACGCGGCTGACTACGCGCCACCGACCGACTCGAACCTCACCACGGCAGTCGGCGACATGATGCTTGCGTTCACGGACGCAGCGGGCCGCGCGCCGGACGTGACCGAGCTCGGCGCTGGCGACATCGGCGGCATGACGCTCCCCCCGGGCGTCTACCAGTGGGGCACTGGGCTGTTGATCCCGACCGACATCATGCTGAGCGGAAGCTCGACCGACGTCTGGATCTTCCAGATCGCCCAGGATCTCACGGTGAGCACCGGTGTGCAGATGGTGCTCTCCGGCGGCGCTCTCCCGGAGAACGTCTTCTGGCAGGTCGCGGGTCTCACCGACATCGGGACGACGGCGCACTGCGAGGGAATCATCCTCTGTCAGACGTCCATCGCGCTCCACACGGGCGCAACGATCAACGGACGGCTCCTGGCCCAGACGGCAGTGACCCTCGAGTCCAACGCCGTCATCGAGCCAGCCGAGTAGTCCCGAATCACACCCACCCAGGTCGCGCTCGCGCCCTCAGAACTCTCGATCGAAATGGAAACGTACATGGATTTGAACACGAGTCTCGCGGTCCACGCCTCTCGGCTGAAGCCCATTCGCAATCGAGCTGCCATCACGGCAGCGCTGCTCCTCGCCTCGGGCATCATGGGGGCGTCCGGAGTCGCTCGCGCCGACGGCGGGATGCACACCTTCCGTATCGAGGGTGGTGTCGGGATCCCGGTCACGACGCCTCAGACGAGCCGCTTCGACCTCGGAGGCGGCGGCGCCCTCGGGTACGAGCTGCGCCCGATTCCATGGCTCGGTATCGAGGCCCGCTTCTCGGCGTACGTCCTCACCGCGAGCGCGGCCAACCCGGGCGCCGACGCATATGGAACCTACTATGCGCCCGCGCTCGGGCTCCGACTGCATCCTCTCGCCGGCCTCGGCGTGGGAGACCTCTGGGTGGGCGCCGTCGGCGCGGTGGTGTTCACCGGCGACCTCGTTCGTCCCGGTCTCGAGGTCGGTATCGGCTACGAGTTCAACGTGGCGTGGTGGCTGCGCATGGGCCCGTTCGTGCGCTACCAGCACGTGTTCCAGACCGAGCCGGGATCCGACGCGGGCTTCGTCACGTTAGGCCTCTCGGTGGCGTTCGGTGGTGATCAGCCCCTCGCCGATCGCGACGGCGACGGCATCCTGGATTCGGACGACGCTTGCCCGAACGAGCCCGAGGACCTCGACTCCTTTCAGGACGGCGATGGCTGCCCCGACACCGACAACGACGCCGATGGAGTCCCGGACGCGCAGGACGCCTGCCCGAACGATCCCGAGGATCGCGACTCCTTCGAGGACAGCGATGGCTGCCCCGACCCCGACAACGACCACGACCGGATCCTCGATGGCGCCGATGCTTGCCCGAACGTCGCCGAGGACCCCGACGGGTTCGAGGACGAGGACGGCTGTCCGGACCTCGACAACGATCGCGACCTGATCCTCGACGCCAGCGACGCATGTTCGAACGAGTTTGAGACGATGAACGGCATCGATGACGCCGACGGCTGCCCCGACTGCGCGCCGCCGCCGCCGCCTCGCGTTCGCACCGAGACCGAGGTCCAGCTCGACCAGCTCGGTGAGCGGATCCAGTTCGCCGTGAACACGGTCCGAGTGCTTCCGGAGAGTCGTGCGTCGCTTCGCGAGGTCATCCGGCTCCTGAGGCAGCACCCCGAGATCATCCGGGTCACGGTCGAGTCGCACGCCAGCCCCGAGGGCGAGAGCGACGACAACATGGAGCTGAGCCAGCGCCGTGCGCAGGCCATCGTCGAGTCGCTCGTGCGAGGCCGCATCGCTCGCACGCGCCTCGTCACCCACGCGCTGGGCGAGCAGTCTCCCGAGGTCGCTGGTACCTCCGAGGAGGAGCTCGCCGCCAATCGGCGCGTGGTCTTCATCGTCGAGCACCGGCTTCCCGTCGAGCTGTGATCTCGCGGGCATAGACAGAACGACAGGACCGCGGCGACGTGATCGGAGGCTTCCACCTCCGATCAGGTCGTCTTCGCGTTCGGCCGCACGAGCGCCTCACGTGAGACGTCCACGTCGCGTCCGGATCGCTGGGCGCGCTCGCAGCCGGCCGGGGCGGGCGTACGCGAAGCGGCCTCGATCGTGCACCCTCGTGTCGCGTTGCGACTCATCGCGGGCCCGCCCGCTCACAGCCACGGAAGGACGACGACCATGCTCGAGAAGCTGAAGGATCTGCCCAAGGGAATCGACGGAGTGAAGGCCGTCGGGCGAGTGTCGAAGGAAGACTACGAGCGAGTGCTCGAGCCGATGCTCGACGCGGCGAGGACGGACGGTCGGAAGGTCCGATTCCTGTACCAGTTCGGCCCGGACTTCGAGGGGCTCGCTCCGAGCGCCGCGTGGGAAGATGCGAAGGTCGGGCTCCGCTCGATGCGGCTCTTCGAGGGCTGCGCGATCGTCACCGACGTGAGCTGGCTCCGTGAGATGACCTCGTTCGCTGGATTCCTCATGCCGTGCCCCGTCAAGGTGTTCACCAACGCCGAGCGCGACGGCGCGGTCGCCTGGCTGAGCTCGCTGCCAGAGAAAGCCGCCATCTCGCACCGCCTCATCCCCGAGTCCGGAGTGCTCGTGGTCGAGATCCGACAGCCACTGCGCGCGCAGGACTTCGACGCGCTCGCGGTCACGGCGGACTCGTGGATCGAGGCACACGGCGAGCTCCGGGGCCTGGTCGTCCACACGCGTGAGTTCCCGGGTTGGGAGAACGTGGGCGGCGCCATCCGACACATGTGCTTCATTCGAGACCATCAGCGCAAGATCGAGCGCGTCGCGCTGGCGAGCGACAGCCAGCTCGCGAGCCTCGCTCCGCGCCTCGCGGAGCACTTCGTCTCTGCCGAGGTGCAGAACTTCGCATACGACGCCCTCGAGGCAGCGACCGCCTGGGCGGCGGGTGGCCGCGGTCGCAAGGTCGCGCCCGAGGGTGCGAAGCCCTCGCCAGACGCGCACCGCGCGTGAGGAACCCGAGGTCGTCGCGGGCGACGTGAGCGAGCCGGGAGTGCGCTCGCCCAGCCCACACCACGGACGGAAGCTGTCACGGGAATCTTCCGGGCTGAGCACGGCGTCCCACGCGCATGGGGAGACGACGCGGCCGATGAGGCTCATCGACGTGTGGCCGCTCGCCGTGCTCGTCCTCGCGCTGACGAGCTTCGAGCCCGCGGCGAGCGCGCAGACCCTCGATGGGACTTCACCTCGCGTCTCCGAGGTGGATCCATGCGCGATGTCGGAACTCCCCGCGATCTCACCGAGCGGTCGCCGCGTGGCCTACGTGTCTTGCTCGACCGATCTGAGCGATGCGCTCGACGCACGCTTCGTCGTGATGGACACGCGCGACGGCAGTACGCTCAGCACCATCCTCCTCGCCATGCGGCCGACGGGCGGCGAAGGAGGGACCCCTGCGGAGAGCATCCGTCGACGCGTCGCGCGCGTGAACCGGGCGCTGGCGACGGGCGGCTTCCGAGCGATGGTCGAGGTCGATGGACGCGTGGACCCCGGCTCGGAAGGGCACGCCGCCGGGCTCGTCGTGACGTTCGACGGAGAACGTGAGCGGCTCGAGGCGCGCGACGCCGATGGAGCGACGCGTGGAGCCCTGTCACTGTCCGAGACCCCGATGAATCCGTACTGCTGCGGACGCGAGGTCGACGACACGACACCCTGCAGTCTGCCGCCCGAGGTACGTCGCGCGTGGGTCGATGCGGGCGGCCGGCTCGTGCTCGCGGAGATCATCGGTGGCTCGCACGCGCCCGATGGCTGCGAGGCCGGCCCGGACTTCGTGCTCCTGAGGGCCGATGCGAGCTGACACCGCGCCACCGCTCGCACCGCGTGGCCCGTCGGGATGCGGTCGCCGTCGCTCTTGTTCGCGGCGCGCGGTGGCGGACGGCCATCCGATGTGAGGGCGTGCGAGATCAGCGTGTAAGGACGCGCCAAGTCCTCCGTTCCCTCGGCATGGACCAAGAAACAAGCCAGACGGGCGACTCTCTCTCTCTCGTCGGGCGCGACCCGCTTCGTTCGCTGCACGAGCGAGCAAGGTTCTGCACACGTGCCGGCGATGCGCCGCGATCCAACGGCTCTCCCTGGGCGATCTCCGCGAGCACGAGACGTGCTGCGGGCGCGCTCATGTCCACATGGCTTTCGCCGCTTCTCCTCTTCTTCCTTTCGGTCCTCGTCCTCTCCGGCTGCATCCCGACGCGGCACTTCCGCGCGCTCGCGACGTCCTACGAGCCAATCGCTCCGCGCTGCAAGCTGATCGAGCGGTGCGACTACCGCCCGGGAACGGAGCAGGCCCGCTGCGAGATGGCCAGCCTCGCCGTGCCCGAGTCCGGCGCGCTCGCCGTCTGCGAAGAAGAGACGTGGGGAGACTGAGATGGCCCGCACCACCCTCACGGCCCTCCTCCTCGCTTGCCTCGCACTGATGCAGAGCTCTCTCGCTCGCGCACAGTCGATCGAAGACCCCTACGAGGTCGACGACGCGGCTCTCCGCCGCGCCGCCGCGGCGCTCGTCGAGGTCCACTGCCTCGGCCCGGCGTTCGACGAGGCTCGGCTCGGCTTCGCCTACATCGATCGATCGCACGCTCTGACCAGCGCCGCGCGCGGGCGTTGCGACGAAGCGTTCTACGTCTTGGTGGATGGTGAGCGAGTGCAGGCGCACAGGTCGCGCGTCTCCGACGAGCTCGGCGTCTCGCTCCTCGAGCTCGAGACCCCGCTCCCGGCGATCGTCGTGCCGCTCGTCGCGGAGGCGTTCTCCGATCCGGTCCGAGGTGCGCCCCTGGCGTACTTCACGCGCGCCTCGGATCCGGTGGACTACGAGTCCCGGTTCGGGCTCGTCCGCACTGTCGTTTCGGGCACCGATCCGCTGCGCTTCGATGCGCGCTTCTCCAGCGGGGGCGCCCCTGTCGTCGATCGCGAGGGCCACCTGCTGGGCGTCTGCCGGCCTTCGTGGGACGAGAACGGCTTCACGTCGCTGGCGCACATCGACGACATCGAGATCTGGCTCGGCGAGACCGAGGAGATCACGCCGCGGCGCCGCTCCATCACCCTCGACACCGACATGGCCGACACGGTCAGCTGGGGCCGCCAGGATCTGCTCACCGCGGGACTGATGGTCGGGGTCACCACCGCGTTCGATCGCACGTTCACCGTGCGCGGCGATCTCCGACTGGACCTCATGGCTCACCAGGGCGACAGGGCGCCCGACCCGCCGTTGGGGCTCCGCGCGTCGAGCGGCCTCTTCGTCGGTCTGCGCACCTCGAGCTATCTCGAGGACGGGCCTCGTATGAGGCTGAGCCTCGAGGTCGGCGCAGTCGGCGGGTACGAATGGATCCCGCCGAGCCCGGGCGTAGTCGGCGGCATCGATGAGCTCTTCCTCCGTCCGGCGGCCCGGCTGAGCGCATCGCTGGGCATCTTCGAGGTCACGTACGAGCTCCAGCTCGACACCTCGCGCCCCGACCAGTCGGTTCAGCTCGTTCAGCTGGGCTTCGACTTCGACTGACGAGGATCGCGCGCGGGAGGCTCAACCCGCTCTGTCTGGATCCGGTGGGAGAAGCGACTCCGGCGGCGCGTCGGGGTCGAACGGCGTGCCTCGTCCGCTCCGGACGTTGGACCAGCCCATGGTGAGCACGGTAGCTGTGCCGAGGACGATGGGCCAAGAGGGCGACGACGTGAGAGCGAGCCACGTCGCGGTCGCGCCGCTGAGGGCGCCGATCCCGAGGAGACCCCAGCCCATCACGAAGAGCAGGGACGAACCACCGATGAAGCGGATATGCGGGTTCGCGGCGTGGCTCGCGCGGATGAGCTCGAGCGCGAAGCACCGATACTCGGGCCCACGTTCGTCGAACTGGGCGAGGCCGCGCATGTGCCGCGACGGAATGGTGATCGTCTCCGCACCGCGCGCCACGACCCGTAGCGTGAACTTGCCGGGGGCTTCCTGGCGCAGATGGATCGCGCGGATGCTCGAGAACGGGATCACCTCGCGACGACGAAATTTCTCGCGCTCGAGGACGAGGCCTTCGGGCCCGACCACGTGCCGGACGTTGCCTGATCCGATCAGGGGGTTGAGCCGGTATTCCACCACTGTCCCCGGCGACCTGCAGCGGCGTCGCCAGAGCATTCCGTAGCACGACGACGCCCGCTCGGGTCGGCACCGTGTCCCATCATCGTCGACTCACGCGCGCGGAGCGGTCCAATCGGGCATGGCGGATCACTTCGAGGAGCAGGGCGACACCCTCACGACCACGCAGACGAGGCGCGGGCTCCGCCTCGCGGCCGGGGTCGGGTGTTCTTCGGTTTGTTCGGCGGTCATCGGCGCGATGGAGATCGAGACGACGGTGGCCTGCGACCCCGCGAGCGGGAGCTGCACGCTGACGGACGGTCGCCGCACGACCTCCTGGTCGATCTGGTCGCCCGCTGCAGCGCTGCCGGCCACGATCGACCCCGGGTCGCCGCGCTGCGCCGCCTGACCGGCACGCCGTGACGCGCGACGAGCCGCGGCTCTCCTGCGGACGCGACTCTCCTGCGGATCGAGAGACCCAACGGCCGAGATGATAGAGTTGGCCATGCGCTACGTCGGCCTCGCTCTCGCTTTCGTCCTCGCCGCCGGGCTCGCGACGCTCTCGCTCCCGGCGCGCGCCGAGCCTGAGCTCCCCGCGATCTCGCGCCACGTGCCGCGCCACCCCGACGCGCTGCTCACGGGGTGCACGACGGCGGACCGGCTGCTGGTCGAGCGCCGTATCACCACCGCGATCGGCGTGGGCGCACCGCAGTACAACGACGGAGACTTCCTCGGCTGCTACCAGACGTACGAGAGAGCCGCGCGGATGCTGGAGATGGAGCTCCCCGGCGTGTGCGCCGGCCCGATCCGCGCGCTCCGCGAGGGCCGTCAGGTCGCGCTCGCCGGGCCCTCGCCCGCGCACCAGGCCTGGGCGATGCGCGACACGTTCGACGGCCTCCTCCTACTGCTCGATCGCGTGGGCCTCGACCCCTGACGGCGACGCTCGGCGGCGCGCGGTGTCATGCGGACCCTTTGCGGCCTACCGTACATGACGTGACGCCGACCGAACGTCACGCATAACGCGGCAGGTGCGAAGCGGAGTAGCCTGGGCAGATGTCGACGACTCGTGGCCGTGGGTGCGTGCTGTCTGCCCTCCTCTTCAGCGCGTGTACGGGCACGCTGGAGGGCGTCGCCGACACCGGCACGCGCGTGGACGCAGCCCGAGACGCAGCGCCTTCCGACGCGCCGGCGAGCCCGACGGATGCGAGCATCGACGACGTCGGCGCCCCGGACGCGCAGACGGACGCGGGCCCCGTGGATCCTTGCGGCGACGCGCTCTTGTGCGAGCCGTTCGAGGGCTACGACGTGACCACGCTCGACGATGGGCAGCGCTTCGGGCCGTGGCGCGCGTCTCTGCGTTCGCCCGGCGCGACGATGGATCTGGACGGGGCTCACACGGTGTCGGGCGCCCGCGCGCTCCACATGCGCATCGACGCGGGCGCGAACGCCGGCGGGCGCATCTTCGCGAACGGCGCGCTCCCGATCTTCGAGGGCCATCCGACGCACATCTACGGACGCCTCATGATGTTCATCGAGCCCAACGGTACGAGCGTGCACTGGACGCTCTTCGGCGCGAGCGGCGACGCGGAGCCGAGCTCGCCCGTCGTCGGACGCCGCGCGACGTACATGATCAGCTCGCTCCCGCGCGCGGGCGTCAACACGTATAGCTTCGTCGATGGGCTCGAGGCGAGCGCCACGGACCCGTTCCACGACTGCTGGTTCCAGGGCATGGAGCCGATGCCCACGAGCCGCTGGACCTGCATCGCCTTCGAGATGGACGGCGCCGCGCGACACATGCGCCTCGCGACGGACGGCGCGCCCGACCCGACGCTGGCCCTCGACGACCACGGCCAGGGCTGCGTGGGCGACGTCGTCCCGGGCGACTCGCCCTGGTACGGGCCTGCGATCGATCAGCTCTACGTCGGCGCGTACAGCTTCCACCCGATGGACGCGCCGCTCGAGGTCTGGATCGACGACCTCGTCGTCGACACGTCGCCCGTCGCATGTCCCGCGCCGTGATCGGCGCTCAATCCGGCGCGCAGCTCACGGTGAGATCGACCACCTCACGGTCGTCCTCGAGGAGGATCGCGGTGCGACCGTCCATCGCGCTGTGAAGGCTCGGGCTCTCGGCCGTGCCGACGTCGAAGCGCAGCGGCGCTGGGTCGAGCGGCGCCAGATCGGCCTCGGCGATGCGGCGGAGCCTCAGGTGTGCGCCGGCGCCATCCTCTTCCCGCCACGCGACGAAGAGCGCACCGTCGTTCGACGCGTCCACGGTGATCGCCCCCGATCCGCGCGTGAGCGTGGCGCCGACACGGAGCGCGCCGTGGTCGACGTAGACGAGGCTCGGATGCTCGCGGCTGGAGACGGCGCCGCCGTCGTCCACCACGAAGGGGGCAGCGAGCACGGTGAACGCGTCCGGGCGCACCGCCTCGGTGTCGAGCACGGCGACCTCGATGCGCGCGGCCGAGCCACAGCCGCGACGGTAGGTCACCGCTACGCGCACGCGACCAGAGACCGGAGCTCCGAGCAGCGCGAGCGCGACCTCGTCGACGCCGTCCGTGAGCGGCAGCACCGAGAAGTCCCGAACGCCATCGAGCGCGGGCGTGACGAGCGGCGGGTCTGACGCAGGACCGGTCGTGCCGGGGTCGTCGATCGACCACTCGATCACGGGGACGAAGTGGAGCGTGAGGTGTCCGGCCTCATCTCCGTGAGCGACCAGCCAGCCGGTCGGCTCGGCGTCCTGGTCGTAGCGGATGATCGCAGGCGCGGCGCCTCCGATCGTCCGTCCGAGGACGTGCGGCGCGCCGTCGTCGGTCCCCGTGAGCCAGGAGAACCGGTTCGTCCCACGCGTCGACTCTTCGAGAAAGACGCCGAGCGCGTCGACGTCGACCGCGGCGCCGCCGCACGCCGGGCGATCGAAGCCGGTGCCCAGCCAGGCGACGAGCGCCATCGCCTCGCGCTCGCCCGCCACCGGGCTCCGGGCGCTCGTGATCGAGACCGCAGGGCGCGCAGCGCCCGGGTCGGTGCCGCGCGAGCCTCCCGAGCAAGCGCCCGCCGCGGTGAGGTCCACCCCGAGGTAGAGGTTCGAGCGATGCATCGGTCCGCGAAGGATCGCCGGTAGGCCCACGAGCGCATCCCAGCTGCCCACGCGGAGCTGACCGTCGGCGCAGCCCGTCGTGGAGATGCCGGCGACGATCACGTGCGCGTCGGTCTCGGCCAACGCGAGCTCTTCTGCGTTGCAGGACGTCGGCTGGTGCGAGCCGTCGCTCGCGAGCGAGAAGCATCCCGTCGCGAGCGATTCGGGAGAGAGCAACGTGGTGTCGCTGGCCTCGCGCGCCCACGCGAACGCGGTGACATCCGGGCTCGCCACGCCGAGCCGCACGACGGCAGCCGTTCCATCGCCCCTCGCGAGCCCCGCGCTCTCTGGCCCGGCGTGATCGCTCGGGCGCGACAGACGACCGGCTCCGGTGGCGAGGCGAAAGAGCTCCTCCGGAACGATCCCGCCGCGCTCGACGCCCGCCGAGTCGACGTAGGCCTCGTCGATGATGCCGTCGCAGTCGTCGTCGCGACCGTTGCAGCGCTCCTCGGAGATCGCTCCGCCGTCGGTCCCGAGCGGCGGATGAACGAGCGCGTCCATGTCGTCGCAGTCGGTCCCGAGCGGCGCGCCGTTGGCGCCCGTGCAGAGAACCGGGTCGAACGCGCCGTCGTCGTCGGCGTCCTGGGGACCGAGCACGCAGACGCCACGGCACTGCCAGCGGATGCAGGCGCTCGCTCCGATGCCGTCGCGAACGTTGCGCGTGTCGCACTGGGCATCGCTGGTGCACCGCGGCTCCGCGAGCTGATCGAGCCCGAGCGCTGAGCAGCCGAGGAGCACCGTCGCGAAGAGACACGGCACGAGGCCGCGCATCAGAAGCTCCCTCGCAGCGACACGCCGGTGGGCCTTGCCGTGACGGAGACGCTGCCGGGCCTCGGAGCGCTCTCCCCGTCGAAGTCGGTGAAGAGCGCGAGGATCACCGCGGTGATGCCGAGCGCGCCCGCCACCGCGAACGAGACGTCTGCCCCCGTCGCCAGCTCGCGGATCGCGCTGGACCGGCCAGGGACGTCGAGGCTGAAGGCACAGGCCGGGTCGGCCAGACATCGATCGGCGTCTCCGCGCTGAGCGAGCGCGACCCCACCGAGGACGGCGCCGACGACGCCGGCCACCGCCGCCGCAACGACACCCACCACGAAGAAGGAGGGCGAGAGACCGTGGCCGTCTGCCAGGCGCGGCAGCGAGACCGAGAGGTCGACGCTCGCGCGCGCGGAGACCGTGACCGTGCGACGGACCGTCTCGTGACCGAGCGCGCGCAGCTCGAGCGCGTGCTGTCCGCCGGGAATGCGGATGTCACCCGGAGCCACGCCGACCTGCCGATCGGCGACCCAGACCTCGGCGACGAGATCCGGCTCGGCGTCGACGAGCGTGACGTGGACGGTCCCGAGCAGCCCCTCGAGCGTGCGGAGCGTGGCCTCGACCGTGGCGTGATCGGGATCTTCGCGACCGCCCTCTTCGAGGTAGCGGTGGTAGGCGTCGACCGCGAGGTCGTAGCGGAAGAGCTGCTCCTCGCACTGGCCGATGTTGTAGAGGACGAAGTAGCGCCGCGGGTGCCCGTCGAGGAGGGCGTAGATCCGCTCGAACTCCGCGAGCGCGCCGCTGTGGTCGCCTCGATCGAAGAGCGCAGCGGCCGCCTCGAAGCGCGTCATGGCTTCGGCGAGGGCGCCGTCTTCGGCGGGCGCGGGCGCGTCGGGCGGCGCGACCTCTTCCGTCGGAGCGCCATCGCCCTCGGGCGCGACGACCTCGGTGTCCTGAGCGCGCGCGCGCCCGACGGCGAGCGTCGCGGCGAACGCGATGACGGCGATGGCGATGAACGAATCGGCTCGCCGCGACGACCGCCTCCCGTCCGCGCTCGGCGCCGCGACCACTCCTCCGGAGATCATCAGAACGGCCTCTTCAGCAGTCGCTCGGACGCCGGCGTGGTGCCTTCGGTCGAGGGAGGGGGATCGCGCGGCGGCGCCACGACCACGGGAGTGGTCGGAGCCGGCGCAACGTCGTGCGGAGGCGGCTCGGGATCGCGCGGCGTGTGGTGCGGACGAACAGACGGGACCTCCGCGAGGGACGGCGGGACGAGCGACGGGGCGAGCACCTCGAGCGTCAGGGTGATGCGCTGATCGGTGAGCAGTGTGATCTCGCGGTCGATCGGGGAGCGGCCGTCGGCCCTCGCTTCGAGGTGATGCGGCTCACGGCTTGCCGCTAGCTCGCCATCGAACGGGTTCGCGATCGCGAGCCCGTCCAGGCGCAGGTCGGCGTTCGGTGGCGTCGTGGCGATCACGATGTGCACGCGCGGCGGGTCCTCGACGGCGAGCGGCGTCGTGATCGGCGGTGTGTGCGAGATGCCCTCGGACGCCGTCTCGCCCGAGCTCGGCCTCGAGAGCGCGAACGCCGCGAGCAACGCCACGAGGATCGCTCCGGTCAGCAGAGCGACCCGTGGCAGCGAGGCCGATGGCGTCGGGCCCTCGGCGGGGATCGTGGAGGTCGCGACCCGCGGTGTGACGGACAGCTGTCCTGGCATCTCACGCGTGGAGGCCGGGCGGGTCGCCCGGAGCGCTGCGGCCGCGCTCGCGTCGCCGCTGGCTCCGATCGGTAGCGTGGGAAGCTCGGAACGCGAAGCGCGAAGCGCGGGTGTGCGCGGATCGTCGAGCCAGCGCGCGAGCGCGACCTGCAGCTCGGCTGCGTTCGCGAAGCGGTCCTTCGGCTCCTTGGCGAGCGTGCGGTCGATGACCGCCTGAAGCCCCTCGGGCACCTCGCTCATGAGCTCGGAGAGCGGCGGAGGCTCGGTCGAGATCACCTTGAGCGCGAGCATCGCGAGCGTCTCGCCGTCGAAGGGATAGCTCCCGGTGACGGCCTGGTAGAGCATCACGCCGACGGCGTAGAGGTCGGCTCGGTGGTCGATGTCCTTCCGCCCCGACATCTGTTCGGGCGCCATGTAGTACGGCGTGCCCATCGCCGCGCCCGTCTGCGTGAGGCCCTTCCCGCCCGAAGACTCGTCGAGCATCTTCGAGATGCCGAAGTCCACGAGCTTCACGAAGTCGGGGTCGCCCTGTCGCGCGATGAGAAAGACGTTCTCCGGCTTCAGGTCTCGGTGAACGATCTTCTTCGCGTGCGCCGCTGCCAGCGCGTCGCAGACCGCAGTGAGGATGCGCGCCACGCGTCCGAGCGACTGCGGTCCGGTCGCGGCGAGGTCGTGCGCCCAGTCCCGACCGTCGAGGAGCTCGAGCACCATGAAGACGGCGCCGTCTTCGGCGCGCGCCATGTCGATCACCTCGACGATGTGTGGATGCCCGATGGCGGTCGCGGCGATCGCCTCGCGATGGAACCGGGCGACGACGTCCGCGCTCGTGGCGAACTGCGGGTGCAGCATCTTGATGGCCACGCGTCGGCCGATGACGGTGTGGATGCCCTCGTAGACGATGCCCATCCCGCCCTCGCCGAGCTTCCGGACGACGCGGTACCGATCGGCGAGCACGCTCCCGATGCGCGGGTCCTGAGCTGAGGCCGGCTCGAGCGTGAGCTCGTTCATCGACCGCGACGGTAACAGCGTCCGCCGCGTGCTCGCCCGGGGATCGACCCGTGTCAGAACATTTCAGGTGCATCGCGCAGGCGCGCCCGCTCCCACATGTAGACTCCGCGGATGCCCCGCACTCTCTCGCGCGCCCTCGTGGCCCTGTCTTGCTTGCTCGCTGGCTGTCCGACCGAGCAGCCACCCACGCCCGACGCGGGGACCGTGCCCGACGACGCCGGACCGGCGGGATGCGTGACCGACGATGAGTGCCAGGACGACCTGTTCTGTAACGGACGAGAGCGATGCCGCCCGGCCGATCCCACGAGCGACGGGCGCGGCTGCATCGACGCCGTCACGACCGCATGCCTCGCCGGCCAGTCCTGCGACGAAGCCGCAGAGACGTGCGTGACCGACTGCGCGTCGAGCCGCGATGCGGACCGCGACGGAGCTGCTCGCAGCCGACGACATCAAGCGGATCGCCCGCCGCCCGGCCGGCGTGACCGACGCGAAGTTCGACTGGCTCGACGACCGCGCCGCCGAGCGCCCCGAGTGGATCGCGGCCTACCTCGAGATGAAGACGGTCTGGCACCCGATCGGCGTCTGACCGCGGCTCGGCTGCGATGCCCCGGATGCCCGCCAGGTGGGCTCTACGGAGGCTGACCGGCCCGACTGGGCCGTTCGGAGGGCACTCCGAG
>JBBSAT010000164.1:0-17241 GCA_038252025.1 Polyangiales bacterium | reverse complement strand
GCTGATCAGCCGGAGTGCTCGCGGCGCGGGCCGCGCACGGTAGTGCTCGCATCGAGCACGGACGGGAGCGGGCTGCGAAGCGAGCCGATCGGCTCAGCCGCGGAGCGCTCTGAGGGACGCGATGTCTCGCTGCGACTGCAGGATGAGCTCGCGGCACTCCGCGCGGCGCATCCCGATCAGGTAGGCCTGCGTCGCCACCAAGCAAGGCGTCGCCATGATGATCGCGACTCCCCAGAGCGGGGGCACGAAGATGAACGCCGGGATCGAGAACAGCACGAAGAGCGCGAGCCGATGCTTCTTGGTCCACTGGTCCTCGAGCACCGCCAGCTGAGAGCGGAGGCGTTCGACCTCGGCTCCCAGCAGGCGCTCGCGCTCGGACGGGCCAGCCACGCCAGCCTCGGCCGGCCCGACCTCAGCGGCTGCCATCATCGACGTCGCCGCGAGACCGTCCACGCGAGCCCGAGGGCCAGGAAGAGCGCGCTCGTTCCGCCTTCGCTCGACCCACCGGCGCCCGGCGCGCTGCACGCGCAGGACCGACGCCCCTCGTCGGGCGGCGTCATGCAGCCGAAGCCGCGACACGCGTCGACGCCGGCGTCGAACGAACCGGCATCCGCTCCGGCATCGTCCGCGGCCGCGTCCGGCGTGCCCGCGTCGACGGGCGGCGGGCCAGCGTCGACCTGGATCATGACGCACGCGCCCGCGCGACACTCGCGGCCCGTCGGGCAGACCGTGTCGGTGCACGAGTCGAGACACTCGCCGCCGCTGCAGTAGGTGCCCGTCGGGCAGGTCGTCGTGGCGCAGCCCGCCTCGATGCACGTGCCGTCGGCCGCGCACCGCGTGCCCGCGGGGCACGTCGCCGCCGTGCAGCGATCCATGCAGCTGCCGTCCGCTGGGCTGCACACGGTGCAGTCATCGCACGTCGCGCCTTCGCACAGGTTGACGCAGACGCCGGACTGACAGGCGAGCCCGTGCGGACAGACGATCCCTGCGCAGGCATCACCGCAGACGCCATGTGAGCAACGCTCACCGTCGGCGCAGACCACGCCGACGCAGCCCTCGGGAACGCAGATGTCGGTCGTGCCGTCGCACTCGAGGCCCGGCGGGCACGCGCCCTCGAAGCACGTCGCGACGCACGTCCCCTCGATGCACGTCGAGGCCCCCGGGCAGAGCGTCCCGGTCGGCGGCTCGTTGTCGACCACGCCGTCGCAGTCGTTGTCGAGCGCATCGCAGGTCTCGACGGACGATGCCACGACGGAGTTGCACTCGAGCGTCGCTCCGACGCAGCGGGTGCGGCCCTCGCCGCAGACGCCCATCATCGCCGTGTCACAGACCTCGCCGGCGCCCGGGCAGATGACCGTGCCGCTCCGGATCTGGAAGCGCCAGATGCCCGTCTCGCCCACGTTCGACGTCTCGCACATGATCGTGCTGATGCCGGCGTCGCGCGACCCGGGGACCTCCACGTAGTCGCGCCCGTTGCCGGCATCGAAGCCGCACTGAGCTTCCGTCCCGCCGAAGCCGCCCACGCCACCCGAGGCTTCGCCCGTCTCCCAGCCGCACTGCGTGAAGCGGAACTCCACGTCGAAATCACCCGCGCCACCGCAGCCCGTGTCGGCGGCGGTCAGGATCAGCTGGAACGTCATCTGAAGGTCATCGTTGCAGCCGAAGTAGCCGACGCGATCCCAGGTCACGACCATCCGGCCAGGGCTGAGGTTCCAGTAGACGCCGTTGACCGCGCCCGGCGCGAGCATGCAGCTCGGCCAGAGGCCGCCGCCGACGCCCGAGCAGGACGTCCCACGAATATCCACGTCGGCCCAGTACGGCGCGATCATCGGCGTCGGGGGCGACCGCGTGAGCGGAAACGACAGCGGCGTGTAGGTTGGGACCGCGCCGCCGAACGTGATGTTGCCGTTCGTGTTCACGAAGGCCGCGGTGTGCACGGTCCCGAAGAAATTGAGCCCGCTCGGGAAGGCCGTCGCGAGGGGGATCGAGTTCGAGCTGCCGTCGTCGTTCGGAGACAAGCACTGCGTCCCATAGTCGTTCGGGCCGCCTAGGCCGGCGATGAGGGTCGGCTGCGCTGCGGCAACGGAAGCGCTCGCGAGCACGAGCACGAGGGCGAGGAGAGAGACGCGCATGATGGAAGCTCCCAACGAGAAGTGACGGTGAAAGGCTCGAACGAGTTCGCGGAGGACGGTCGACAGACGTTCAGCGTCGCCGCCGGGAAGCAAAGAACGCAAGGCCCAGGACGAGGAACATCCCGGCGACCGGAGGAGCCTCCCTTCCCGCGGCGCCCGGAACGGTGCACGCGCAGCTGCGCCGTGCCGCGCCGCTCGGCATGCACGCGAACCCGAAGCACGCGTCGACGTCGGCGTCGAACCCGCCGCCGCCGCCGTCGATGCCCGCGTCCGCGCCGACGGTGCCGGAGTCGACCGCGCCCGCGTCCGGACGTGGAGGTCCGGCGTCGATGCCGATCGCCGCACACTCACCACGCCGGCACTCCTGGCCCGTCGGGCAGAGCGCGCCGTCGCAGTCGTCGACGCAGGCGCCGCCTACGCAGTGCGTCGCAGTTGCGCAGGTCACGCCGGCGCAGGTGTCCTCGATGCACGTGCCGTCTGGAGCGCAGGTCTCACCCGGCGCGCACGTTCCTGGGGCGCAGCGCGGCAGGCACGAGCCGCTCGCGGGATCGCACGCGTTGCAGTCGTCGCAGCTCGCGCCGGCGCAGAGGTCGACGCAGCGTCCCGCTTCGCAGGAGAGGCCGAACGGGCAGACGATCCCGGCGCACGCGCCGCCGCAGACGCCGTGCGTGCAGCGCTCGCCGGGCCCGCACACCACGTCGATGCATCCGTCCTCGACGCAGCGGTTGGTCGACGTCTCGCAGACGAGCCCGGTCGGGCATGCGCCCTCGAAGCAGGTCGCGACGCACGTCCCCATCACGCACTCGGAGGCGCCGGGACAGATCATCCCGTCGTCTACCGTTCCGTCGCAGTCGTTGTCGAGCCCGTCACACGTCTCCGTGGTCGAGTCGACGAGCGGGCGGCACTCGGTGTGGTCCGCCACGCAGCGGGTTCGACCATCGGCGCAGACGCCGGGCATGCCCGTCGGGCACGTGTCGCCCGCGCCCGGACAGATGATCGCGCCGCTGCGGATCTGGAACCGCCACACGCCCGTCTCACCGACGTTCGACGTCTCGCAGAGGATCGTGTGGATCTCGTTGGTTCGCGAGCCCGCGATCTCGACGTAGTCCGTTCGGTTTCCGGCATCGAAGCCCGCTTGGCCGGGGATGCCGTCCCAGCACTGGCCGCCTTCGCACCGATACTCGGAGGGGAAGCCGGGGAAGGGGAACGGGTCGCACGTCGCGTCGCTCGTGCACGTGTCGCCGGTCATCGTCGGAAACCCGCCCGTACCGCCGGATGCTTCGCCCGTGTTCCAGCCGCACTGCGTGTAGCGGAACTCGACGTCGAAGTCCCCAGCGCCGCCACATCCGCTATCGGCCGCGGTGAGGATCAGCTGGAAGGTCATCTGCAGGTCGTCGTTGCAGCCATAGTAGCCCACGTGGTCCCAGGTCACGACCATGCGGCGCGGCTCGAGCGCCCAGTAGATTCCGTTGTTCGCGCCCGGAGCGAGCATACAGGTCGACCAGAGGTCGCCGCCGACCCCGGAGCACGCCGTCCCTCGAATGTCCACGTCGGCCCAGTACGGCGCGATCATCGGCTGATCCGCGATCGGAAAGGCCTCGGGCGTGTAGGTCCCGAGGCCGCTGCCGAACGTGAGGTTTCCGTTCGTGTTGACGTAGACGTTCGAGTAGCGCGTGCCGAAGAAGTTGAGGCCCGACGGGAAGGCCGGCGTCAGGTCGATCAACCTCGAGCTGCCGTCGTCGTTCGGTGAGAGGCACTGGGCACCGTAGTCGTTCGGCCCGCCGAAGCCGGCTTCGAGCGTGGGTTGCGCGGCCGCGTGGCCCGTCATCGATCCGATGGCGATCGCGAGGACGGTGCCCAAGAGAAGTCGCTGCATGGCCGCTCCGGCGAAGTCAGGAAGATCAGGGTCGCGGGGATACCCGCGCGTTTCACGCAGGGGGCCCCGAGGCAGGTTCCTATAGCGCGGCATCCTGGCACGGTCACGCGGGGCGATTCGGTCATCACTCAGGCGCGTGCCCCGCCCGGCTGGCACCCGCGTACCCGAGCTGCTCCAGCTGTTCGCGCGTCGTCGGGTCGATGTGGAGAGACTCGGCGGCGATCTCACGTCGATGCGTCGCTCGCTCGACGCCCGCGAGCACCAGCCCGAGGAGGCCCCGCGCGTACCGGAGCGCGATCGGTCGTTCCGCCGCGAGGTCGCGTGTCTCACCCGGATCGCTGATCGTGTCGAAGAGCATCGACGTCCGCTCGGTTCGCTGGATGAGCTTCAGCCGTCCGACGTCGAGAGCTCGCCACCCTTCCATGAACCCGGTGACGGACGCTCGCGGGGCGTCGCTCGACTCGCCGAGGAGCAGAGGAAGGAACGAGTCACCGCTCAGATCGTCCGGGACCGGGCGACCGAGCGCCTCGTAGATCGTCGGGAGGACGTCCACGAGGCCCACCACGTCGTCGATGCGCTGTGCACCATCGGTCACACCCGGGATGCGAACGATGAGCGGGACGTGGATGAGCTCTTCGTAGACGCTGTGACCGTGGCCGACCGAGCCGTGGTCGTAGAACTCCTCGCCGTGGTCGGCCGTGAACACGACGATCGTGTCGTCCGCGAGCCCGCGTCGCTCGAGGCCCTCCATGATCGCGCCGAAGTGCGTGTCGTGGTACGTGATCTCGCCGTCGTAGAGCGCTTCGAGGTGCGCTCGGTCGCGCTCGTTCAGCGTGATCGAGCCGCTCTTGACCCGCTCGAGCAGCTCGCGGTCACGGTTGAAGTCGACGATGCCCGTGTACGGATCGGGATCGTAGAGCGCGAGCTCCGCGGCGGGCGGCAGATACGGGACGTGCGGGTCGATCGTGTGGACGTAGAGGAAGAACGGCACCTCCTGAGGTCGCTGGTCCAGCCAGTCGAGGACGTCGTGCGCGACGAACTCGGCCTGCGTGCGTAGCCCCTCGCGAATGTAGTTCCGGAACGTGCTCCATCCCTGGCGGAAGCCGAAGCGGTCGGAGCAGAAGCCGTTCGCGATGAAGGCGCCCGTGTGAAAGCCTTCCCGCAGGAAGCGCTCCGACGCGAGGTCCACCGCGGCCGGTACGATCGCTTCTTCGGTCGTCGCGTGGTGCTCCCACGGAAAGAGGCCGGAGAGCAGCGTCGTCACGCTCGGCTTCGTCCAGTTCTCCTGGCTGTGCCCGTGGACCATGACGGACGCGTGCTCTACCCAGGCGTCGAGCCGGGGCGTTCGAACGCGCGTATCCGCTCGGTACGGTCGCAGCTTGTCCGCGCGCAGGGTGTCGGTGAGATACACGAGCACGTTTCGCAAGTGCGGCCGCGGCCTGGCCGGCGCGCCGTCGAGCGTGACGATGGCGGGCGTCGTGAAGCGCGGAGCCCCGCCGCTCGCGCGAAGATCGAGGCGCACGATCTCGCCCGCGACGCTGCCCAGCGAGAGATCGACCTCGGCGCCGCCTTCGGCTGCGGTGATCGAGCCGATGCGCGTCTCGGGCGCACCGTCGCGCACGGCGACCACCTCGAGATTACCCGTGCCCCGGAGCCGTCCGCGGAGGCGTGCGCCTTCGGGCACTTCGATCGCATAGCCGAGAGACCAGCCGTCCGGCACGACGAGGCTTCGCGACGATGCCTCGCCGACGAGGAGCTCGGCGGGGGAGGGCGGCGCGTCGCCCGCGTGAGGATCGTCGGCCGCACCGATCCGCATCCAGTCGATCAAGAGGCCGGCGCTCCCGACGCCCGCGACGGCGCCGGTCGAAGGGACGCGGAGCTGCACGATGTTCTCGCCGCCGTGGAAGCGCTCGGGCCCGAGCGCGACCTCGACGGTTGCATAGGAGCCATCCGTGGGGAGGCGCGCGAGGCCGACCGTCTGTTGCGCGACGTACACGGTCAGCCGTCCGTCCGAGACCGCTCGCGCGCGCAGCCGCAGGGTCACCGGCCCCTCGCGGTCCGAGGGCGCGAGCACGAAGCCGGTCACGTTCTCGATCGCGCTCGCCGTGACCTGGCCTTCGGTGACGTCATCACCGATCCGCGTCCGCCAGCCGCCGAGCGTGTACTTCGCGGCGCCGGGCGTGCCGAAGTCGACGACGAGCGTCGAGCCCTGCCTCAGCTCGGCGCGCGCGAGGTGCGCCGCGAGGTCGTACCGGACTCGCGCGGGAAGGTCGGCTGGCTCCGAACGGGTTGGCGTCGGGTCCGAGCCGACGATCGCCGGGGCCCCCGTGATCTCGGTCGCCGGCGCGATCGGATCGGGCGCGCCGCTACAGGCGACGACGGCCGAGACGAGGCCGATCGCAGCGAGCACGAGAGCGATGGAGATGCGCTTCAAGGGCGCCGAGCGTAGCGCGCTTCCGCGACCTCAGAAGTACAGAGCCGAGCCGATGTGGAGGCTGAGCTCGTGGACCGTCGTGTTCGTGCTGACGACGAAGTCGCGCGAGCTCTCTGCGCTCGCGTCCTCGAAGCGAAGGCCTCCGATCCGCCCGATGCCGACGGCGTACCTGAACGCGAAGGTCTGCGCGAAGACGATGTCGGGCGCGGCCTCGCCGGGCGCGAGCGAGTGCGGCGTGTGCAGCTCGAGCCCGAGCGCGCCTCCGAAGAAGTCGATCTGCGTCTGGCCGTACGCTTGGATCGCGCTGACCGGGCTCGTGTCGGTGAACAGCCCTCCGCCCACGGAGAAGTTCTCGTCGACGTAGTAGCGGCCTCCGACGCGCGCGTTGAAGATCCATCGGCGATGGATGTCGAGCGAGTCCGACGAGAGATCGTGGGCGACGTCGACGTCGATCGCGAGCCAACCTCGCGAGCCGCGGATCGCGAGCCCGGCGCGCAGGTGCGTCGGGGTGATCACCTGCACGTTCGGCGCGAGGCCGGACTCGTCGATCGGATCGAAGAGGATCCCTCCGCTCGAAGCGGTGATGCGCGCCGAGGTCGACCGGAACAGCGAGCCCAGCTGGAGATCCGGCGATCGCACGGAGACGCCCAGCGTGAGCCCCGGGACGATGTCCCACTGCACACCGACCGCGAGCGCGATCCCGACGCTCTGGAGGGAAGACAGGCTGGAGCTCCCGCTCGCAAACAACGTGTCGCCGCCGGAGCTCTCGGTGCCGCCGAAGAAGTGCGTCGACAGGGTCGTCTGCCGATAGAGCCCGAAGAGCGTCGCGCCCACGCGCACGTTCGGGCTGGCGGCGTAGCCCAGCGAGAGCCCCGCGTAGGTGCTCTGGCTCGTCTCCTGCTGGACGAGCTGCCAGCGGGTCAGCGCTCCGGAGACGGCGTCGTCGAGGCTCACACGATCCGTGTGGTTGGTCAGCGACGGGGTGAAGATGCCGAAGCCCAGCACCAGCTGTCCTTCGAGCCGGCGCACGAGGGCGACGGCGCTCGGAATGCCGATCACCTCCAGGTACCCACCGTCGGCGGAACGACCCGTCGTCGCGGAGGAGAGCAGCGCGGGAGTGTCCGCGATCCGCAGCTGCGTCGCGCTTCCGCTGACGTCGATCTGCCCGCGCGTGACGGAGGCGATGCCTGCCGGGTCGTACCACATGGCGGACCCGTCCGAGGTCGTGGCGGTGACCGCGCCGCCGGTCATCGCCGCCTCGTTTCCGATCAGCACGGCCTCGTCGTTGCCGGCGCGCGCACGGCCCGGGAGCGCGATCATCAGGGCGCCCACGACGAGATACGATGCGATCTCTCGGGCTCGCGGCCATCCCCTCTCCACGCGCCCTTGAACCATATGGGCAGGGCTCCGGCAACCGGTCGGGTGTGGCAGCGAGCCCTCGCCCCTTACAGCCCTGCTTGACACCGTGGAAACGGACGGCTAGAGCACCGCTTCGTTTCCTCCGGGGCGTAGCGCAGCCTGGTAGCGCACACGGTTCGGGACCGTGGAGTCGAAGGTTCGAATCCTTTCGCCCCGATCTTCCCGGAGGGACCCTGTGGTCCCTCCCCGCTTCTCTGGCCGACGAGTGACTCAGTCGGCTGGGCTTTTTGCTCAGGTCGGGCTGAGCCGGGGTTTGCTGAGCTGGGGACGCTGGAGTTGGCCCGCTGCCAGGGCGCTCTCGGCAGGCTCGCTCTACCTCGGGCCGGGTAAGTGACGAAGGGGTTCGCCTGATGCCGAGCGCAGCCGCAGTGAAGGTCTTGGTCGTCGACGACGATCCCGCCATCGGTGAGTACATGGAGACGTTTCTCGGGAAGGACGGCTTCGACGTTCACACCCAGAGCGATCCCACGGCGGTCGAGTCCGAGGTCAAGAACGGCGGCTTCCACCTCGTCGTTCTCGACCTGATGATGCCCAAGATGGACGGCCTCGAGGTCCTGCGGCGCATCCGGAAGATCGACAGCGACATCGCCGTCGTGATCTTCACGGGCTACCCGTCGTTCGAGTCGGCCGTGCAGGGGATGAAGCTCGACGCCGTCGACTACGTCCGCAAGCCCTTCAATCCCGAAGAATTCCGCGCGGTGCTGGACCGCGTGATGCGCAAGAAGGGCCTCATTCGCTCGCCCGAGGAGAGCCTTCACAAGCACATCGGCGAGACGATCCGCGGGCTTCGCAAGGATCGCGATCTCACGCTCAAGCAGCTCTCCCGCCGCACGAGCCTGAGCGTGTCGTTGCTCTCGCAGATCGAGCGCGCGGAATCGAGCGCGTCCATCGGCTCGCTCTACAAGATCGCCGTGGCGCTCGACGTGAAGATGGCCGATCTCTTCGGCGAATTCTGACGGCGCGCCGTGCGGATCGCGATCCGCTTTTCGGCGCGCGCGCTCTGCGGCGGAAACCATGGGATCGACGTCGCGCGTAGCGCCGATCGGTATGCGTCCTTGCTCCGCGAAGCAGTCCAGCGGGACTTTCCCGAAGCCGAGATCGAGATCGCGGCGCAGGAGGGCCCGAGCGTCGAGGCGATCGTCACGGGAGCGGGAGACGTCGAGGCGAGGGGGACCGAGCGTGCCGTGCTGGACCTCGCCTGGGTAGTGAAGCAGTGCGCGCCCTGGAGCGTCCCGGCCTGACACGCTCGCTCGCGCGAGGGACCGCGCTCGTGCGACGATGGGGGCGTATGCGGACTGGCTTCGTCTCGGTCGTGCTCGCTCTGCTCGTCTCCTGCGCGAACGCGGGCCTTCCTCGCTTCGACGCGGGCGGCAGGGACGGCGGCGGTGGCTCGGATTCCGCCTCGGACGACGGTGGCACCGGCGATGACGCCCCCAGCGGCGACGATGCCGCGAGCCGCGACGACGCCGCGCCCTTCGATGCGACGATCGCGGCGGATGCGGGCCCCGGGATCGACGCGGCGACGCCTCTCGGGACGGGCGCCTACATCGATCGCTGCACGGCGCCGGGCGACTGCGCGAGCGGTCTATGCGAGGCAGACCGCGGCGGCACGCGGTTCTGCTCGCGGACGTGCGGGAGCGACCTCGAGTGCGCGCACGAGCACGTCTGCGCGCTCTCCGGCACCACGCGGGTCTGTCGTCCTGACGATACGGGCGCGCCATGCTCGGTCGGGGCGCCGGAGCGGTGCACGCTCGGGCTCTGCCTCGGTACGCCGGAGGGGGGACGCTGCACCAGAGCGTGTGGCTCGGCGTCCGAGTGCCCCGCCGGCTATGCGTGCACGAACGCCGGCGGCTCGGCGACACCGATCTGCGTCGACATCGAGCGACCGTGCGCCGCGGCTGCCGACTGCGCGACGGGCCTCTGCATCGGCACGCGAGGGTGTACGTCGGTCTGCAGATCTCCGAGCGACTGTCCGCGTCGCCTCGCCGGGCTGCCTCCCTACGTGTGCGACACCTCGCTCGGGACCGTCGAGTCCCTCTGCATTCCGCCGTCCGACGTCCTCGGCGATCTGGCGATCGGCGCGCCCTGTCCGGCGACCGGGCTCAACACGTGCCGGAGCGGCGCCTGTGACGACAGCGCGCCGCTCGGACCGATCTGCACTCAGGCCTGCTCGGCCGCCGGCGGCTGCGCCCCTGGCCTCGGGTGCTACCCGCTCATCAGCGGCAGCGACGTCACGCTCGTGTGCGAGCGAGCAGGCGGGCGCGATCTCACCCAGTCCTGCGCGAACGGTCGGGACTGCGCGAGCGGCCTCTGCGACACGGCAGGCTTCTGCACCCGACTCTGCATGGACGGGCTCTGTCCGACGGGCTACCGCTGCGAGCCGATCGCTGGCTTCGACATCGCGATCTGCCGGAGGTAGTCGGTGGCCGAGGTTTCTCCTGCGCGTCGCGCGCTCTGGCTCGTCACGACGTTCCTGACTGGCCTCGTCATCATGGCCCTCGAGCTGGTGGCCTTCCGCCTCTACGCGCCGCACTTCGGCTACTCGCAGTACGTCTGGGGGGCGATGATCGGCGTCGTGCTCGTCGCCCTGACGCTGGGCTATGCGCTCGGCGGTCGCCTCGCAGATCGAAGCGCGCGGAACGGGATCGTCGACGAGACGCCGCTCTTCGTCGCGATCACGGCGAGCGCGATCTATCAGGCCGGGATCCTGGGGGTCGCGATCCCGTTGCTCGAGTGGTGCGCCACGCTCGGCGCTCGCACGGGGCCGCTCGTCGCGACGCTGCTCGTGTTCACGCTCCCGATGAGCGCGCTCGCGATGACAGGCCCCTACGTCACGCGCCTTCTCGCGAAGGACGTACAGGTCGGCGCGACCGTCGGAAACGTCTCCGCGATCTCCACGGTGGGCAGCATCGTCGGCGTGTTCGCGACCAGCTTCCTGGTCATCCCGACCTTCGGCACGCGCGCGACGCTCGTCGGCTGCGCGGTGCTCACGGCCGTCGTCGGGCTGGCCGGTCTCGCCGCGCGCCGGAAGAAGGCCGCCGCGCTCGCGATCGTTCCGTTCGTCATCCTTCCCGCGCTCCCGGGGTTCGGCTGGAGCGAAGGCACGATCTATCTGCACGAGTCCGAGTACAACCTCGTGCGCGTCTTCGAGCACGACGGGGAGCGCTTTCTCTCGCTGAACGATCAACGCACGGCGCAGACCATCCGACCTGTCGAGGGCGGGCTCGGAGGCCGCTACTTCGACTTCTTTCTGTACGGGCCGCTCTACGCCCGCGGGCACCGCACGCTGGTCCTCGGAATGGGCGCGGGCGCGAGCGTGTGGGCGACGCGCATCGCCGCCCCCGACGCGGAGATCGATGCGGTCGAGATCGATCCCGACGTGGTGAGCGCCGCGCGCCGCTACTTCGATCTGCCCACCGACGATCGCTTCCACGCACACGTCGCCGATGCACGCGCCTACCTGCGCGAAGCTCGGGGGCCTTACGACGTCGTGCACGTCGACCTCTATCAGGGAGGCATGTACCAGCCGTTCTATCTCGTGACCCGCGAGGCGTTCGCCGCGGTTCGTGCGCTGCTCCAGGACGACGGCGTCATGGTGATGAACGTGTACGACGGCTCGGCCTCCCACGTGCTCCTCTCCACCATCGCGGCGACGATCCGCACTTCGTTCGAGTCGATCCACGTCATCCACGCGGGGCGTCGCAACCACATCCTCTTCGCGTTCCCACGTCGGACCTCGCTCGACGAGGTCGTCGCTCGTCTCTCGCGGGATCTCCTCGGCGAGGGCGTGCCGGCCGACGCGGCTGCGTTCGCGAACAAGCCCAGGCTCGACTTCGAGGAGCTGGTCATCCCGGACGACGCCACCGTGCTGACCGACGACCTCGCGCCCGTGGAGGAGATCACCTCGCGGATGATCGACGAGATGCGCGCCGCCGACGAGCTTCGCGCCGCCCATCCGCCGCCATCGGGTTGAGCGCCACGCCTCTCGACTCGCACGGGCGAGGCGGCACTGACGGGGGCGATCGCGCCCGTATTCAAGGTTTCTCGCGGTAGATCCACGGGGACAGGTGCGCGTCGAACGGCGCGTGCAGAACTTTCATCGAGCCCTCGTCCTCGCTCTCCTCACGCTCTTTTCCCGCGCCGCGTCCGCCGAGGCACAAGCGCCCTCTCGCGCTGCCAGGCTGCTCTCGCTCGGGGCGGACGTTCCGGCCGTCCTCATCGCGCCCGACGAGGCCTGGTTTCCCGCCTCGACGGACGCCCCGCTGGCGCTCTGCGCGGGCGTTCGTTGCGCCCCCGTGCGCGAGGTGACGGGCTGTGAGCCCCCGCGCTGTCCAGGGACGGGCTCGACCGCGCGCGCCGAGCACGCCGTCGCCGATGTGGAGACGTTTCCGACCGACCGCGAGGGCTTCGGCCGCGAGGTCGAGCGCCTTCGAAGTGACGGCGCGCTCGCATCGCTCGCATGGTCGTACGGAAACCACCCCGAGCCTCCACCCGGCCCACCGGTGCCTGCGCGCTTCTCCGTCGACGGTCAGCGCGGGCTCCGCTGGGAGCTCGACGCGCAGGCGTCCTTCGGCGTCCTCGCCGCTTCCGACGCTGCGCTCGTCGGCGGCGAGGTCTCCGGGGGCTTTCGCTACGTGTGGCAGCCTCGGAGCTCCGACGACGAGTTCATGATGCTGATGTTCGGGAACATCGTCGGCGCAGACCTCCGCGTGCGCTCCTTCGCGCTCATGCCCTCGCAGACCGCGAACCTCTGGGCCGTGTCGATCGGCGTGGGGCCCTCGATGGGGATCGCGCCAGAGCACGAAGGCTTCCGCCTGCCGAGCATCTACGGCTCGTTGCTTCCGGAGTTCGGCGTGATCTTGAGGCCCGACCTCGGACCTGCCTGGTACGCGGGGTGGAGCCTGCCCGTCACCGTGCTGCTCGATCCGCACCTCGGGGTCGAGATGCGCGCGACCGTGCTCGTGGTGGACGACTGGGTCGCGGGGGACGACGTCGAAGCGCTCCTCACCCTCGGCGTCGGCCTCGTCGTGCGGTGAGCCCGTACGGTCAGCGCTTCCGTCCGCGGCTCAGATCGTCCCGATGAGGACCTCGACGCCCACGCTGATCTGGACAGCCAGGTTCGCGCCGAACCCGTCGCTCCGATGGATCCCGTCCCTCGTCTCGAAAGAGCCCGTCGCGAGGGTCCAGAGCTCAGCGTCGACGAGGACCGCGATCGAGTCCGAGATCTCGACCTCCGCCCCGGTGCCCGCCGTGATCGCGCCGCCCAGCGCCGACACCTGAGAGGTGTCGCCGAACGCGAGGAACGCCGCGCTGGCCTCGATGAAGGGATGAACGTTGAGGCTGAGGTCGATCACGTAGCGGAACCCGATGCGGAAGCTGTGCATCAGCCCGATCTCGAACAGCGAGTCGCTGTCGACCACCCAGGCGTCGTAGGAGAGCAGCAGCCCGAAGTGATCGGGCCACCGCTGCTCGACCGTCACGCCGATGCCGACGCCCGCGTTCAGCACGCACTCGTGCCCGCCCGGGCAGAGCCCGCCCACGTAGACGGGGACCACCGCCGCACCTCGGATGTCGAGCAGAAGCTCACGTTCTTGTTCCGCCGGCGGCGGCGGAGCCTCCACATGGTGCACGGCCGTGGCCGGGCTGCTCTCGGCGACGGCCGGCGGGTCCTCGTCCTCGTCCGCGGACGCGCGCGACGCCGTCGCGAGCATCGCTGCGACCCCGAGCACAGCGATCGCCCATCGATGCATCCGGGCCGATCCTCGCACAGTCCGCCGCGGGCGCGATCCGCATTTGATTCGGTGCGCCGCGAGGAGTAAGGCTCGCGCGATCCCGGAGGCGCGACGCTCGCGCCGGTGGTGTCCAACCGTTGCGCTCGCGCGCGCGGCCTCATGAAAGGCGTTCGAGGCATGCAGAAGGCCATGACGCTGGTCGAGACGAGCATCGGAAAGAAAGCGATCGTCGCCGTGACGGGGGCGGTGCTGTTCGGCTTCGTCGTGGTGCACCTCGCGGGGAACCTCCTCGTGTTCCTCGGCGAGGAAGCGCTCGACGACTACGGCGCGCTCTTGCACGCGATCCCCGAGCTTCTCTGGGGCGCGCGGGTCGTGCTGCTCGTCTCGCTCGTCACGCACATCGTCCTCACGTTCGACATCGCGCGGAAGTCGGGCGCGGCCCGCAAGACGCGCTATCGCGAGTACAAGGACGCCGCGCCGATGAGCGCGATCCAGACGTACGCGCGCTACACGATGCTGCTGTCCGGGCCGATCATCGCGTTCTACGTGGTCTTCCACCTCGCTCACCTCACCGGCGGCGCGGACCTCGTGCCCGGCTATCGCTTCCAGTTCGGTGAGGTCTACTCGAACGTGGTCCACGGCTTTCGGGTGTGGTGGATCACGGCGATCTACTTGATCGCGAACGCGATGGTCTCGCTCCACCTCTTCCATGGCGGCCAGTCGCTGTTCCAGAGCCTCGGGCTGAACCACCCCAGCTACACGCCGCGGATCCGCGCGGGGACGGCCGCGCTCGCAGCGTTCGTCGGCGTGGGCAACCTCGCCATCCCGCTGCTCATCCTCGCGCGCGTCGTCGGTAGCGACGTTCCGTGACGCCCCCGAGTCGCTGCGAAGGACCAAGACGATGCAGTTGAAGGCCAACAGTCCGACGGGCCCCATCGAGAGCCGCTGGAGCCAGCGGAAGTTCGAGATGAAGCTCGTCAACCCCGCCAACAAGCGGAAGTTCGAGATCATCATGGTCGGGACCGGCCTCGCAGGCGCCGCCGGCGCAGCCTCGCTGGCCGACCTCGGCTACCACGTGAAGTCGTTCTGCTACCAGGACTCGCCGCGGCGCGCGCACTCGATCGCCGCCCAGGGCGGGATCAACGCCGCGAAGAACTATCAGGGCGACGGCGACAGCATCCATCGCCTCTTCTACGACACGGTGAAGGGCGGGGACTTTCGCTCGCGAGAGAGCAACGTGCACCGCCTCGCGGAGGTCAGCGTCGACATCATCGACCAGTGCGCAGCCCTCGGCGTCCCCTTCGCCCGCGAGTACGGCGGCCAGCTGGCCAACCGGAGCTTCGGCGGCGCGCAGGTCAGCCGGACGTTCTACGCGCGCGGCCAGACCGGACAGCAGCTCTTGCTCGGCGCCTACTCGTCGCTCTCGCGGACGATCGCGGGCGGGCACGTCGAGATGCACACGCGCTGCGAGATGATCGACCTCATCGTGGAAGGGGGGCGCGCGCGCGGGATCGTCACGCGCGATCTGGTGACGGGCAAGATCGAGGCGCACCTCGCCGACGTCGTGATCCTCGCCACGGGCGGCTACGGCAACGTCTTCTATCTCTCCACCAATGCCAAGGGCTGCAACGCCACGGCGATCTGGCGCGCGCACCGTCGAGGCGCGCTCTTCGCCAACCCGTGCTTCACGCAGATCCATCCGACGTGCATCCCGCAGGCCGGCGAGTACCAGAGCAAGCTGACTTTGATGAGCGAGTCGCTGCGGAACGACGGGCGCGTCTGGGTTCCGAAGAGCGCGGGCGACTGCGAGCGAGATCCGAGCGCGCTCGCGGAGGCCGACCGCGACTACTACCTCGAGCGGAAGTACCCGAGCTTCGGGAACCTCGTGCCGCGCGACATCGCTTCGCGCGCCGCGAAGTACGTCTGCGACGAAGGACGCGGCGTCGGCCCGGAGATCGAGGGCGTGCGCCGCGGCGTCTATCTCGACTTCGCGGACGCCGTCGCGCGCGACGGGAAGCACGTGATCGCGGAGAAGTACGGGAACCTCTTCGAGATGTACCAGCGGATCACCGGCGACGACCCGTACGCGACGCCGATGCGCATCTACCCGGCGACCCACTACACGATGGGCGGCCTCTGGGTGGACTACGATCTGATGAGCACCATCGACGGGCTCTTCGTCGCGGGCGAAGCGAACTTCAGCGACCACGGGGCCAACCGGCTCGGCGCGAGCGCGCTGATGCAGGGCCTGGCCGACGGCTACTTCGTCCTCCCCTACGTGATCGGCAACTATCTCGCGGCGCGCGGCGAGTCGACGGTCGACGAGAGCCACGCGGCGGTGAAGCAGACGGTGTCCGAGGCCACCGCGCGCGTCACGCGCTTCATCGACAATGGTCCGAAGGGCAAGCACACGGCAGACTGGTTCCACCGCAAGCTCGGAGCGATCATCTGGGACGCCGCGGGGATGGCGCGAAACGCAAAGGACCTGGAGAAGGCCATCGGCGACATCCCCGAGCTGCGCGAGCAGTTTCATCGCGAGGTGAAGATCGTCGGCGGCGGCGAGGAGCTGAACGCGGAGCTCGAGAAAGCGAACCGCGTGGCGGACTTCTTCGAGCTCGGTGAGCTCATGTGCAGGGATGCGCTCGCGCGGGAAGAGAGCTGCGGTTGCCACCTCCGCGAAGAGCACCAGACGAAGGAAGGCGAGGCCGTTCGCGACGACGACAAGTTCGCCCACATCGCAGCGTGGGAGTGGAAAGGGCCGACTTCCGGCGACAGCGCCGAAGCGCGAACCGGGGCCCAGGAACGGCACATCGAGCCGTTGACCTACGAGTTCGTGAAGATGTCTCAGCGGTCGTACAAGTGAGGCGCTCATGAGCGAAACCATCGATCTGAAGCTCCACGTCTGGCGGCAGGACGGCGTCAAGGACGCCGGCCGCTTCGAGGACTACAGCGCGCAGGCCACGGGCATCTCGACGCACGCGTCGTTCCTCGAGTTCCTCGACGTGGTCAACGAGCGCCTCATCGGCGCCGGCAAGAAGCCGATCTCGTTCGACCACGACTGCCGGGAGGGCATCTGCGGCATGTGCGGCATGGTCATCAACGGCCGCCCGCACGGCCCGCAGCGGGCGACCACGACCTGTCAGCTCCACATGAGGCAGTTCAAGACCGGCCAGGAGATCTGGGTCGAGCCCTTCCGCGCGGAAGCGTTCCCGGTGCTTCGTGATCTCTCGGTCGACCGCCGCGCCTTCGACACCATCGTGCAGGCAGGCGGCTACATCACCGCCCGCTCGGGATCGGCGCCCGACGCGAACATCATCCCGATCGGGAAGCTCGTCGCCGACGAGGCGATGGACGCGGCGGCGTGTATCGGCTGCGGCGCGTGCGTCGCCGCCTGTCCGAACGCGAGCGCGAGCCTCTTCGTCGGCGCGAAGGTGAGCCACCTCGGCCTCCTGCCGCAGGGCCAGGCCGAGCGCGACACTCGAGTCCTCGGCATGGTCAGGGCGCACGAGAAGCTGGGCTTCGGCGGCTGCTCGAACCACTACGAGTGCGAGTCGGCGTGCCCCAAGCAGATCAGCGTGTCGTTCATCGCGCGCATGAACCGCGACTACGTCAAGGCCGCCCTCACGCACAAGGAGCCCTCCAGCAAGG
>JBBSAT010000163.1:0-17244 GCA_038252025.1 Polyangiales bacterium | reverse complement strand
GGTGGGTGAGACGATGGGTCAGGCCGACCTCGTCGAGCAACGACCTCGCCGCCCTCTCGAGGGTGGAGCGCGCGGTGCCGCGGATGAGGCCGGGCATCATCACGTTCTCGAGCGCCGTGAACTCCGGCAGGAGGTGGTGGAACTGGAAGACGAACCCGAGGTGCCGGTTCCGGAAGTCTGCGAGCCGCGCGCTCGAGTAGCGCGTCACGTCCTCGCCCTCGAAGACGATGCGACCCTGCGTCGGGAGATCGAGCGTCCCGAGGATGTGCAGCAGCGTGCTCTTGCCTGCGCCGGACGGCCCGACGATGCAGAGCATCTCCCCCGCGTCGATGGAGAGCTCGACGTCGTGGAGGATGTGAACCTCGCGTCCCTCGTGGAGGAGCTTCTTGCTCACGCCGACGACGCGGACGAGCTCGCGCCGGGGCTCGGGCGGGCGGTCCGGCGCCTCGACGACGCCCTCCGGCGCCTCGACGACGGTCGAGGCCGCAGCCTCCTCGGTCTCGGGCACGACTTCGCTGGGGGTGGGCTCGCTGTCCGTCATGAGTCCTACAGGTTGCGGAGCGCGTCGACCGGCTTGAGACGGCTGCCGAGGATGGCCGGGTAGATCGTCGCGAGGACGCATACCAGAACGGCAGCGACCCCGACGAGCGAGAACTCCACCGGGTCGATGTGAACCGGTAGCTGATCGATGTAGTAGACCTCGGGGTTCATGTGGATGCCGAAGTGCTGCGCGGCGAAGCAGGCCACGTACCCGAGGCCGAGCCCCGAGAGCGCGCCGACCACGCCGATGAAGAGGCCCTGGAGGAGGAACATGCCGACCATCGTGCTGTCCTCGGCGCCCATCGCCTTGAGGATCGCGACCTCGCGGCCCTTCTCCTGGACCATGAGCGTCAGCGTGCCGACGACGCAGAAGCTCGCGACGAGGATCGCGATGCCGAGCGTGATGAACATCGCGAGCTTCTCGAGCTCGAGCGCGCCGAAGAGGTTCCGGTTCACCTCCTGCCAGCTGCGGACGCGGAGCTCGCGGCGATCGATCGCGGTCGCCACCTCTCGCGCGTAGACCTCGGCGCGCTCCCAGTCGTCGACCGCGATCTCCACGCCGCTCACGCCGCTGCCCGCGCCGAGGAAGCGCTGCGCCGTCGGGAGGTCGGTGTACGCCATCTGCATGTCGTACTCGTACATGCCGCTGTAGAAGATCCCGGCGACCCGGAAGGGACGCGTACGCGGGACCGGGCCGGTCGGGCCGAGGTCGCCGTTCGGCGAGACGACGTTCACCTCGTCGCCGACGTGCAGGCGCAGGCTGCGGGCGAGCTCCTGTCCGACGATGAGGCCGGGCAACACGTCGCGGGACGACGGAGCATCGCGCAGCGCTTCCGGAAGCAGGAACTCGTCGAGGTCGCTGCCGATCCGCTCGCGCGCGCTGGCCGTGGGATCCTCCCGCGCGGCGCCGAGCGAGCGCAGGTTGGGCGCACCGCCCTGACGCTCGTCGATCTCGGCGAGCATCTGGTCGATCTCGCGCATCAGGCTGCCGTGATCGCCGCGAGATCCGGGCACGGGCGGCAGCCCGGTCGGGGCGTCGCTCTCGCCCTCCCCTTCGGCGCCGAGCGCGTCCTCGTGATCGCGCGCGAGGCCGGCGTCGTGGTCCTCGATCTCGAGCTCGGGCTCGAGATCGTCGCCGCTCGGCAGGAGCTCGGGGATCAGGAGACTTCCGTTCATCTCCTCCGGCGTGAGGTCGAGCATGCTCGCGGGGTCGCTCAGGTAGTCGAGCCTGCCGTGTCGCATGTTGCGAGGAAGATCCGTGACGTCGCCGATGGTGGCAGGATCGATGCCGCGCAGCTGGGCGCCCGCGAGGTTCGAGGCGCTCGTGATCATCACCTCGCCGGCGACGTAGGGCGTCACGCCGACGACCCCGTCGATGGCGCGGACCCGATCGAGGATCGGCCCCCAGCCCTCGAACGTCCCGTACTCCTGATCGATGACGACGTGCGCGTGGTTGCCGAGGATCTTCTGCTGGAGATCCGCGCGGAAGCCGCCCATCACGCTGAGCGTCGTCGCGAGCGTGCACGAAGAGAAGCTCACGGCGAGGATCGAGAGGAAGCCGATGATGGTGAGGAAGCCGCTCTTCTTCGCGCGCAGCATGCGAGCGGCGACGAGCGTTCGGAACCCGAGCAGCTCGATCAGATCGAGCACGATCGGCATGAAGCGGAAGATCGCGCGGACGACGAAGACGGTCGTGATGGACAGCGCGATCGCCGGGAGCTGGACGGCCTCGGGGTGTGTCTCGGGGGGCGTGAACGGGAGCGTCCAGAGCGCGAAGATGAACGCGAGGAGAAGGGTCGAGTCCACCACGTAGAAGACGGTCCGCCGCACGCGCTCGGGCGCCAGGAACCAGCTGGAGAGCAGCGCGCCCAGCTGCACGACCGCCGCGACGCCGCCGAGGACGTACGCGGGGTAGAGCAGCCCCTGGAGGCCCTGCGCGTACGCGACTGTGTCGAGCGTCTCGAGGTAGGTGCCGAGCGGGCTCGTCCCTGGTGTATCGAGCGCGAAGGAGAGATCGAACGAGACGCGCGAGTGCCCAGCGACGACGAGCACGACCGCGAACGCGAGCTCGGCCACGACGATGACGAGGCTCGCGACCGCGCCGACGACGAGCCGGACCGACCCTGCCGTGCCCTGTGCGACGCGCGAAGCACGAGAGAGAACGTTGCTCGCCGAGAACACCGAGAGCGCGGCGCCGGAGACGAAGACGGCGGAGACGTAGGGAAGCGCTTCGTCGGGCGAGAGCGCTTCGTGGACGGCGAAGCACACGGGCCCGACGGCGTACGAGAGCGCCGCGGCCAGCGCCCAGAGCGCCGCGGGCCAGCCGAAGCGAAGGACCCGTGGCTCGCGCCCGCGCCGCGCGAGGACCGCGCGTCCGAGCTCGACGAGGGCGAGCGCGAGGAAGATCCCGCCGAGCGCCGAGGCCTCGAGCGAGATGCCGAGGCCGAAGAGCGCTGCGACGCCCGCTGCCAGGACGAGCTGGCCGACGCCGAGCATGACGAAGGCCCGAACCGAGCTGGAGCCGCCGCGATCGACGCTCACTTGGTCTCGTGCCGCATCGCCGGAAAGAGGAGCACGTCGCGGATCGAGGGCTGAGCCGCGAGCATCATCACCAGGCGATCCACGCCGAGGCCGAAGCCCGCAGCTGGAGGCATGCCGTGCGAGAGCGCGCGGATGTAGTCGGCGTCGTAGTCCATCGCCTCCTCGTCGCCCGTGGTGCGGCGCTCGAGCTGGGCGTTGAAGCGGGCCGCCTGGTCGTCGGGGTCGGTGAGCTCCGAGAACGCGTTCGCCAGCTCACGTCCCTCGATGAAGAGCTCGAAGCGATCGGTGACGGCGGGCTCGCTGTCGCTCCTTCGCGCGAGCGGCGAGATCTCGAAGGGATGCTTCGTCACGAAGACCGGGACCGACTTCGCGCCGTCGTGCGTCCGGTAGAGCTTCGCGAGGTCGGGCTCGACGAGAACCTCGTAGAGGGCGAACACACGCTCGCCGTGCGAGACGTCCTTCACGAGGTGCTTGATGGCGTCGAACCAGCGCTGTCGCACCACGTTCGGAAGCTTGCCGATCCGCTCCTTGAGCGCTGCGGGTGCGAACGTCTCGTCCACGAGGGTGCGCAGCGCGTCCGGCTGGTCGAGGACGGCGCGCGTGATGCGCCCGTCGAACGGCGTCGGGGAGACGCCGTCGCGCGCCTCGTCGAGAGAGCAGCGCGTCGCGATCGCGTCGCGCATGTCCACCCGCACGAAGGGGTGGTCGAACGTGTACTGGCGGTCGTCCCACCACGCGTTCGGCGGGTGCTCCTCGCGCGTCTTGCCCTCGTGATGGAACGCCGCTCGCAGCGCTCCGTCCACGGTCCGGAGCATGTCCTCCGTCATGTCCATGAGCTCTTCGTACGTCGCGTACGCGCGGTAGAGTTCGAGCATCGTGAACTCGGGGTTGTGTCGCGCCGACACGCCCTCGTTGCGGAAGCAGCGGCCGATCTCGTAGACGCGATCGAGCCCGCCTACGAGGAGGCGCTTCAGGTAGAGCTCCGGCGCGATGCGGAGGTAGAGCTTGGCGTCGAGGACGTTGTGGTGCGTCTCGAACGGCGTCGCCGTCGCGCCACCGCGGAGCGGATGGAGCAGCGGCGTCTCGACCTCGAGGAAGCCGTGACCGTCGAGGTAGCTGCGTAGCGTCTTCACGACGAGCGCGCGCGCACGGAAGACCCGCGCGACGTCCGGGCTCGCGAAGAGGTCCACGTAGCGCTCGCGGTAGCGCTTCTCGACGTCGGTGAGCCCGTGCCACTTCTCCGGCGGTGGGAGCAGCGCCTTGCCCACGTGCCGGTAGCGGTCTGCGCGCACGGCGCCGTCGCCAGTGCGCGTGCGTATCAAGGGACCCTGGACGGCGACGTGGTCCGCGAGGTCGATCGCCGCGAAGACGGAAGCGTCCTCCGCCGGGAGCGTGACGCCCTTCCCGTCCTTGCCGACCTTGTCGCGGACGAGCGCCTGAACGTCTCCGTACGGCGTGCGAAGGACGACGAAGGGCCCGCGCTTCGAGACGACCCGCCCGTAGACCCAGACCGGATCCTCGGAACCCGTGAGCTCGTCCTCGAGCGGCAGCCCGGCGCGGCGCTCGGGATGGGTGAGGATCTCGGCCGCGCGCTTGCGCTCCCCCTCGCGATCCGCGTCGACGCGGAAGTCGTTCGGAAAGGGGCTCACGCCCGCTGCTGCGAGCTCTTGGATCTTGGCCCGTCGGGCCTGGATCAGGTCTTCTTCGCTGGCCATCGCGGCCGGACACTTAGCACCGAAGCCGGCTCTGCGAGCACTCCGGCTGGCGGGACTACTCCTTCTTCGCGTCGTCGAGCGCCTTGCGCTTGTCGGCCCACATCAGGAGGTAGCTCTCGACGAAGGGATCGATCTCGCCGTCCAGGACGGCGTTGATGTTCGACATCTTGTGCTCGGTGCGCTCGTCCTTGACCAGCTGGTAGGGCTGCATCGTGTACGTGCGGACCTGCGAGCCGAAGCCGATCAGCATCTTGTCGACGCCGTAGTTCTTCTGGAACTCGTCTTCCCGCTTCTGCCGCTCGAGCTCGTAGAGCAAGCCACGGAGCCGCTTCATCGCGCTCGAGCGGTTCTTGTGCTGGCTGCGCTCGGCCTGGCACTCGACGATCGTCCCCGTCGGGATGTGGGTGATGCGGATCGCCGACTCGGTCTTGTTGACGTGCTGCCCGCCCTTGCCGCCGGAGCGGAAGGTGTCGACCTGGAGATCCTCGGGCTTGATCACGATGTCGCCGACGTCGTCGTCGAGATCGGGGACCACCTCGACCGCCGCGAACGCCGTCTGTCGCCGCGCGTTCGCGTCGAACGGCGAGATGCGGATCAGCCGATGGACGCCGTTCTCCGCGCGCAGGTACCCGTACGCGAACGGGCCCTTCACGATGATCGTCGTGCCCTTGACCCCGCCATCGCCATCCGTCTGGTCGATGATCTCGGTCTTGAAGCCCTTCTTCTCCGCCCAGCGGAGGTACATGCGCTGGAGGATCGTGGTCCAGTCCTCTGCGTCGAGGCCGCCGGTGCCGGCGTGGATGGAGAGGATCGCGTCGCTGCGATCCACCTGGCCCGCGAACATACGCGCGACCTCCATCTGGCGAACGTTCTCGGCGAGCACCGGGATCTGGCTCGCGACCTCGGAGATGATCGAGTCGTCGCCCTCGGCCATCTCGATGAGCTCGAGGAGGTCCTGGGTCTCGCGCGTCGCCTTCTCGTGCCGCTCTACGGTCGCCTCGAGCCCAGCCTTCTGCTGGACGAGCTTCTTGGCGCCCTCGGCGTCTTCCCAGAAGCCGGGGGCCATGGTGCCGTGGTTCAGCCGATCGATCTCGTGGCGAAGTCCGTCGACGTCAAAGGTACCTCCCCAGCGCTTCCAGGCGCTGAGCGAGCTCCGAGAGACGGTCTCTCGCTTCGCTGGTCGGCATCGTAACGGCCATGGACATCGCAGCCGGATTAGTCCGCGGACGCGTCGGAGTCAATCACGCGAGCGTGACCTCCGAGGACGTGGTCGATGCGTCGGGGGACGCCGCCAGCTCAGTCGAGCGCGATGTCGACGTGCTGGGCGACGAGGCCGAGTCCGTCCTCGAGGTGGACCTCGTTCTGGACGAGGTCCAGCGTCATGCGAGCGTCGCCGTCGTCCGACGAGACCTGCTCGTCGAGGCTGAGGCGCGGATCGCGGCTCGGGTACGTGTAGCCGGTCTGGCCAGCGCCGTAGAGCGTGTGACCACCACAGCGAACGACGACGCGGTGCGTGAAGGCATCGGTGCCAGCCGGCCGCCGAGCGACGGTGCACGCCGTGCCGACCGCGAGACCGCTCGCGTCCGTGACGTGGCCCTCGCGAACGACGACCGCCTCGGAGGGCGCGGCGATCGCGAAGGGCATCGCGACCTCCGCGCTCAGCGGCGCGAGATCGAGGTCGAGGACCCAGCCGCTGCCGGCGATGCGCGCACGGCCGTCCCAGCTGTCGATGTCGAGCGTCGCGGCGGACGCGCCGTCGCGAACGACCATCTCGTAGCGTGCGCGGCCCGGCGTCTCGGCGACCCAGGCGAGGCCCGCGCCATCGAGCGCGCCCGCGACGGGCGCGTAGACCGTCTCGCCAGCGCACGCGATCGTGAGCGCGGAGAGCGAGTGGAGCTGCGTGCGCGAGTCGGCCTCGAACGTCGCGTCCACGACGCAGGCTTCACCGTCCACGTGGCTCGTCGCGCCGGAGGCCAGGGCGATCGACGCCGGGAAGGTCGCGTGCACGGACGCCGTCGCTCCGGCCATCTGACTGAGCGGACAGCCGCCGTGGCAGTGCGCGTTGTTCCCGGCGAGACGAACCGCGGAGAGCGAGAGGCCGCCGACGAGGAGCGAGGTGGCGATCATCAGCCCACCGAGCTGACGACGCACGCTCGGCGAGAGCGGGTGGTAGGCCAGCGGCTGGTGCATGGCGTGGAGCGGCGGCGACTCCCCGTCGCGCGCCTCGGGGCCCGCGCCCGAGTCGGTCCACTCTTCGTCCTGCGCCCCAGCTTCGGTGCTTGCAGCGTCCGGCGCCCCGAGCGCACGTATGCGCTCGAGCTCGGTCGCTTTCCGGACGTTGGACGCCCGGAGGCGGTCGTTCTCTTCTTTGGTCTCAGCCAGCTCTCGCGCTTGGGCTTCGAGCTTGGCGTTCAGCGCTTCGCGATCGTCCCGATGAGGCATGAGACCAGTGTGCGCCGGATCCCGCAGCCAGGGAAGCCGTCGTTGGGGACAGCCGAAAAGCCTCACTCGGGGCGGGCCCTCAGGCCGCGACCACGCGGACCGTGCTCCGCCCCGAGCCGGCCGGCATGACCTCGACCCGCGCCGAGAAGCGCTCGAGCGCGATCGGGACGTGGGTGACGATGGCCACCTGGCGTCCCGACGCCCGAAGCGTGTCGAGCGCGCCGAGCGCCAGATCGAGCGACTCGGGGTCCAGCGCGCCGAAGCCCTCGTCGAGGAAGAGCGAGCCGAGCGGAGCACGCTCGCTCGTCATCTCCGACAGGCCGAGCGCGAGCGCGAGCGAGACGAGGAACGTCTCCCCGCCGGACAGGCTCGTCACGCTCCTCACCATCTCCCCCGCGTCGCGGTCGAGCACCGCGAGCGAGAGCGCGTCGCCCGCGCGGCCGCTGGCGCTGCGCCCGCGCACGAGCGAGTAGCGCGGCGCGAGCTCGACGAGCTGCGCGTTCGCGTACGTGAGCAGCCGATCGAGCGTGAGCGCCTGCGCGAACACGCGGAACCGCTTGCCGTCGGCGGCCCCGACCACGCCCGCCAGGTCTCCCCAGCGTGCGTCGTCCTCGGCAGACCGTTCGAGCTCCTCCTCGCGGACGCTCGCCTCCGCACGCACGGCGCGGTCGCGCTCGAGGAGCGCTTGGGTGTGACCCTCCGCAGTGCGAGCCGCGTCTCGACGCGCGCGAGCGAGCGTGATCGCCTGCTCCAGCGCCTCGCCCACCGCGGCCTCGTCGGGGCCGAGATCGTGCTCGTGCGCCATGCGTCGCGACGTGCGCTCTTCCCGCCGCGCGCGCGCCGAGGCCCGCGCGCCGTCCAGACGGGTCAGCTCGGCGCGCTGGCTCGTGATCGCCTCGCGGTCCGTGCCGAGGACGCGCTGCGCCGTGGCCCGATCCAGCCCGCGCCCGAGGAGAGCGCGCTCGAGCGCGTCGCGGGCGGCGGCGGCCGTGAGCTGCGCGGTCTCGAGCTCGACCGTTCGCTCGCGCAGCGCTTCACAGTGACGAGCCAGCTGCTCCTCGGTGCGCACCGTGGCGTCCCGCGCTTCCTGCACGCGCCCGGTCGCGAGCTCGAGGGCCGCGCGGAGCGCAGAGTCGAGCGACTCGGCGCCGGCGCTCCCGACGAGCCTCCTCGCTTCGTCGCTCGAAGCGCGGATCCTCTGCTCGAGGACGACGACCTCATCGTGGAGCCGGGCGACCCGATCGCGCACCGCGGGGAGCTGCGTGGTGACCTCCGCGAGCGCCGAGAGGGAGCGGGAGCGCTCTCGCTCCGAGGTGATGATGCGAGCGCGAGCCGACACGACCGACGCGAGCCGCGCCTCGATGATGCGCTCTGCGCCGATCGCTTCGCGTGGAAGTCCGGCCAGCGCGAGGGAGCTCATCGACGACGCTCGCTCTTCCGAGAGCGCCTCGATCTCGCTCGCTCGCTCGGTCGACCGCTCGGCGAGCGCCTTCGTGGCGGCGCGGCTCTCCGAGAACGCGCCGGCGAGCGCGGCCTCTCCTCCAGCGTGCTCGGCGAGGGCGAGGTGAGCGCTGTCTCTCGCCGCGCGCGCGAGGGCGTGAGCGCTGCGTGCGCGCTCTCGCAGCTCGAGAAGACGGCGCGCGCGGTCGAGCAGTGCGGCGGGCTCGCCGGGATCGAGGCTCCGCTCGGCGGTGACACGAAGCGCCCAGCGATGGACTTCGTGAAGCAAGTCGTCTTCGCCCTGGCCCGGCTCGTGGCCCGCGAGCCCGACGGCGCGCGCGACGTCCTCCAGCTCGCTCCATGCCTCGGAGGCCACGCCCTCCCATCTCGCGGCGCGCGCGCTCGCCGCTCCGGACGCGTCGACGTGACCGACCGACCGTGCGCTCTCTCGCGCGCGCCGCTCCCGCCCTCGCGCGAGCTCGGCCGCGAGCTCTTCGACGCGGGCGCGAGCCTCGTCGTCCAGCACCGACGCGACGGAGACCGCGGCGGCCGGGTGATCGAGCGAGCCGCAGAGGGGACACGGCTCTCCGTCCACCAGGTGGGCGCGGTGATCCTCGAGCGAGAGCGCCGTCAGGATGCGCTCGTGTGCACGCCGCGCCTCCGCCAAGCGCACCTCGACCGCAGCCGACGACGCGGCTTGCTCGGCGACGCTCGCGTCGGCCGCAGCCGCGAGAGCAGACTCTCGCTCCGCGACGGCGCGCTCGGAGAGCGACTCCCGTTCGGCGCTCTGCGCCCCGCTCGCCACCTCCACCGCGCGAGCGAGCACATCTCTGGCGATGGCGATCGGCTTGATCTGGTCCTCGTCGATCGGGCCGAGCTCCGCGAGGCGCGCCTCAGCCTCCGACAGCGAGCGCGAGAGGCTCTCCCTCCGCGCGGCGTGCGCGTCCAGCCGGCGCGCGAGCTCGGCGTGCCGCTCGTCGAGCTCGCCGCGCTTCAGGTCGGCCTGCGCCGCCTCGGGGCGGAGGCGCGCGAGCTCGGCGTCCAC
The DNA here is from genome assembly GCA_038252025.1 of Polyangiales bacterium. GTDB lineage: Bacteria > Myxococcota_A > Polyangia > Polyangiales > Sandaracinaceae > JBBSAT01. Next base: position 7,521 of record JBBSAT010000163.1, on the reverse strand, counting down.
GACCACAGCTCGCGAGGCGATGCGGCGTAGCGCGGACAGCCGATCCTCGATCGGCCCCTCGCCGGGAGTGGCCTCCGCCTCGTGGAGGACGCGCTCGGCCTCGACGCGCTCGGCCTCGACTCGCTCGCCCTCGGAGCTCGCTCGGAGCGCGCTCTCGGTCCTGGCCGCGTAGACCTTCGCGGCCTCGTCGTGCGCCCCGCGACGGCCCTCGAGCGCCGCCTGATCGATCTGCACCGCCGCCTCGAGCGAGCGCGCGCGAGCGACTCGCTCCCGCGCCTGCTCGACCTCGAGACGCGCTGCATCCAGCGCCGCGAGCGCCGCCTGGCTTCCTGCCCGCGCGCGATCGGCGCTCCCCCGCAGCGCGCGCTCGCCCTGCGTGGCCGACTCGAGGCCCGCCGCTTGGACCCTCACCGCCGCAGCCGCGCGCTCTTCATCTGCGAGGATGGGAGCGATCGGCGCGAGCCGATCGAGGAGGGCGACCTCCGCGCGCGCCCGCTCGACGAGCGCGAGCTGAGCATCGACGGCGCGCTCGGCGTCGACCGCCTCACGCTCCTCTTCCCGGAGCAGGCGCAGCCCCTCGAGCCGCTCACGGCGCCTCACGAGATCTGCGAGCTGCTCCTCGTTCTGGGCCGAGGCGATCCGCTCCGCGCGGTGCTGCGCTTCGAGCGCCTCCACCTCGGCCACCGTCAACACCGCCAGCGCGCCGAGGGCGAGCGCCGAAGACTCGCGATCGCGCGCGGCGGCCGCCGCTCGCTCGTGCACGACCTTCGCGATCTCGCCGAAGATCTCAGCGCCGGTGGCCCGCTCGAGCAGCGTGGCCCGCTCGTCCGACCCCGCCTCGAGGAACGCGGCGAACTCGTTCTGCGGGAGGATCACGGACCGCCGGAGCTGGGCGAAGCCGAGCCCGAGGCGCGCCTCGATCGCAGCGAGGACCTCTCGCTTCCCGCCCGCGACGAGCTGGCCGCTGGCCACGTCGAGCAACGAGCAGGAAGCCGGCCGGAGGCGCCGCGCGCGCGCGCCCTTCCCGCGCATTCTCGACACCGACCAGCGCGCACGGTGGACCCGCCCGTCGACGCCGGTGAAGTCCACCTCGGCGAAGGCGTCCCGCGCGTCGTCGCGGACCAGCGTTCGAGGATCGTTCGCAGAAAGCCCACTTCCTGTCGTGTCGGGCCGGGCTGTCGTGTCGGGCCGGGCTGTCGTGTCGGGCCGGGCTGTCGTGTCGGGCCGGGCTGTCGTGTCGGGCCGGGCTGTCGTGTCGAGCGGTACGAGGGTCGTGTCGCGCTCGGCATGCACGAACCGCTGGCCCGAGGTGCGCGCCAGGCGCGGCGTGTCGCCGAAGAGCGCGAGGCAGAGCGCGTCGAGCAGCGAGCTCTTCCCCGCCCCGGTGGGCCCGATGATCGCGAAGACGCCCGCCGAGCGCAGCGGCTCGGACGTGAGATCCACCTCGAAGGGCGCATCGAGGCTGGCGAGCCGGGCGCCGCGGATCGCGAGGATCCGCATCAGCGCTTGGTCCGCGGCGCGCGCGCGCTCACGGCGTCGAGGCGACGTGCCGGACGCGGTCTGGGTGTCTCGCTCTCGCTCTCGCTCTCGCTCTCGCTCTCGCTTTCGCTTTCGACCTCGTCCTCCGTCCCGTCTCGAACCTCGAGGACCTCTCTTCGCTTCACGGCCAGCCGCGCGCGTGCCTCTTCCGTAGCCTCTTCCAGCGCCAGCAGGACGCCGCTCGACGGCTCGACAGCTCGCTCACCGCGCCACTTCGCGAGGAAGACCTCACGCACGTCCAGCGCCTCGAGCGCCTCGGTCGGTGCGTGCTGCGCCAGTGCCTCCAGATCCTGCTCGACGCTGACCCGGAGGAGGTGCAGGCGTCGACCGACGGCCGCATCGCGAACGCGCGCGGCCACCTCTCGCTCGCCCGGCCCGCCGCGCGCGCGAACCTCGACCCAGGGCCAGCTCGCCTCGTCGACCGGCCCATCGTCCACCGACGCGAGCAGCGAGATGGCCTCGTCGCACGACGCCGTTCCTTCGAGAGGCACCCGCACGAACGGCACCGCCCGCGGCACCGCAACGCCCTCACTGAGGGCGAGCTCTCCGTCTTCGAACGAAGCGAAGCGCACCTCGTGCACGAACGTCCGCTCCGAGAACGCGAGCGGGATGGGTGAGCCGACGTAGCGCGCCTCGCCCCCCGGAGCTCCGCCCTCTCGGACGCCCTCTCGGACGCCCTCTCGGACGCCCTCTCGGACGCCCTCTCGGACGCCCTCTCGGACGCCCTCTCGAACGCACTGCGCGAGGTGGAGGTGGCCTAGCGCCAGGTAGCCGACCCCTGCGTCGGTCGGCACCACGTCGATCGGCAGCGTCCCGTCGGCTCCGGCGAAGACGAGACGCTCGCTGTCCCTCGACATCCGAGCGCCAGCGGCCGCGAAGTGCCCGGTGGCGATCAGCGCCTGGCCGGACCTTCGTCGTTCGCGCGCGACCCGGAGCACCTGCTCGTAGACCTGGCGGACGCCGGCGACGTGGACGTCGGACGACCAGGCCGCGCTGCGAACGGGAGGCAGATCCGAAGCCCGAAGGAACGGGACGGCCGCCACCTGCGCGAGCACCTCACCGTCTGCGCTCTCGACGGGCACGACCATCCGTTCGGGCGCGAGCTCCCGACCGTCGTACGGGACGCTCCCCACGATCCGCACGCGCAGCGACGAGAGGAGCGGGTCGGGCGCCGCGAGCCGCGCCGGCGAATCGTGGTTCCCTGCGATCACGATCACGGCGAGCGCGGGCATCCGACGGCGGATCTCCGCGAGGAAGGCATAGAAGAGCGCCAGCGCCGTCCCGGGTGGGTTCCCGCTGTCGAACACGTCGCCCGCGATGACGAGCGCGTTCGTCCCGCGCGCCTCCAGCCGGTCGGCGAGCCACGTGAGAAAACGCGCGTGCTCGTGATCGCGCGAGCGCCGGTGCAGCGTCTGGCCGAGGTGCCAGTCCGCCGTGTGACAAAGAGTGAAGCGGCGGGGGGGCATGCTCGCCCCGCGACGTTGCACCCAGTCATGTTCTGACGCACGCGCCGCGAAGAACGTGTCGGGCGAAAGAACGCCCAGAGCCCGTGACGGCCGGCGGGTCGACCTCGAGCCCAGTGCGCCTCGAGGAGGCCCAGAAGCGCCACGAGACCGCCCCGAAGACGACGGCCCGGAGCGCCGGCGGCCCCAGGGCAAAGTCTCACCTCATCGGTCGCCATCGCTCGCTGGCGCGATCGCCAGAGCTTTCCGTTCGCGTCCACATGCTTCGTGATTCGGTACGCCCTTCTGATATCCTGCGCGCCATGTCGCGTCTTGGTGTCTTCCTTGCGATGACGCTCACCTTGCTCTCGCTCGCATCGCTTGCCTCGGCGCAACCGGTCGAGTCCGACGACGAGCAAGCTCGCAGTCATTTCCTCGCCGCACGCAGCTACTACGAACAAGCGCGCTACGAGGACGCCGCGCGGGAGTTCGAGGAAGCGTATCGGCTCTCGTCGAGGGCCGCGCTTCTCGTGAACCTCTCGATGGCGTACGAGCGCAGCGGCGACCTGCCCCACGCGGCCGACGCGCTCGAGCGCTACCTCGCCGAGGCGCAGGACATCGACAATCGCGTCTCGCTCGAGAGCCGTCTGACCGCGCTTCGCGCGCGGATCGCCGCCGGCGAGATCGGCACCCCCGACCCGACGACGAGCCCCGACGACGGCGCCGCGCCACCACCGGCGACCGACGCGAACGCGGAGAGCGGCGGCGGCATGAGCGGGTTGATGATCGGCTCGATCGCTTCGTTCGGCGTCGCCGCAGCGTCCGTGATCGTGCTCGCAGTGACGGGCGCGATGGCCGACGATCGCTTTGCGCAGCTGGCCTCGATGTGTCCCGGCGCCGAGTGCGATTCCTCGCTGCGGCCGGTGCGGGACGAGGGCGTGACCCTCGCGACGGTCTCGACCGCGTTCACGTTCGTCGCGATCGGCACGGCTGTGCTCGGCGGCGTGCTGCTCGTGCTCGGCCTCCTCGACGGCGGCAGCCCGGACAGGGGCGGCCAGGACCACGTGCGACTGCGGCTCACGCCCAACGGCGTCGCCCTCACGTTCTGAGCGGAGGATCGGAATGAGACTTTGGGCAGGCTTCGGGCTGGCACTCTTCTTCTCGTCCGCGCTCGCGGGCGGCTGCAGCTTCGTGCGCGACTTCGACCAGTTCCAGTTCGACGAGGCTGACGGCGGCACCATGGACTCGAGCGTCGGCGACTCCGACGCCGGGGACTCGGGTGCCGTCGATGCGGGCAACGTCGACGCGGGCAACGTCGATGCGGGCACCCTCGACTCCGGCAACGTCGACGCGGCCGGCTTCGATGCCGGCTGTTCGGCGGGCGCGAGCCAGGAGTGCGGAAGCGACGTCGGCGCGTGCAGCATCGGAGCGCAGATCTGCCGCGCAGACGGTACGTGGGGCCCGTGCACGGGCGCGATCAGTCCGGTCGCCGAGACGTGCAACGGCCTCGACGACGACTGCGACTCGATGACCGACGAGACGCCGGCCGACACGGCGTGCGCGAACGGCTGCAACACGGCCGCGGGCGCCTGCTACGCGTGCCCGATCGGCGGAATGCGGTGCGTGGACACGATGTCGCTCGAGACGTGCGCGGACGGCTCGGGCTGGGCGGCGTCGGTGTGCGGCTTCGGCTGCGCCATGGCTCGCAACGAGTGCAACGTGTGCATGCCGGGCGGCGCGAGCTGCAACGACGCGACGACCGAGCGGACGTGCAACTCGTCGGGAACCGGGTTCAGCGCCTCGCGCGCGTGCGCGTTCGGGTGTAGCCCGACGTACAACCAGTGTCGTCAGTGTGATCCGGCGTTGGGCGCGACGCAGTGCTCCGCGACGGACTCGACCTATCGAGTCGACTGCAACTCGTCGGGCTTCTTCTCCGGCAGCCTGAACTGCCCCGCAGTCTATCCGGGCACCTCGCCCGCGGGCTGCAACCCGGCGACCGGCCGCTGCTATCACCAGCCCTGAGCCGCCGCGCGAAGAGCAAGTGACGGAGCAACGAACGGCGAACATCGCGGAACGGCCGAACCATCGCTACTACGCGGCATGCGAAGGTGCGTGGCGCGCGGGCGTCTCGATGCGCATCACCGACCACGCGCGGCTCGCTTCCTCGAGCATGCGTTCGGCGGACCGGCTCAGCATGCGTGTGATGGCGGCGTGGCCGCGCTGGCTCGGAACGTTCTCACTCGACACGACCGTGACGTACGACACCTCGGGTCGAGTGCTTCACACGACGGTGGTGCGCTGGTTGGGGATCCCGATGCAGCGCAGCGTCGAGACGATCCTGCTCGACGACGACGGACGTCGCTTCACGATGAGCGGGGGCATGACGGGTACCGGGACGATCGACGAGACCGGCACCCGCGCCGAGTACGACCTGGCCTGGCTCGGCGTCGAGATGCATCAGAGCACCGTGCGCACCGACGATGTCGTCACGGTGACCCAGATCGGGCCGGGGTTCGAGGGCGTGCAGAAGCTCATGCGCCACCCCCCGCGCGTGTAGCTGCGGAGGCGCGCGCTATCCGGGCGACGCGAGCCATCGGCGAACCGCGTTTGCGTCCGCGCTCCAGATCATCTCGTCGGGCTCCTCGATGATCGCGGCGAGCGCAGCCCGCCGCGGCAGAGACGCCGCACAACGAGCGAGCTCCTCGACGGCGCCATCGGGCGCGCGCGGTCGAGACCGCTCGGCGACGAGCATGGGAGGCCATCGTCGCGTCTCCAGGTGCTCGGTGGCGCCCATCGCTCGAACCATCGACGTGGCGGCCACCCTCACGGGCGAGCTCGTGGCCTGGGATCGAGACGGGAAGCGCGCGCCGGCCTCGCGCCGAGAGAGCGCGAACGAGTGGATCGGCGTCGGATGGGGAGGCACGTCGCGATGAGAGCACGAGCGCGCCTGGCGTGCATGGCAGCGCGGACGCAGCGACGCCGCGGCCTTGCCCGACTTGCGCAACCGGGCGCGGCTAGAGCGAGGCCGTGCGCATGACGAGCATCGAACATTGCGCCCCGAAGGCGCCGTGCGGCGCGCGCAGGAAACCGTGCGCTTCGTCGGCTGAGCCGAGACAACGCCGTCGAGACGCGTGACAGCCCCAGAGAACGCGCGGATTGACGCACCAACGCGGGCGGGCACGGAACGTGAAGTGGGCGACCGGTACCCCTTGATGGGAGCGCGCGAACAGCACGCGAGTGTCCCGCTCTCCGGAGAAGCCCATGCGCATCACGACCCTCCTTTCCATCTGCCTCGGCGGCCTGGCAGTCGCCGGCTGCGGCCACTCGATCCCCGACATGACGTTGCGCGCGACGACGCGGCAGCAGGCGATCCACGCGCCCGCCGACCAAGCGGTGCTCGTCGCGCTCCACGGCGGCCGCGACGCGACGAACGTCGTCCTCTTCACGGCCGACGGCACGCCGGTCTGTCAGGTGCCGCACGCCTCGCACTGCATGATGTCGCTCACGCCCGGGCACTATCGCGTCTACATCGCTTGGGATCGCGCGTTCGCGGACGCGATCGACGTGGATGTCGTCGCTGGCCGCACCTACTACATGACGATGGCCGTGGGCTGGGGCTTCATGGACGAGAAGCTCACTCCAGCCAGTCAGAACTGGCCGCACTTGGCCGAGTACCTCGACGGCGAGGAGGTCGGTCTCGATCCGCAACAGTTCCCGCTCCTGCGCGAGGAGCTCGGCAACTATCAGCAGCTCATCGACCAGGCCGACCGCAGGATGAGCCGCTACGACGAGCGCCACCTCGAGGTCCATACCATCCGGCCCGAGGACGGCATCTGAGCCGAACTATGGAGCGTCGAATGCAACACGTATTGTCGGTCGTCTCGCTGGGTCTCGCCCTGGCGGCGTCGGGGTGCGGCGGTACGTCGACTCGGCCTTTCGTCGCGGGGCCCTATTCGCTCCCCGAGCACGCGCTCTTCGAGCGGGTCGTCGAGGGAGCGCGCTCCCACGGCTACACGGTCGCCGACGAAGACGCCCCGCGCGGCAGCTTCGTCGTCACCGCCCACACCACCGGCTCTCGCGGTCAGACAGCCCGATTCATCGTCCAGTGTTATCGACCTGGCTGGTTTCAGGTCACGCTCGACGGATCTCCCGTCCGTCGCACGGGAGACACGTTCCACATGTCCGGAGCGCTCTACGAGGAGTATCGCGACTTCTCCGTGGCACTCATCGAAGGCCTCGTAGGGCCTGGCGCAGCGGCGGAGTCGCCATGAGAATACTCCTTTCTTCGGTGTTGGCCGCGTCCGTGCTCGCCGTCCTTCCGGCTCGGTCGGCTGCGCAGGATGCCTGCGCCGAGGGACGTGTCCGAACACCGCAAACGAGCGGTCGCTGCTGCTGGCCCGGGCAGGCATGGGCGCGCGATCTCGGGCGATGTGAAGGCCCCCCTCAGTGCCCCTCCGGGCTCACGGCCGAGGGCGACAACTGCCTCGCGCCGCGCGGGGGAGCCACGCCGCCTGTTCCGCCGCCCAGCCAGCCCCTGATC
>JBBSAT010000162.1:0-17317 GCA_038252025.1 Polyangiales bacterium | reverse complement strand
GTCCGCGGACGGTAGTGCTCGTCGCGAGCACGTACGGTAGCGGTCTGCGCAGCGAGCACGTAGGGGAGGGGCTCGTGGTAGAGCGGCGAGGGTGAGCTCGCTGCGTAGAACGTCCTTCCCGGTCTTCCGGGCGGACGCGATCCTCTTCGAGGACGACGACCTGATCGCCATCGACAAGCCCGCCTTCGTGCCTTCGCAGGAAGCGCGCGCCGGGGCGGCGGACGACGTGGTGACGCGCCTTCGAGCGTTCCTCGCCGAGCGCGACGGGCTCACGACGTCGGACGTCTACCTCGGGGTCCACCAGCGGCTCGATCGGGAGACCTCGGGCGTGATGGTCTTCGCCAAGCGGCCGGCTGCGAACGCCTGGCTGTCCCGTGCGTTCGAGGGCCGCACCATCGAGAAGGTCTACATGGCGGCGGTGTCCGGCGCGAAGGTCCCCGATCGGGCGCAGCTGGTCGATCACCTCGCCGAGGATCGCAGCGGGCTTGCGCGCATCGTGCCGGCGAAACATCCAGGCGCGCAGCGCGCGGAGACGGCGATCCGCGCGATCGAGCGCTCGGGAGATCGCACGCTCGTCGAGGCGATCATCCGGACGGGCAGGACGCACCAGATCCGCGCACAGCTCGCTCACCGCGGGGCGCCCGTCGGCGGCGACGCGTGGTACGGCGGCGCGCCGTGGCCGCGCCTCGCGCTGCACTCGCAGCGCATCACCCTGCCTCGTGCCTCGGGCGAGACGACGGTCGAGGCTGCGCTCCCGGGGTCCATCCGCCGCTTCGTGGCGGGGCGAGACCAGGATCCCGCGCTCGATCCCGCTGGTCTCGACGAGGTCCTCACGCGCGCGGCGGAGCGACGCTTCGCGCTCGCTTCCGCGAAGGGAACGACGGCGTTCCGCTGGGTCAACGAGGCTGGTGACGGCGCGCCAGGGCTCAGCATCGACGTCTACGGCGAGCACCTCGTGCTGCACGTCTATCGCGAGGACCTCGGACTCGATCCGATCCTCGATCGCCTGGCTGCGACCGGGGCGAGCGGCGTGTACGTCAAGCGGCGGCCGCTCCGCGCGAACACGCTCGACGAGGCCACGACGCGCGCTCTGGCGCCCTCCGAGCCTCTCCGCGGCGCGCCCGCACCGGACGAGCTCATGATCCACGAGCACGGCGTCCCCTTCCTGGTCCGCCTGGGCGATGGCCTCTCGACCGGCCTCTTCCTCGATCAGCGCGAGAACCGCGCCCGCGTGCGAGCGATGGCGGGAGGCAAGCGCGTCCTCAACCTCTTCTCGTACACCTGCGCCTTCAGCGTCGTGGCCGGCATGGGCGGTGCGAGCTCCGTGATGAGCGTCGATGCCTCCGTGCGCGCGCTCGAGCGTGGGCGCGCTGCGTTCTCGGCCGCCGGGCTCGATGCGGCCCTCCACGAGACCGCCGCCGACGACGTGTTCGAAGTGCTCGAGCGTCTTCGGCGTCGGGGCCGCCGCTTCGACCTCGTGATCGTCGATCCGCCCACCTACTCGTCGACGAAGAAGACGCGCTTCACCTCGGGCTCGATGTGGCGCGAGCTGAGCAAGCGCGCCGTCTCGGTGCTCGAGCCCGGAGGTTCGATCCTCGCGACGAGCAACGACCGGCGCCTCAAGCAGGGCGCGTTCCGAGAGGCCATCCGCGAGGGCGCGCGCAGCGTCGACGTCGAGCTCTCCCAGCTGCGCGACCTCCCTCCGCCGGTGGACTTCCCGGCGCTCCCTGGCACGGAGCCGCACCTGAAGGGCGTGATCGCGACGACCGACGCGCTCAAGGCGTGACCAACAATGCAGTCGAAGGGATCTGACCAAAGTACTTGGTCAGACCTTCAGCCCTCGACGCGGTTCCGGCCCGCCGCCTTCGCGCAATAGAGGGCCCGGTCGGCGGCCTCGATGAGCTGCGACGGCTGACCCACCTCGGGGTTCGGCATCGCGGCGACGCCGACGCTCACCGTCACCTTCATCTGGTGATCCCCTTGCGTGAAGACCTGGCGCTCGATCGCCGACCGGATGCGCTCGCCGAACGCCTTGCCCGTCTCGTGGTGGATCCCGCGCGCGAGGACTCCGAACTCCTCGCCGCCGTAGCGCGCGAACACGTCCTCCGCGCGGATGATCCGCAGCATGTGCTCCGAGAGCTGGGTCAGGACCGCATCTCCCGCGAGGTGACCGTACGTGTCGTTGATCGTCTTGAAGTGATCGACGTCCACCATCAGGAGCGCGAGCTCGGAGTCGTGGCGCAGGACGTACGCAAACTCCTGGTCGAGGCGCTCGTCGAAGTACTTTCGGTTGAACGCGCGCGTGAGCCCGTCCCTCAAGGACGACTCGTACATCAGCAGCTGGTAGCTCTCGTCGAGCTCATCGAAGAGCGCGAAGCGAAGCACGATGCCGCCGCCGAGCTCGATCTTGTCGCCGTCGGCGAGCGGCGACGCGCGGCTCGTTCGCTCTCCGTTGATCCATGTCCCGTTCCGCGAGCCGAGATCTTGGACGAGCCAGCGACCGCCGCTCTCGATGATGTGTGCGTGACGGCGCGATACCTCGTCCGACGCGAGCCGCACGCCTGCGTCGCTGTTGCGGCCGATCACGGCGCCGTGCGCGAGGGGGAACATCGCGCCGACGTTCTCTCCCGCGATGACGACGACGCTCGGTCGTTTGCGTCGGATCCCACCGGACGGCGTCGCGTGCACGCGATCGCCCACGCGCGTCGTGTCGTCGGGGTCCCTCGGCATGTTCTGCACGCCCGAGGATACGGTGCAGCAGCCTGCCAGAGAAGGGGCGTGTCGCCACAGGCTAGCTTGCGTTCATGGGCTGGGCGTCGGCGCGACGGCCGGTGGCGCCATCGCGAGCGCGTGCTCGACGAAGGCATACATGCGCGTGTAGCGCGCCACGAGCGCCGAGACGGGCGTTCCGGCGCCATGGCCGACCTGCCGCTCCCGATAGAACCAGACATGTGGGTCCGCCTCCCCTGTCGCCTCCTGAAGCCGCGCCGCGAACTTCGTCGAGTGGCCCCAGAACACGCGCGTATCGTGGTCGGCGGTCTCGATGAGGACCGACGGGTAGGCAGTTCCGTCGACGACGTGGTGGTAGGGCGAGTAGTCGAGGAGCGTCCGGAACTGCTCGGCGTCCGCGCTCGAGCCGTACTCGGTCACCCAGAGCTCTGCGGGCGGGAACTGGTGGTAGCGGATCATGTCGTAGAGGCCGACGTAGCTCGCCGCTGCCGCGAACGTCTCGGGACAGCGCGTGATCATCGCGCCCATGAGGAGACCGCCGTTCGAGCCGCCGGTGATGGCGATCCGATCAGACCTGGAGATGCCGCTCGACGAGAACCAGCGGATGACGGCCTCCATGTCCTCGAAGACGTGGTGCTTGTTCGCGAGGTTGCCGGCGCGGTGCCAGTCCTCTCCGAACTCGGCGCCGCCGCGCAGGTTGGCCACCGCGTAGATGCCGCCGCGCTCGACCCAGTAGAGCGGATGCCGCGTGAACGCGGGCAGCAGCGAGATGTTGAACCCGCCGTACGCGTTCAGCAGCACCGGCGCGCTCCCGTCGTGCGGAAGACCGCGCCGCTGCACATAGTAGACGTTGATCGGCGTTCCGTCCGCCGAGGGCACGTGCTCCTGCGTCACCTCGAGCGTCGAGAGGTCCACCGGCGACGGGATCTCGACGAGCGTCTCGAGGCGCCGCGTGCGGGCGGTGTAGAGGAGCAGCTGCGGCGCGTGCACGTAGCTCGAGAACGAGACGACCATGCGGCCAGTGGCTGGATCGCCGTCGATCCCCGCGACAGCGCCGCGGCCGGGCAGGGTGATCTCTCCCTCGGGACGGCCGTCGAGTCGGTGGACGGCGAGCCGTGAGCGAACATCGTCGAGGACGTGCAAGACGAGGCGGTCACCGAGGATCGTCCAGTCCTCCACGGCGGCGGGGCCTTCGGGGATCACCGTCGCCCACGTCGATCGATCGACGGCCGCGGCCGTGGGCGCCACGCGCATGAGGCGGTAGCGCGGCGCGCCGTCGTTGGTCATCACGTACATCTGCCCGTGGTGCACGCGCGCCGTGTAGAGGTGGTCCTGGCCGACGACGATCGGAAGCAGCGCGTGGATCGCATCCGGCGCATGGACTCGCGTGCGCGCGGTCGCCCCGCGATCGAAGAGCATCACGTCCGACTGGGACCAGCCCGCGAAGTTGCTCACGACGACGTAGCGGTCGTCGTCCGAGACGCTGGCGCTCGGAAAGTGCGTGCCGTCGGTCGGCGAGAACACGAGCGGGTCGCTCGCCGGGTCGGTGCCGAGCGCGTGAAAGAAGAGCCGCGGGTGGTAGCTGTCCGGCTCCTCCGCGCTGAAGTCCGGCTCGCCCTCGCGGGGGTAGCGCCGGTAGTAGAACCCGGTCTCGTCGTGGAGCCAGGAGACCTCCGTCCACTTCGTGTGCGCGAGCTCGTCGGGCAGGAGGTGTCCGTTCGCCGTCTCGATGACGTGAAGCGTGCTGCGCTCGTCGCCGTTCTGCGAGATGCCGTACGCGACGTAGCGACCCGTCGGCGAGACGAAGTACCAGTCGAGCGCGGCGCGCTCGCCGAGCGTCTGTGGATCCACGAGGATGCGGGCCGCGCTGCCCGCCGCCGTGCCGCGGACCATGAGCGCGGGCTGTTCCCGATCGCCCTCACGCAGCTGATAGAAGATCGACGTGCCTGCCACGGCGCCGCCGCCCACGGTTCCGATGCGCAGCAGCGCCTCGAGGCGCTCCGACGTCGACACGCGCGACCACGACGCGACGGCGGCGGCCGTGCGCGCGGTCTGCACATCGATCCACTCGCGGGTCAGCGGAGAGTCTTCCTCGAGCGCGCGATACGGATCGCTGACCTCGACCCCGTGGATCCTCTCGGTCACGGCGCCCTCGCGCGCGCGCCGGTTCAGCTCCTGGATCACGCTGCCCGCCTCGGGCGCGGCCCGGGCGGTGGCTTCTTCTCGATCGGGCATGGGCGGATACTCGGGGGGCGGTGTCGAAGGGCCCGTGCACGCAGTGAGGGCGAGGGCGAGGAGAAGGCTGGCGCGCGTCATTGCCGATGCGTCGCATTACAGGCGCGGCTCTGCAAGAGGGGTGGTAGGACGGGCTCGTGAGCGAGAGCGCCACTCGAACGGATCCGCGCGTCGATCGGTGGATCGCGACGGCGGCGCTGCTCGGCTTCTCGGCGGTCGCGCTCGGCGCGTTCGGGGCGCACGGGCTGCGCTCGATCCTCGGAGAAGGTGCCGATGCCGCCGAGCGGCTCGGCTGGTGGGAGACGGCCGCCCGCTATCACCTCGCGCATGCGCTCGCCGTGGGCCTCGTCGCGTGGGCGAGCGATCGCCGACCTTCGCGCGCGCTGACGGTCTCCGGCGTCGCTTTCGTCCAGGGCGTCTGCGTGTTCGCGGGCACGCTCTACGCGATGGCGCTCGGCGGCCCGCGATGGCTCGGTGCGATCACGCCGATCGGCGGCGTCTCGCTGCTCGTCGGCTGGGGCGCGCTGGCCTGGTCCGCGCTGGCCTGGTCCGCGCTGGCCTCGTCGCGCTCGCGGCCCTCGTAGCGAGCCTCAGTCCGGGAGCGGGGCGAGCTCGATCGTGAGCGCGTCGCGCACCGCGGGCTCGAGCGTTCGACCGCCGAGCGCACGAAGGCGGCGCACGACGCGCGCGAGCGACGAGTCACCGGCCACGCGATAGACGTCGGCGAGGCCGAAGATCCCGGCGTTGACTCCGTAGACGTGCACGACGAACACCGCCTCCGCGGTCACGACGACGTCGACCGCGTCGTCGGTGGTGCAGCTCCCGCGCACCCTGAGGACGCGGAGCACCCCGGAGTCGAGCGTGAACGCTTCCGCGCGCGCGCGGGTTCCGACCATGCGTACGAGCCCCGTGTCGAAGCCGCGCTCGACCGCGTACGGATCGGCGAGCGGCATCCCCGCCCACACGCCGGCGGTATAGCTCGGGGGCGCCTCTTCACGGAGGATCGACCACTCACCGCAGCCCTCCTGCGCGGCGGCCGTTGCCGGCGCGGCGAGGCAGAGGAGGAGGAAGAGAGCCGAGGTGACGCGCATGAACGTCTGTTACGCGGGTCCGGCCAGCGGGGTCAAGAAAGGCCCGGGTCGGTGGCGCGCCGCTGCGGCGTCACCTCGCCCTGGGCGCTCGGGCCGAGCGTGAGCTCGACCAGAAGGTCGCCCGCCTTGAGCACGTCCTTCTTCGCGACCGCGACGCGCGCGACCGTCCCGTCCAGCGGCGAGGCGACGACGGTCTCCATCTTCATCGCGGAGAGCACGGCGATGGGCGCGCCCTTCTTCACGGTGTCGCCCGCCTTCACGCGGACGTCGACCACGCTCCCAGGCATCGGGGCCCCGATCGAAGCGGGGTCGCCGACCTTCGCGCGCTCGCGGGTCTTCACCGTCGCGGTCGCCTTCTTGTCCGCGATGGTGACCGCGCGCGGCTGACCGTTGAGCTCGAAGAAGACACGGCGGTTGCCCTCCTCGTCGAGCTCGCCCACCGCGCGCAGGACGACGACGAGCGTCTTGCCTCGCTCGATGTCGAACATGAGCTCTTCGCCCTTCTGCATGCCGACGAGGAACTGCCGCGTCGGCAGCCGCGAGACGTTGCCGCGCTCCGTACGGAAGAGGCGGTACTCGCGGAACACTTCCGGGTACATCGCGGCGCTCATCACGTCGTGATCACGGATGATGGGACCGTGCTCTTCGATCAGATCGGCCTTGAGCTTCTCGAGATCCAGCGGCTCCATCTCGGCGCCGGGGCGTCCTTCCATCCCCTTCTTGCCGCGCAGCACTCGCGTGCGCAGCGGCTCGGGGAAGCCGCCGTAGGGCTGGCCGAGGCGCCCCTCGAAGAACTCGATCACCGAGCTCGGGAAGCTCATCGTGTCGGCCTTCTCGATGACGGTCGCGCCGTCGAGATCGTTCTGGACCATGACCTGCGCGAGGTCGCCGACGACCTTGCTCGAGGGCGTGACCTTGATGATGTCGCCGAGGAGCATGTTCGCTTCCCGGTACGAGCGCTTGATGGCCGTCCAGCGATCGCCGAGCCCGTTCTGCTGCGCCTGGAAGAGCAGGTTCGTGTACTGCCCGCCCGGCATCTCGTGCTCGTAGAGGTCCGGCGCGTAGCCCGTCATGCCGGTCTCGAAGGGCGCGTAGAGCGCTCGCGCTTCCTCCCAGTAGCCGTTGAGCAGGCGGAGCGCGTCGGGATCGATCGACGTGTCGCGCGGCGTGCCGCGGAGCGCGCTGACGACGGCGCTCATCGCGGGCTGTGACGTGAGCCCAGCCATCGCGGGAAGGGCGAGATCCACCGCGTCGGCGTCGGCCTCCGCGCACGCGAGCATCGACGCGACCCCGGTGCCCGCCGTGTCGTGCGTGTGCACGTGAATGGGCATGTCCGGGAACGCGCGCCGGAGCGTCGAGACGAGCATCGTCGCGGCGCGCGGCTTGAGGAGGCCGGCCATGTCCTTGATGGCGAGGACGTGGATCCCCAGCTTGCTGAGCTGGCCCGCGAGATCGACGTAGTACTGGAGCGAGTACTTGGTCCGCGTGGAGTCGGAGACGTCGCCGGTGTAGCAGATGGCGGCCTCGATCACGCCGCCCGCTTCGCCGACCGCGTCGATGCCGAGCTTCAGGTTCTCGACGTAGTTCAGCGAGTCGAAGATGCGGAAGACGTCGACGCCCTTCTCCTTCGCCATCTTCGCGAACGCCATGACGACGTTGTCCGGATAGCTCGCGTAGCCGACCGCGTTGGCGCCGCGGAAGAGCATCTGGAACGGGATGTTCGGCACCAGCGCGCGGAGGCGCTCGAGGCGATCCCAGGGGCACTCGTGGAGGAAGCGCAGCGCCACGTCGAACGTCGCGCCGCCCCAGCACTCGAGGGAGAAGCAGTTCGCGAAGAGGCGCGCGGTGTGCGGCGCGATGCGCTCGAGATCGAGCGTGCGAACGCGCGTCGCGAGGAGCGACTGGTGCGCGTCGCGCCAGGTCGTGTCTGTCACGAGCAAGCCGCGGTGCTGCCTCACGGCCTTGGCGAAGGCCGCTGGACCGAGGTTCAAGAGGATGTCGCGAAAGCCCTGCGGCGGCGGCTGCTTGAGCGTCGCGAGCGTGGGCGGCACGGGGTCCGTCTTGGCGGGCAGCACGGCGCCCATCCCGACGAGCTCGGGTCCGTTGACGGCGAGCTGCGCGAGGTGACGGATGATGCGCTGCGCGCGGTTCTTCCGCGGAGAGAGGTCGAAGAGCGCGCGCGTGTCGTCGACCCAGGCCGTGTAGACGCGTCCGTTCAGGAAGTCGGGGTGCCGGAGCACGTTCTGGAGGAACGCGATGTTCGTCGAGACGCCGCGGACGCGGAACTCGGCCAGCGCGCGGTGCAGCTTGTGGACGGCGCTCTCGAAGGTGAGCGCGCGCGCCGTGACCTTCACGAGAAGCGAGTCGTAGTCGGGCGCGATCTGCGCGCCCGTGTAGCCGGAGCCACTGTCGAGCCGGATGCCCATGCCCTCGCCGGCGCGAAAGACCTCGATGCGACCGGTGTCGGGCTGGAAGTTCTTCCGCGGATCCTCCGTCGTGACGCGGCACTGCACCGCGACGCCACGCAGGGTGATCGTGGACTGCGCGAGGCCGAGCTCGGCGAAGGTCGCGCCGCCGGCGATGCGGATCTGGGACTGCACGAGGTCGACCCCCGTGACCTCCTCCGTGACCGTGTGCTCGACCTGAATGCGCGGGTTGACCTCGATGAAGTAGTGGCGGCCGCTCGGATCGACGAGGAACTCGACGGTGCCTGCGTTGCGGTAGCTCGCCGCCTTCGCCAGGCGCACTGCGTCCGCGCAGAGCGCATCACGGACCGTCGGGTCGAGGTGCTGCGCGGGCGCCATCTCGACGACCTTCTGGTGCCTCCGCTGCACGCTGCAGTCGCGCTCGAAGAGGTGCAGCACGTCCCCCGCGGCGTCCGCGAGGATCTGCACCTCGATGTGGCGCGGCCGCTCGACGTAGCGCTCGATGAAGACGGTTCCGTCGCCGAACGCCGCGAGCGCTTCGCTCTGGCAGCGCGAGAAGGACTCCGCGAGCTCGTCCACGTCGCGCACGACGCGCATGCCGCGTCCGCCGCCGCCCATCGCGGCCTTGATGATCACGGGTAGGCCAGCGGAGTCGACGAACGCGCGCGCCTCCTCGACGGTCCCGACCGGACCGTCGGTCCCCGGGACGGTCGGCACGCCGAGCTCCTTCGCGAGCGTGCGCGCGGCGGTCTTGTCGCCGAAGGTACGCAGCACGTCGTGCGACGGACCGATGAACGCGATCCCCGCGTCTTCGCACGCGCGCGCGAAGCCGGCGTTCTCGGCGAGGAAGCCGTAGCCGGGGTGGATCGCGTCGACGTTCGCGGCCTTGGCGACCTCGAGGATCTCGTCGATCCCGAGGTAGGCGGCGACCGCGCTCTTGCGCTGGCCTCCGGGAAGCTGACCGACCTGATAGGCCTCGTCCGCCTTGTAGCGGTGGAGGTGGACGCGATCCTCGTGGCTGTAGATCGCCACGGTCGAGAGCCCGAGCTCGGTCGCCGCGCGGAACACGCGAATGGCGATCTCGCCGCGATTGGCACAGAGGATCTTTCGAATCTCTCTCTTCACGCGCGTCTCCCCTTCGTTCGAAGCGGCGCGAGGCTAGCGCGCTTCGAGGCCCGCGCCCGCCCGATCGGCCGTGGGCGGGGCGTGAGATCGCCCCAGGCGTCGAGCGCCCCCAGCGCAGTCCGCTCTCCGGCGCGACGAGCATTCGTCATGCGGCGGACGCTACGCGACGGATGCTTTGATCCACAGGAGCGCGTCGATTCGCTATCGTTCAGTCGTGTCATTCGTCGACCGAGTCCGAGAGACCGCCGCCCGCCACGCGTCCATGACGCTCGCCGAGCTCTTCGCTGGCGTGACCCTCACCGTCGATCCCGCGCTCGCTGCGGACGCGGGAGACGCCGACCCCGCCTCGCTACGCGTCCTGCGCGAGGATCTCGTCGCCTGGCTCCGCGGCAAGAACCAGTTCGTCGTGATCGACCGGACGGGCGAGGACGAGCTCGACCTTGGCATCGAGTCCCTCGCCGTCGAGCTCGCCGATGCCTCGCCCGAAGAGCAGCAGGACGTGATCGACGAGCACGTCGAGCGCTTCGTCGACTTCGTGCGCGAGCGGCTCGGTGACGCGCCGCGCGACGTGATCGCGGGCGAGTACTCGGCCGCGCTCCAGCTCGACGTGCTCGGCCTGCGCATCGCGTCGCTCGACCCGCCGATCCTCGACGTGGGCTGCGGCGCGAAGGCCACGCTCGTCCGCGCGCTCCGCGCGCACGACCTCGACGCGACCGGGATCGACCTGGGCGCGCTGGATCCGGAGACCCCGGCGGAGGTCGCTTCCACCGGCGATTGGCTGACCTACGACTACGGAGTCGCGAAGTGGGGCACGGTCGTCTCGCACCTCGGCTTCGCGCTCCACTTTCTCCACCAGCACCACGCCTCGAACGACGGCGCGCGCGCCTACGCCGAGACCTACCTGCGGATCCTCCGCTCGCTCCGCCCGGGTGGCGTGTTCGCGTATGCGCCGTCGCTCCCGTTCTTCGAGCTGGTGCTCCCGAAGGATGGGCTCCTCGTGACACGCCGCCGCGTCGCGCCGACGCCGACGCTCACGACGCTCGCGGGGGCCAGCGGGCTCTCGCTCGCCGAGTCGACCCTCGTGCGCCGCGTCGGCTGAGCTCAGCGAAGCGAGCTCACCAGAGCAGGAGCCAGAGCACGCCGAACGCGGTGGTGAGCAGCGCGACCGGCGCGCCGACCTTGAGGTAGTCGAAGAACGAGATGCCGCCCACGTCGCGCGCGCCCTCGGCCACGATCACGTTCGCCGCCGAGCCGAGCAGCGTGAGGTTGCCCGCGAACGTCGAGGCCATCGCGAGCATCTCCCAGGCGAGCCGCGCGTCGGGAAGGCTCTCGATCTCCGGGCGCACGACCAGGATGAACGGCACGTTCGACACGAGGTTCGAGCCGAGGAGGAAGAACGCTGCGGCGCGCGACCATCCGAGGGGGCCGCCGTCCTCCCCGACGAGCGTCGCGAGCGGGAGCTGCGCGAAGACCCAGTCCGGCCCGCCGCTCTCGACGAGCCCTCGGACGACCACGAAGAGCCCGGCGAAGAAGACGAGCAACGACCAGTCGATGCGCGTCCAGATGTCTCGCGCGTCGCGTCGGTGGAGCAGCATCAAGAGCACGAGCGCCGCGGCGGCGGTCCAGGCCAGGTCACCCCCGAGGGTGTACGCGACGACCGTGAGGGCCACGACGCCGAGCGTGATCCAGCTGCGCTCGTTCAGGCGAAGCTGGGCTGGATCGGCGGCCGGAGGCGTCACGACGAACGCCGCGGGGAGCTTCTTCCGGAACGAGAGCCAGACGACGGCGTGGTTGAGCGCGAGGCCGACGATCGCGACCGGCGCGAGCAGCAGCAGGTGAGACGCGTAGTCGAGCTCGCCGAGCGAAGCGCAGAGCATGTTCTGCGGGTTGCCCACCAGCGTCGCGACGCTCCCCGTGTTCGCGGCCGTCGCGAGCGCGAGGAGGTACGGCAGCGGAGGCAGCGCCAGACGCTTGGTGAGGCGCACCACGAAGGGCGCTCCGAGCAGACAGACCGCGTCGTTCGTCACGAGCGCGCCGAGCAGACCCGCGCCCCAGAGGATCGCGGCGAGCAGCACGCCCGGAGTCCGCGCGCGCGCGACGAGGACGGCCTCGGCCGTGTCGAAGAAGCCGTCGACGGCGAGGAAGGCGCCCGTGCCCATCACGGCGAAGAGGAGCAGCAGCGTCGAGCCGTCGATCGCGGCGACCGCCTCCGAAGGGTGCAGCAGGCCGAAGCTCACGAAGAGCACCGCACCGAGCAGCGCGCCCGCCGGCCGATCGAGCCCGAGCCAGCCGAGCCGCCGCAGCGAGATCAGCACGTAGGTCAGAGCGAAGAGGAGAATTCCGAGCGGCTGCATCTCGCGGCGGCGCGAGAGTGACCGACCTCGGGCCGGCGCGCGAGGGGGGAACGAACCGGTAGGGATCGTCGTGCTACCTCACGAGGATGGTGGGAATCGGGATGGGGGAGATGCTGGTGCTGCTGGTCATCAGCGGGACGCTCTGCGCCGCCGCGACCGCCGGCCTCACGCTCGCCGTCGTCGTGCTGAGGCGCCGAGGCGGACCGAAGTGAGGCGACCCGCGCGAGCCGCGGCCGAGCGAGTTCGGGTACTGTCCCGCGGATGACCCTCCGAACCGTCGTCGCTCGCCGCGCACTGTTCGCCCACCCGTCCGCGATCTGCGCGCTGCTGTGCAGGGCCGCGATGGCGCTGACCCCGAGCCCGGCGGCCCCAGGCGGATGCGTCGCGGGAAGGTACGACCCAGGCGGAGAGCTCGCTGGACGCCGCCGTTCGCCGAGACTCGGGCAGCAGCCCGGCGAGCCCGGGCGGTTGTGCGTGCCGCGCCGGTTCGGGCCGTGGGCAGCCTCTCGGGCTCGGCGGTCTGGCGCTGCTCGCCCTCGCCCTGTCGCTCCGCGCCCGACGCCGCTAGAGGCGGCAAGCAGGGGGATTCAGGAAGGCGCCGAGCGGATTCGAACCGCTGTGTGAAGGTTTTGCAAACCTTTGCCTAACCACTTGGCTACGGCGCCGATCGGGACGGCGGAGTAGCAGAGCGGGTCGAAGCTGTCCACGGCGGCGAGAACGCCGCTCTCGAGGTGCGTCGTCCTGTACGCATTGGCAGCCCCCGCCGTCCTCGTACACAATCGCGCCGCCATGACGAGCACCAAGGCCGAGATCGACCTCTCCTACAGCCTCTCGAACGACTTCTTCGAGCTCTGGCTCGACGAGGCGATGCACTACACGTCCGCCAGCTACCTCACGGGCAAGGAGACCCTGGAAGAGGCGCAGTGGAACAAGTGCAAGATCCTCTACGAGTACGCCGAGATGAGCCCCGACAAGACGGTGCTCGACATCGGCTGCGGCTGGGGCTCGAACCTGCAGTACCACGCGATGCGCGGCACCAAGGTCGCGCACGGGATCACGCTCTCCACCGCGCAGTGCGAGTGGGCGAACGCCAAGAAGCACGCCGGCGTCACCGCGATCCTCAAGGACTTCTGGGAGTACCAGCCGGCCACGCCCTACGACGCGCTCCAGTCGATCGAGATGGTCGACCACGTCGTCTCGCCCGAGCAGGCGAACCAGGGCCAGGCGATCGATCTCTACCGGAACTACTTCAAGCGCTGCCACGAGCTCAGCAAGCCCGGCGCTTGGTTCGGCTTCCAGGCGATCCTCCGCGACCGGATCCCGCGGGATCGCAAGAGTTTCGAGGACCTCAAGTTCACGGCCGACGTGATCTTCCCCGGCGGGCTCAACCCGCGGCTCGAAGAGCTCATCGTCTCGATCCGTCCGTACTGGGAGTGCGTCGAGATGCGCACGCAGCGCGAGAGCTACGGCAAGACCACGGGAGAGTGGCTCCGGAAGCTCCGCGTCAACGAGAAGCACATCCGCGCGAAGTGGGGCGACCAGGTCTTCGTCGACTACGATCGCTACCTCGACACCTGCGTCCGCGCGTTCGACGCGGAGTGGTCGAGCGACGTGCAGATGAAGCTCCGTCGCTGCGACCTCTGATCGTCGTCCGCCACGCACGGAGCATTCGCCCCCGCGAATAACATCGTCCGCAAAGGAATACGGACAGGGGGTCTCCCGTACCAGCGGGCTCCTCGCTTGCGCCTTTCACCGGCGCGCGAAGGAAGCTCGAACACTGGGGTGAGGAGAACGTGATGCAGAATCGACTGGCTTGGGTCGCCGGGTGCGTCTTGGCGCTCGCAGGATGCGTGGGCGCTGGAAGCACCGGGCTCGAGAGCGCGCCTCTGAGCCGCGCAGAGGTGGTGAGCGTCCCGGTCGAGCCGGCCTTCGACGTGACGGACGCTGTGGAGCGAGCGCGCTCCGCGTTCTTCGTCTCGGACGGCGCCTTCGTCGCGGGCTCCGAGACCCACCTCGTCGAGATTGAGCGCGACGCAGACGCGGTCGCCGTGACGCCGATGCATGATCCCGTGGCCGCGGCGCGCCGCGAGAGCCTCGTTCGAATCCCGGGCGTGCACGCGGCCTCGAGCCCGCTCGCGCCCGAGAGCACGCGCGTCCGCGCCGAGACGGCGTTCGTCGCTCGCACGGAGTCGATCCGTCGAGGCGGCGCCGACGTCGACGCACAGGCGAGCAGCGTGCACGCGGTTCGCGGGACGATCGAGATCGCGCGCGGCGCGGTGGTCGAGACGATCACCGACGGACGCGACGGCGTCGAGCAAGCGTGGCGCTTCGCGTCTCCGCCGGCCGGCCAGGATGCGGTCGTCGTGCGCATCGCCGCGAGCGGCATGGATCACGTCGGCACCACGCAGTCGGGCGAGCACTTCCGCGACGCGGCCACCGGGCTCGGCGTCCGCTACGGACACGGCACGTGGGTCGACGCGCGCGGCGTCCGCACGGCGGTCCCCGTTCGCTTCGAGGGCGGCTCGCTCGTGCTCTCCGTGCCGGCGGACGTCGTCGACGCGTCCGCCTACCCCGCGGTGCTCGATCCGGTCATCGGACCGGAGGTCGCGATCGACACGCCGGTCACCGGCGCGCGCGGCGGCAACCAGGTGCAGCCCGCGATCGCCTCGAACGGGACGAACGCGTACCTCGTCGTGTTCACGGATGGGCTCTTCGGCGACGATGACATCCGCTGCGTGCGCGTGTCGAACACCGGCGCGCTCCTCGACCCGACCTCATCGCGCGTCGCCACGATGACGGGCTCGCAGCAGCAGGCCGCGCAGGTCGTCTGGAACGGTTCGCGCTGGATCGTCGCGTGGCAGGACGGCCGCGACGCTGACTGGGACATCTACGGCACGACCGTCAGCGCAGCCGGCGCGGTCACGCTCGAGGACGGAACGCCGCTCGCGATGACGGCGGGCGTCGAGGAGATCGAGCCCGCGCTCGGTGTCGCGGGGACCGTCACGCTCCTCACGTGGTCCTCGGGCGCGTTCACCGCCTCGGACGTTCTCGGCGCACGCCTCGACGCGATGGGCGCCCGGATCGACGCCGCCTCGTTCACGGTCGGCGGCGGCGCGGGCGTGCAGGACACGTCCTCCGTCGTCGGTTCGAGCACGTCGTTCCTCGTCGCGTACACGGACGATCCCGACGCAGCCGGCGCCGGCTCGCCGTCCATCCGTGGCCGGCGCGTGAGCGCGACGGGCACTGCCCTGATCGACGCCACGTTCTTCACCATCGCGGCGGTCGGCTTTGCACCGGCGGTCGGCTGGGCGGGCGGCACGACGTACCTCGCCACCTGGACGGGCGGCGACATGGGCCGCTTCGCGGTGTTCGGCGCCACGATCCCCGTGACCGGCGCCGCAGCGCCCGTCGCTGCCGAGATCACGCCGAGCGTGGTGGGCCGCGACTACCTCTATCCCTCGCTCGCATGGAACGGGTCCGAGTACCTCCTCGCGTACTTCGACGGCGTCTACGACGCAGTGGCGGGCGGGTTCACCGAGGTGAACATCGGCGCGCGTCGACTGACTTCGGGTGGCGCTGCGAGCGGTGCGGTCATCGACCCGACGACGATCCCCGCCGACGTGAGCCAGGCGCGCGTGGCCTCGCTCGGCAGCGGTTTCTTCATCGTGTACACCGACGCGTCGGGTGAGTCGTCGGACATTCGCGGGACCCGCGTCACCGGCGCGACCGTCAACGATCCCTCGGGCATTCTGTTGAGCTCGGGCCCGAACGATCAGACGCAGCCGGTCGTCGCCAGCGACGGAACGAGCTGGCTCGTCGCATGGACCGACTTCCGCGCGTCCAACGTGGACGCCTGGTCCGCGACGCTCGACGCGAGCGGCGCCGTGATGGGCCTGCCGAGCCTCCTCGCCGGCGGCGTGGGCGGACAGGTGCCCACGGGGGCGGCGTGGTCCGGAAGCCGCTACCTCGTGGTCTACGTCGAGAACGGTAACGTGCGCGGCGTGACGGTGACGGCCGCCGGCATCTCGGGCGCGCCGTTCGACATCCAGACCAGCGCGACGCTGACGGCGGAGAGCGCCGCGGTCGCATGCTCGCCCACCGTCCAGTGCCTCGTGACGTGGCAGCAGTACGACGGCGCGGCGATGCCGATCGATGCCGACATCCGCGCGTCGCGCGTCGACGCGTCCTCCGCGAGCCCCACGGTCAGCCCGTCGGTCGCGGTCGTTGCGGTGGCTGGCAACCAGTTCTCGCCGAGCGTCGCGGCCTCGAGCGCGCGGTTCTACGTCGCGTGGACGGACGATCGCCTGACCGCGAACACCGACGTGCGCGGCACTCGCTTCCTCTCGAGCGCGCTCGAGGTTGGCGGTACCGTGATCGGCGGCGCGGCCGGCGCGCAGTACGCCGCATCGGTGGCGAGCGACGGCACGGACTTCCTCGTCGTGTTCGCCGATCAGCGCGCGGGCGGCACGCGGCCGAACGACATCTACGCGCAGCGCGTGGCAGGCGGCACCGGCGCGCTCACGGGCACGGGCATCCTGATCGCAGGCGGCGCGGACGACGAGCTCGAGCCGAGCGTCTCGTTCAGCGGCCGCTACCTCGTGGCGTACTCGCGGCTCAGCGACACCACCGTCAGCATCGAGGGCGTGCGCGTCGGGACGACCGGAGCCGTGATCGACTCGAGCCCGCTCGTGCTCTCGGACGCGACGGTCGTCAGCGACCTCCCGCGGCTCGCGGCAGCGACGGGCGGCCGCTGGCTCGTGACGTACCGTTCGTTCGTGGGCGGCGCCGCGCGGACGCGGGCGCGCACCATCGGCGACGACCTCGCTGCGGGCGCGACGTGCGGCGCCGCGAGCGAGTGCTCGACCGGGTTCTGCGTGGACGGCGTCTGCTGCACGACGGCGTGCGCCGGCGGCGACCTGGACTGCAACGTCTGCTCGAGCGCCGGCGGCATCTGTACACCGATCATGGGCTGCGGCGACGCGGGCACGATGGGCGTGGACGCAGGCATGAGCGGCGGCGACGGCGCGACCGGCGAAGACTCGGGCACGCCCGGGACCGACTCGGGCACGCCGGACGTGGACTCGGGCACGCCGGGAACGGACTCGGGCACGCCTGGGACCGACGGCGGCCCGGGCAGCGACTCGGGCACGCCGGGGATCGACGGCGGCACGAGCGGTGTCGACGCCGGCTCGGCCCCCCCGGCTGCCGGCGGCTGCGCGTGCGCGGTGCCGGTCCACGGCGGCTCGTCTCGCGGGGCGCTCTCGCTCCTCGCGGCGCTCGGCCTCGCGATCGCCTCGCGCCGCCGTCGCGCCTGACCCCTCTGCCGCAGACGCCTCCAGCTCGCGCGGCGCCACCC
>JBBSAT010000161.1:0-17354 GCA_038252025.1 Polyangiales bacterium | reverse complement strand
AGCGCGTCCGAGTAGTGGGCCAGCGCGTGCTCGGCGGCGGCGAGGTTCATCACGTACGGGGGGAGGGCGGTGACGTCTCCGGCCTCCTCGGCAGCCGCGAGCGCGCGGCGGTAGAGATCGCGCGCGCGCGCCCAGTCGCCCGCGAGACCGTGCGCGCCGGCCACGCGCGAGAGCGCCTGACCGAGCGCGCTCGGATCGCCAGACGCCTCGGCCAGGGCGATGGCGCGTGCACCGTGTGCGAGCGCGCGAGGCGTGTCGCCGAGCCGGAGCGCGGCGTCGCTCGCGAGCGATGCGAGGCGTGCCGCGAGCGCAGGCGGCGCGGCGCCTGCCTCGCGCTCTGCGATGGGCTCGACCTCCTCGGCGCGGCCGAGCGCGAGCGCGGCGGTCGCCACGATCGCAGCCAACGCGGCGCGCGCCGCGACGTCGCTCGTGCGGGCGAGCGCGCGTGCGGCGGCGGCCTCGGCTTCCTCGGGTCGGCCGAGGCGCTCGAGCGTACGCGGCAGCCACACGAGCGCCGGGCCTTCGAGCGCCGGCTCGAGGCGACCGAACGCCTCCCGCGCGCTCTCGAGGTCTCCGGCGGCGAAGGCGGCGCGGGCGCGCAGCGTCGCAACCTCGTGCGTGTCCGGAAGGCCGAGGAGGAGCGCCAGCGCGCGGCGAGGCGCGCCTCCGCGTAGAGCCCGCTCCGCGCTCGCCGTGCCCCCGATCTCGCTCGGGGCCTCCTCGTCCATGCTCGCGCGCTCGGCCTCGATCGCGTCGTTCGGCGAGAGCATCGGATCGTCCGCGATGCGCGCGAGCGCACGCGCGATGCTGGCGGCGCGGCCGTCGAGCGCGAGCACGAGCGCGTCTCGCTCTCGCGCCGCCAGCCGCACCCCGAGCCCGGACGCGATCGCAGCCGCATCGATCGGTGTGAGGCGCGGCAAGCGCGCGCGCGCCGCGTGGAGCCTGTCCGCGAGCGCATCGCCCGCACCGAGGACGATCAGCGCGCCCTGTCCACGCACCGAGAGCGCGCGGGCTGCCGTCACGAGACGCTCGCGGGCCTCCTCGCCGGCCCGGTCGACGTCGGACACGACGATGTCCACGCGCGCGGTCGCGGCCCGCACGAGCGCGGTGTCGCACCGGCGAGCTGCGTCCCACGTCGCGTCGACGCCGAGCACGTCCGCGAGCGCGAGCAGCGGATCGTGGTCGATCGCGTAGCGCACCGCAGCGATGGTGGCGGCGCCGTTCGAAGAGCGTGCGAGCCGCTCGGCGAAGGTCGTCGCGCCGCTGCCACGCGCGGCCTCGATCGCGAGCGTCTCTCCCGTGCGCCGCGTCAGCGTCGAGCGCGCGGTGGCGAACGCGTCGTCGTCTCCTCTCCGGACGCCCGTGCCCCGATCGCTCGCGTGTGGCTCGAGACCCAGCAGCGCGAGCGCTGCCTCTGCCGACGCAGGCCGATCCGCCGGGGCCTCTGCGGTGCAGCGGGCGACGAGATCCTCGAGCGCCGCGGACCGGCTGGCGGTCGGGAGGCGCTCGAGCGTTCGTCCGAGCGCGTAGAGGTCGCCCTGAACGCTCGCGCGGCCGCCGCTCGAGTACTCGGGCGCGAGGAAGCCCGCCGTTCCGCCCGGCGGCATCGTGCCGATCGCGCACGCGAGACCGAGGTCGATGATGCGCAGACCCGTCGCGCAGACGAGGACGTGCTCCGGCTTCAGATCGCCGTGCACGAGACCGCGCGCGTGGAGCGCGAGGAGAGCCCGGAGGATCGCGGCCGTCGCGCGCTCCAGCGGGAGCCCATCGCGGACGGCCCGCTCGAGCGGCGCGCCCTCGACCCACTCGAGCACGACCGCGAGATCACCGTCGAGCTCTCCATGGTCGAGCACGCGGCGGAACGCGCGGTGCCCCTCGTCCAGCCCGAGCTCGGTCGTGAGCGCGGCGCGCGCTCCCTTCGAGCGCGCACGCTTGAGGAGGACGCCGGCCACCCCCGCGGGGGCGAGGCGATCGACGCCGGGCGCAGCACCGTCGGCCGCCGGCCACCCCTCGAACCGACGCGCGAGCCAGGACGTCACCGTGTATATGTAGCAGAGTGAACATTTATTAAAGTAACAAGATGCTATTATTGCGAACTGTTCTCGGGGCTAACCATTGGAAATCATGGAAATCGTGCTCTCCGTCTTTGTTTGGCATCGTCAGTGCTGAAGGACATGGCGGAGGTGCTCTGATGCTTCGTTCTTCGATCTCACTATGCTCTCTCTCTCTCGTCGTCCTCGTGATGGCCGGCTGCCAGGCCGCAACCCCGACACCCGCGAACACGTACGCGGTCACCGCGTGCAGCGACGCCGGCGAGTGCGCGTCCGGCGAGGTCTGCGAGCGCGAGCTCTGCCTCGACGCGTGCGCGACCGACGCGGACTGCCCCGCCGACGCCGTGTGCGCGGCGGGCGCTTGCTACGCCGCTCGCTTCGGCACGTGCGCGTCCGACGCCGACTGCCGCACCGGCGAGGCCTGCGTCGCGGGCGCGTGCACCGAGTATCCGGACCGTCGCGGATGTACGAGCGACGCGGAGTGCCCGGCGTCGAGCGTGTGCACGGCGGGCGCGTGCGCGTTCGTCTCCAGCTGCACGCCGGTCGCCGAGATCTGCGGCAACCGCATCGACGACGACTGCGACGGCATCGTCGACGATGGCTGCACGCCGATCGCGTGCGCTACGGACTCCGACTGCCTCTCGGGCGAGGCCTGCCTCCGCGGTGGCTGCTACCCGATCTCGACGGGCTGCTCGACCGACGCCGACTGCGCGGTGCGCGAGGTCTGCATCGCAGGCGCGTGCGAGACGCCCTCGGTGGAGATCTGTGGCAACGGGATCGACGACGATCTCGACGGGCTCATCGACGAGGACTGCGCGCCGGCCTGCGCGTCGGACGCGGACTGCGCGTCGGGCGAAGCGTGCGTGAGCGGTGTCTGCGCGGCGACCTGCTCGCCGGTCGCGGAGATCTGCGGCAACCGCATCGATGACGACTGCAACGGCATCGTCGACGACGGCTGCGGAAGCTGCCGCACCGACGCCGAGTGTGCGGCCGGCCAGGTGTGCAGCTCTGGCGTCTGCGTCGCGGCATGAGCGCCCGGCGCTCGCGATCATGAACCATTGCCGCACCTGCTCGCGCGGGTGCGGCATGCTTCGCTTCTTCTTCGCCTGAACGAGAGAGAGACGTGATGCTCGACCCCACCGCGAAACGGTTCGCCGCCTGGTGCGCGTTCGCGCTCTCTCTGCTCGCGCTCGGCTCAGGCTGCCTCGGCACGCCGCTGCCCGATCCGCCGTCCTTCAGCGGCGAGGGCATCACGCTCTCCGACTCGGGCCAGCCGGGGACCGTGCGCCTCGTGGGTGACCCGGGCACCGCCCGCGACGGGGGCGTGCCGCTTCGTGTGACGACGCCTCCGAGCCCGGGGGTGCTCGTCGCGACGAACGCAGACGGGTCTTTCGGACGGATCGTGCCCGGCGCGCCTGGCGATCGGATCTTCTTCGAGCTGATCTTCCCGGACGAGGACCGCTTCGTCGGCGCGTTCACGGCGGCGATCGGAGGACGCCTCGTGTCCGTGGATCCCGGGCCCGACGCCGACGGCGACGGCTCGCCGGATCTGATCGACTGCGCGCCCGCCGACCGAACGGTCGGAGGTCAGCGCTGCGTGCTTGCGCCGGTGTGCACGACCGACACGGACTGCGCTGCAGGTCAGATCTGCAGCGGCGGCGCGTGCGTCGTGATGACCGCTTGCCGGTTGGACACGGACTGCGCTGCGGGCGAGACGTGCGTGGCGGGCGTCTGTCGCGCGGGCGCCCCGTGCGTACCGACGGCCGAGACCTGCAACGGGCTCGACGACGACTGCGACGGCCTCATCGACGACGGCGATCCCGGCGGCGGTGTGGCGTGTACCGCGCCGGACCGGTGCCCTGGCGCGTTCACCTGCGCCGTCGGCCTCACGTGCGTCTCCGGCGGCTCGCGCGCCGAGATCTGCGGCAACGGCCTCGACGACGACTGCGACGGCATCATCGACAATGGGTGTTGATCAGCCGGAGTGCTCGCGTAGCGGGGCGCGTACGGGAGTGCGCGCTTCGCAGGAGTGCTCGCGTAGCGGGGCGCGTACGGGAGTGCTCGCTTCGAGCACGTACGGAGCGCACTACGTAGCGAGCCGATCAGTTGATCAGCCGGAGTGTTCGCCGAGCGGTCAGCTCCAGTCCAGATCCAGGTCGCCCCGCGTGCGGATGCGATCGGCAAGGGTCTCCGCGCTGACGTCCGCGCGCACGAGCGGCGGACAGATCTTGAGCACGCGCTCCCCGATCCGGAGCGCGCCGTCCTCCTCGCGTGGCTCGATCGACACGCGCAGGCGCTCCTCGCCGATCTCCTCGGGCAGCCAGCGGGCGAACGTGCGGAGGGTCGCGAGGAAGCGGACGATGGCCGCCGTCCCGATGCCGTGACGCGGCCCCGCCGTGCCGACCGCGACGACGGCGTCGATCGGATCGGCGCTCGCGACCAGGCCCAGCACGTCGCCGTGCGCGTCGGTCACGAGATCATCGCGCGCGCTCACGGCCAGACGGAACGCGAAGACGGGGAGCCCCGCGAGCTCGGCGCGAACGGCCGCGAGGTCGATGCCGTCGCGGGCGACGAAGAGCCGTAGGTAGGGATCCTCGTGCCCGGGGTAGGGCGTGAGCCCTCTCGAGGCGATGCGACCGATCGCGTCGGTCGCGCCGACTCCCGCCCACGCGCCCCGTAGCCGCGACTCGACCGCGTCGAAGCGGTACTTCTCCGGAAAGGGACCCTTGGGCCAGCGCGGCGGGAGACGTGCGGGCGTTCGCATGGCCGTCCGCACTCTCGCGCATCACGTGGCCCGTCGCCATCGAGGCGCTATGGTCGCGCCCCTCATGGCAGCTGCGAACGATGTGCGCGTCCTGATCGTCGGCGGCGGGCTCGCCGGGTGCGAGTGCGCCTTCCAGCTCGCCGAGCGCGGCATCGACGTGACGCTCGTCGAGCAGAAGCCCGAGAAGCGGACGCCCGCCCAGATCGGGGATGGCCTCGCCGAGCTCGTCTGCTCGAACTCCTTCCGCGCCGCCGCGGTCTCGAACGCGGTGGGTCTGCTCAAGGAGGAGATGCGCCGCGCCGGCTCCCTCGTGATGAACGTCGGCGAGCTCGCGCGGGTCCCCGCCGGGGGTGCGTTCGCCGTCGATCGCGAGGTCTTCTCGCGCGAGATGACGGCGCGCATCGCATCGCACCCTCGCATCCAGGTCGAGCACCGCGAGGTCGTCGCGATACCGGAGGATCGCCCTTGCGTGATCGCGACCGGGCCGCTGACCGGAGACGCGCTGGCCGCCGATCTCGCGCGCGTGGTCGGCTCGGACGCGCTCGCCTACTACGACGCCATCGCGCCGATCATCGCCGCCGACTCGATCGACTGGAACGAGGTCTTCCGCCAGAGCCGCTACGACAAGGGTGGCGACGACGCCTACGTGAACTGCCCGCTCGACAAGGAGCAGTACGAGGCGTTCGTGGCGGCCGTCATCGCCGCGGAGAAGACGCCCGCGCGCGCGTTCGAGGAGCCGAAGTACTTCGAGGGCTGTCTCCCGCTCGAGGTGATGGCCGAGCGCGGTCCGAAGACGCTCTCCTTCGGCCCGATGAAGCCCGTGGGCCTGACGAACCCGAAGACCGGACGCCGTCCGTGGGCGGTCGTACAGCTTCGCCAGGAAGACACGGCCTCGACGGCGTTCAACCTCGTCGGCTTCCAGACGCGGATGAAGTGGCCGGAGCAGAAGCGCGTGTTCGCCATGATCCCCGGCCTCGCGAACGCGGAGTTCCAGCGCTACGGCGCCGTGCACAGGAACACCTTCGTGAACGCGCCGAAGGTGCTCGACGATCAGCTGGGTCTCCCCGGCGCGCCGGGCGTCTACCTCGCGGGGCAGATCACCGGCGTCGAGGGCTACGTCGAGAGCGCGGCGTGCGGCCTCCTGCTCGGCTCGATGCTGGCGCAGAGGCTCCGCGGCGAGCGCATCGCCATGCCGGGGAAGACCACCGCGTTCGGATCGCTCTACGGGCACCTTCGGACGCCGAGCGAGCGCTTCCAGCCCTCGAACGTGATCTTCGCCATGTTCCCGCTGATGAACACGAAGGCGCGCAAGCGCGAGCGCCACGAAGAGCTCGCCCAGCGCGCGCTCGTCGACATCGAGCCCTGGCTCGAGGCGATCGGCGCGCCCGCGGTTCGCGCGCGACTTCCCCGGCTGCCCGAGAAGGCTCCCGAGATGGCGCCCGAGACGGTCGAGGGCGCGACGTGAACGAGACACCGACCGAGCCGAAGAAGAAGACCCCGTGGTGGCTGCCGATCATCGTGATCCTCGGCGCGCTCCCCGCGGTCTTCGCGATCCTCATCTTCATCTTCATCCTGCGCTTCGGCTGGGCGCACGACGAGACGCGCTGTCCTTTTCATCACGTCGAGACGCGCGAGATCGACGCGCACGCGAGCGTGGTCGAGGACGCGCGCCGCTGCATCGACGAGGTGGAGGAGCACCGCTGGTCGGTCGTGCGTGACCGCGCCGCGCCGCTGGAGCTCGGCCGCATGCCGCTCGAGCGCGAGCGCATCGACGAAGGGTTCCCCTGGGCGGCGCGCATCGAGGACGGGCGCGTGGTCATCGACGTGACGAACGAGCCCGACGGGCTCTTCACGCTTCGCGAGCCGGGCGTCGACGCCGGGACGGGCCACGCCGCCCATCCCGATCCCGACTCCGAAGAGTGAGCGCGAGCGGCGCTCAGCCGGCTTCGAAGATCTTGTCCATCAGCGCGCGGTCGCCCTGCACCGCGGTGCGCTGCATGTAGAAGCGGAGCCCACGCTCGCCGCCGAGCTCCTCGCCTCCGCCGGCGCGCCCAGGACCGCCGTGCACGCACGACGGAAGCACGAGGCCGGGCGCGATGGTCTGATCGGCGACCTTGCTCGAGCCGATGAGCACGCGGCCGTGATAGGGCGCGATGCCGAGCACGAGCGCCTTGAGCAGCGCGCGGTCGTCGCCGTAGATGCTGGCGACGAGGCCGCCCTCACCGCGCGCGACCAGCGCCACCGCGTGCGCTGCGTCGCGATACGGCATGAGCGTGGCGGACGGTCCGAAGACCTCGTGCGAGTGCACGGCCGCGGCATCGTCCGGCGCGTCGGCGCGCAGGAGCATCGGCGAGACGAAGTAGCCCTTCTTCGGCGGAACGCCGATCGCGTCGACCTCGGTCGCGCTCCCGAACACGACGCGCGCGCCGGACGCGACGAGCTTGGCGATCCCCGAGCGGAAGTCCTCGAGCTGCTGTTTCGTCGCGAGCGGCCCGACCCGCACCTCGTCGAGCGCGGGCGCGCCGACCTTGACGCGCGCGAGCTCGGCCGTGAGGTCCTCCTGTACGCGATCGACGAGCGCGGCCGGGACGAAGATCCGGCGCGTCGCCGTGCACTTCTGTCCCGTCTTCTGCGTGATCTCCTTCGAGACGTCGCGCACGAAGGCGCGGTACGCCTCGTCGCCGGTGTCCACGCCTTCGGCGAGCACCGCGCTGTTGAGGCTGTCGGCCTCGACGTTGATCCGCACCGAGCGCTCGAGCACGCCGCGCGAGCTCCGGAGCTTCGCCGCCGTGTCGGCCGAGCCCGTGAACGCGATCACGTCCTGCGGGCCGAG
Source organism: Polyangiales bacterium (assembly GCA_038252025.1). Taxonomy (GTDB): domain Bacteria; phylum Myxococcota_A; class Polyangia; order Polyangiales; family Sandaracinaceae; genus JBBSAT01. The sequence continues at coordinate 9,706 of JBBSAT010000161.1, read as the reverse complement.
CGCGTCGAGCATGTTGCCCGCGCTGCCGGCGACGAGCTGGAACGCGCCCGGCGGAAGCACGCCCGAGGCGATGATAATCTCGGCGATGCGGACCGCGAGCGGCGCCGTGGAGGTGGCCGGCTTGCTGATGACCGGCATGCCCGCGAGGATGGCGACGGCCAGCTTCTCGCCGAGGCCCCAGGCCGGGAAGTTGAATGCGTTGATGTGCACGGCCACGCCTTCGCGGCTCGACCAGACGTGCTGTCCGAAGAAGCGCGCGCTCTGCGTGAGCTGCTCGGCGGGCTCGACGAGGATGCGCGTCTCGCCGAGCTTCGGGCCGAGGCTCGCGTAGTAGGCGAGCGTCCCCGTCGCGCCGTCGATGTCGAACTTCGCGTCCGAGCGGGTCGTTCCCGCGCTCTTGAGGGAGAGCTCGATGAGGGCCTCGCGCTCGGCGTGGATGGCCTTCGAGAGCGCCTTCAGCCAGGTGCCGCGCGTCGCGAACGTCGCAGCGCGCATCGCGGGACCGGCGGCGCGGCCCCAGGCGAGCGCCTTCGCGAAGTCGAGCCCGGCGGTACATGCCTCGGCGATGGGCTCCTCGGTCGAGGGGTCGAGGAGGGTCTGCTTCGCTCCGGACCCGAACTGCCATTCACCAGCGAGGTAGCTCTTGAGCGTGATCATGGGCGCGAGGATGGCTCCGCCCTCCATGGGCGAGCCATGCGCCAACTCACCTCGGTCAGCTGCCCATCCGGAGGATCCGGAGCTCGGCGATGTTCACGCGGAAGAACGCTCCGTCGCGGCCGCCGGCGCCCGCGGTGTAGTCGGCGAAGTGCTGGAACACGCTCATGTTGACCGTGTCGTCGTCGCCCCCGATCTCGAAGCGATAGGTCCGTCCCGCGACCAGGTCGACCGGGACGAGCGAGCTGTCCCCCCAGCGATCCCACGTCCCGAGGTGAGGCATGACGAGGGCTCCGTCCGAGACGATCTCGCCGGTGCCGACGTCCTCGACGAGGATGCGCTTGATGCCGCACGTGATGCCGCTGTCGACGGGGCCGCCGTTGCCGTAGAGGACCTGCAGCATGTAGCGACCGCTCGAAGGAGCGACGAAGCCGGACGCTTCGAGGCTGTCTCCGGGATCGCCCCAGGCCTGGTAGTGAAAGTAGCCGTGCGCCGTGATCGGGTCGCCGCCCGTCGCCGCGAAGCTCGAGGCAGAGAGGACGGTGATGCGCTCGTTGGCCGCGCCCCAGTAGCAGCTCGGAGCCGAGTGCTGCGAGCAGGTGCCGCTCGAGACGAAGCAGGTCTCGATCGTCCAGCAGTGGGTGTGGGTCGCCGCGTCCACGGCGTCGTCCAGGTACGAGCTCGTCGATCCGGGGAGCGCGTCGGCCACGCGCACGCCGTCGCGATAGACGGCGACGCTCACGTCCGCGGCGGCCTCGCCTCCCAGATCGATCCCCACGCGAACCTGCGCGCCCGCGAGGGTCAGAGAGGCTGTGCCGGGAGTGCGCGGGCTGAAGATGCCGCGCCAGTCGGTGACGTCGGTGATCTGCGTGATGTCGGTGCGCCCCGCGGCGCTCGCAGCGAGCACCACGTCGATGCGGCTCCGCGGGCGAAGCTCGGTGTCCGTGATCGAGCGGTCGCCCGTGACCACGCCGTCGACGCTCACCGATGCGACGGTGTAGCCAGCCTCGCCGCCGGCCTCCGGAAAGCGGACGACGACGTCGAGCGTGTGGCCGCGCCAGGGCACGCTCCGCAGCGCGATCTCGCTCGCGTTCCCGAAGAGCTCCGAGCGCGTCGTGGCCGTGATGAAGGGCCGCACGCGGAGGCCGTCGCCCTGCGTCTCGAGCCCGAAGACGCTCTGCTGCACCATCGAGAGGTAGCCCGCGACCGACCAGAGCTGGCGCTGCGAGTTCACGACGGGGCCCGAGTAGACACCGTCGTCCACGTACGCCGCGCCGGTCGTCGTCTCCATGTTCTCGATGTTCGAGAGGTAGAGCGCCGTCCCTCGGATCAGGGCGTGCACGGCGCGATCGGCGACCGCGTCGTTGCCCGCAGCGCGCGCCGCGCGGAGCCAGAACGCAGTGACGAACGGCCACTCGGCGCGGTTGTGATAGATGCGCGTCTCTTGCTGCTCCGGGAAGATCACGGGGGCGGCGCCCGGTCCGACGTGCGGATAGGCCGCCACGATGCGCTGGGCTTCCGCCTGGGTCGCGACGCCGGAGAGGATCGCGAAGGCCTGCCCGAGCAGATCCCAGCGGCGCACGGCGGACGGGTCGAGCTCCGTCGTCAGGAACGTCGAGAAGAGCCCGGCGCTCTCGTCCCAGAAGCCCGCGTGGATCGCGGTCCGGAGGTCGGTCGCCCAGCCTCGCCAGCGCGTCGCGCTCGCCGCGTCGCCCGTCTCGTCCGCGAGGCTCGCCGCGAGCTCGATCGCGCGCAAGTGGAGCACGTTCGTCGAGAGCGAGCGGCTCATCGCGATGTGCACGACGGTGCCCTCGACCCAGCTCGGATAGGTCTGTTCACGCCAGTCGAGGAAGGACTGCTCGCCGCGGTAGAGGCCGCCCTCGGCGTCGAAGACCATCCGTCGGTCGCGCTCGATCGTCCCGCGTAGCGCACGCAGCGCGAGATCACGGAAGGCCGTGCGCTGCGGCTCGCCGAGCGTGCGGAGGAGCTCCTCTGCGCCGAGCGCCCAGGACACGCGGTCCGTCGAGACGGGCCAGCTCCCGCCGGAGCCGGTGTCTTGCACGATCTCCAGGTCGCCCCCACCTCGGCGCTCGCTGAGCTTGAACTCGAGCGAGCGGAGCGCGCGATCCGGATCGAACGTGCCGAGCCCGAGCGCGACCGAGAAGCCGGTGTCGCGCGTCCAGACGTAGTTCCAGAGGCGCCCCGTCTCGAAGCAGCCGCCGCAGTCGATCGGACGGCCGTCGTCGAACGCGTAGTCGCTGATCGCCTCCACCGAGTTCTCTCGCGCCTCCTCGATCGTCAGCGCGTAGAGCGCGTCGAAGAGATCGTTGCCCGTGCGCACCGACGGAGCCCCGTCGCGCTCCACGATCGTCCGCGGCGAGCCGGGGAGCGCGTCGCGGCGGGTCGCCGTCGAGGTGATCGTGTAGGTGCGAAGACACGCCGTGCGGTCGTCGATCGCGACGGTCGCGGTGCCCATCGGGTCGGTGAGCGAGCTCGTCGCGGCCGTCCCCGGGATCGCGGGCTCGAGGCAGCCGGGGGGACCCGCATCGACGTCTGGCGCGTCGGGCGGAGCGTCCACGGCAGCGTCCGGCGGGCTTCCGCCATCGGGGGCGTCGCCGCTGGCGTCGGTGCTCCCATCGCGCTCGCTGGCGTCGGTCGGCATGGGCGTTGGGCTACACCCGACGCTCCCGGCGAGCACGGCGAAGGCGCAAGCGGGGACGAAGATCAGACGCGAGTACGAGGGCGACATGAGCCACACTTCAGGCAAGAGACGAACGTGAACGCACCGAGACTCGTGATCGTGATGTCGAGCTTGGCGGTGCTCGCGGGCTGTCCCAGCGTACCGCCGAATGACGTCGATGGAGGGCCTCCTCGCGACGCTGGCCGCTTCGACGGTGCCCCGCCCGACGGCGGCGCGGACGACGCGGACGTCGACGCCCCGGACACCGGGCCGCCGGTGGGCAACTGGGCGCGCCGTAGCTGCAACGTCACCGTTCGCTTCGCGCCCGCGCCCGGCGCGAGCACGGTGCTCCTCGCCGGCGACTTCACCGGCTGGGCCGATCACCCGATCGCCATGACCGACCCCGATGGCGACGGCGTGTACTCCGTCACCGTCGGCCCGGAGAACGGCCTCGTGCGCGGGCAGCTGCACGCCTATCGCGTCGTGGTCGACGGGAACTATCTTCTCGATCCGGCGGCGACTCACCGCAAGTTCGACGGTGCGTGCATCAACAGCGGGCTCCTCGCGCCGGCCTGTGACGCGGGCCCCGAGATCATCCCGGAAGGCGACCTGACCGCGACCTTCGACTCGGCCACGAGCCTCGGCCGTGCGCAGGTCCGCGTCGCGATCCACACCGCGACCGACGGCGCCGTGCCGACTGCCGTCGACGTCCGCCTCGACGGTACGGCGCTCGACGGCCGCTCGACCGTGCTCGACTCCGCGCACGGCGCCTACGACATCGGAGTCGACGGCGTCGCCGTCGGCCGACACCTGCTCTCGATCCGCGCGACGGACGAACGCGGGCGCGCCGCGGAGCCGATCGATCTCCCGTTCTGGATCGAGGCCGAGCCCTTCGAGTGGCGCGACGCGACGATGTACATGATCGTCGTCGACCGCTTCGCGAACGGCGACCGTGCGAGCGACGCGCCCGTGGGGGCGCCGGTCCAGCGGCCGGCAGACTTCCACGGCGGAGACCTCGACGGCGTGCTCGAGGTCATGCGCACGGGCTACTTCGAGTCTCTGGGCGTGAACGCGCTCTGGCTCTCGCCGATCAACCAGCAGGCCGAGGGCGCGTTCGTCGGGCGCGACGACGGGCGCATGTACGCCGGCTACCACGGCTACTGGCCCGAGCGCGGCCGCGTCGTCGAGCCGCGCTTCGGCGGGGACGACGCGCTGCATGCGTTGATCGAGGAGGCGCACGCGCGCGGCATCCGCGTGCTCCTCGATCTGATCAACAATCAGGTCCACGAGCAGCACGAGTACTACCTCGCGCATCCGGAGTGGTTCCGGACGGGCTGCGTCTGCGGGATCGATCCCGGCTGCGGCTGGAGCGAGCGACCGCTCGACTGCCTCTTCGCGCCGTATCTGCCCGACATCAACTGGCGCGTGCCGGAGGCGGAGGACCAGTTCACGTCGGACGCGCTCTTCTGGATCGAGCAGTACGGCGTCGACGGGTTCCGCATCGACGCGGTGAAGCACGTGGAGACGAACTCCATCATCGATCTGCGCGCCGCGACCGCGCGCCGCTACGAGCAGGCGGGCTATCGCCACTACTTCGTCGGCGAGACGGCGGTCACGCAGGGGGACTCGGTCGACTACGGCTGCGGCGAGTCGTACGCGAACGGGTACGAGTGGCTCGACGCCTACACGGGCGTGACGGCGCTCGACGGGCAGTTCGACTTCCCGAGCCACCATCGGCTCCACGGGCTCGTGGACGGCACGATGGGCTTCGACGCGGTCGAGACCGTGGTCGCCGATGCGCAGCGTCTTTTGCGGCCCGAGGGCCTTCACGTGCGCTTCCTCGGCACCCACGACTCTTCACGCCTTGCTTCTTCCGCGGCGATGGATCCGACCGCCGGCTGCCAGTGGCCCGACGCCGGGGGCTGCTCCGTCCTCGCGAGCGCGCCGAGCGATCCGGTGGTCTACGCGCGCATCCGCCGTGCGCTCGGCGTGCTCTTCACGATGCCGGGCATTCCGTTCCTCTACTACGGCGACGAGGTCGCGATGCCGGGCGGCGGCGATCCGGACAACCGCCGCGACATGATCTGGGAGGGCCCGCTCGCGTCGGTCGCGATGGGAACCGACGCGCTGACGGCGCCGCAGACGGCGCTACGCGAGTTCGTGCGCGACCTCGGCCTCGCGCGCCGTGATCACGCGGCGCTGCGTCGAGGCCGCCGGATCACGCTCATCGCGGAGAGCGACGTGTACGCGGTGGCGTGGGCCGGCGAGACGCCGGGCGAGGTCGTGCTGATGGTGACCACCCGCGGCGGGGCGCTCGCGTCCAGGGCGATCGACGGCCTCACCGCCGGTCAGCTCGAGGGCGTGACGAGCTTCGAGCGCGTGGCGGGCACGGGCACGCTGCGCCGGGGGGCGAGCGGCAACCGCCTGCTCATCGACCTCGCCGCGGGCGAAGTCGGCCTCTTCGTCGCGCGCTGACCGGCGACTCGTCTTCGCACTACCACGGGCGGTCCGCCCACTCTTCCGCATCCCAGGCGGCGAAGAGCGCCGCTTCGAGGGGAGTCGATGCCCGCCCGAACAGCGTCTCCAGTCGGATGAAGGTCGACGCATCGCAGCTCACCGCCGCCGCGAACTCTGAGCCATCGCCGCGCGTGATGACCAGTTGCCCCATCCCATCGATGGCCCACTGCGAGTACTGGAGCGGCGAGACTCGGCCGGAGATCGCCGAGAAGCGACGCTGAAGCTCGAGCCGACGAACGCCTATCTCGAGCGCCCGGCCATCCTCGGTTAGGAGTAGGGCGGTCGACTCCACGCAGTCATCCTGTCCACACTCCATGGTGGCGCCGACCGCACACATGCACGCGTGATCGCTGGCGAGCCAGGCGCCGACCACGCACTCGTCGAGCGTGAGCGGCGCCTCCACCGTTCGAGCGCAGCCCACCTGCCCCGCGCTCAACAGGGCGATCCCGAGCACCACCACGGCCGTGCGGCGAGGCAGCGCGCGCGTCATCGGGGTCGTGTGCGTCGGCGAACGACGAGCATGAGGAGCACCGTTGTGGCGAGCAGACCAAGGCCCGCCTGCCGGTTGCTGGCGAGGCCGCACTGACACCCCGGGGGTGGCGGTTCGACCGGTCCACCGACGAGGCACCGCGGATCGTCGTCCGCGACCGTCGGGGCGATGGACGGCCCGTTCTCGCAACTCTCGGTGAGGTCGGGCACGTGGATGTACACATCACGCCGCGTCGTGTTGCCAGAGTCATCCGTGGCTTCGACGGTGACCGTATAGGTCCGCGGGGCCGGCTGCGCAGGTGTCGTCCGCCGCTGCTCGGCTCTCACGCACAGGGCGGAAGCACCGAACACCACGTCGGGTGCACCGACGTCGACCTGGTTGCTTCGGACATCGACAATTCGGTAGGTGGGCTCGACGAGCGAGCACCGATCTCTTGCGTGAGGCACGATCTCGTCGCCGAGCCGGAACAGCCGCATGCGCCCGTTCAGAGGCTGGAGGCAATCGCCCGATGGAGTCTCGATGGAGGAGTAGACGGGGCCGACCGTGTCGGTCACCGTGATGACTACCTCGTCGGTGCTCATGGCACCCCAGCGATCCGAGACGGTGAGGTCGTACTCCCGCGTACCGCGCGGCACGAGAACGTTCGCGGTGAACCCGTTGACGGTCAGCTCGAACGCGTTTCCATGGGTGTTCCACCACGCGGAGATCATGTCCTGAATGCCGCCGTCGGGATCCGTCGATGCGAGAGCCGACAGGTGCGCAACGGCGCCGCGGGGCGACTCGCACTCGAGGAGCTGATCAGGCCCCGCATGTGCGACCGGAAGGAGGTTTGGGAGGGCGCCGTGCAGTTCGATGGCCAGCTCGACCCCGCTGGGATGGACGAACGTTCCGGTGACGACGAACGTGCGATGGATCCAATCGAGCTCGCCGTGCAGGGCCTCCGGCGACGTGAAGACGAACTCGGAAGGGCCGTGGCCTTCTACGTTCCCGACGAGATAGAAGACGCTGCCTGGCGCGAGCGCGAACTCGCTGGTCGTCGCAGTCCCGGACATGATCGTCGCGCCGCGGAGCGGCTCCGGGTTGTGGATCATGACCTCGTGTACGATGTAACCCCCGACCACGACGTCGTGTGGAACGTACGCGTTCACCCATGGGAGCGTGACGGCGCAGTCGCGGAGCGGCCCACAGTTTGGCGCATGCAACGCAACCTCACCCGCGAGCGCCAAGGGCACCACCTCCGAGCCCGTCGTCACCGTACCGCTCGACGACTCCGGGTCCAGCTCCCAGAAGAACGAGCTCTGCGTCACCTCGGGCGGGTCGAACAACGTCGGGTCGCAGCCGGCGGGCTCACCTGGCCGGAACGCAATGTTGAGATCCTGGACGCACGACAGAAAGCAATACCGGCTCGGCGCATCGCCGTTCGGCACGTCGCGACCGTAGATGGAGCAGAGCCCGATCAGCTTGTCGCGAGCCTGAACTGCCCCGACGGTCACATCGCCGCCAGCTCCGATGGGGCCGCCGGCGTCGCCGCACGCAGCGCGTCGGGACCCGGTCGTCGTCGTCGGCAGACAGACGTCGCCCGGCGGAATCGGGTCGTCGCACGATGCGTCGCGACATGCGATCGGGATGTCGACGCACGGGTCGACGGCCTCGAGCGACGCGCGCAGGACGTCGCCCCTCGGGCAGAAGAGTCGGCCGTTGGGCGCCGCGACGAGATCGTCTGTCGCGTCGACATCGCGTCCCATCGGCTGAATGCAGTGGAAGGGCTCGCGCGCCAGCGCGAAGCCGCCCTGAGATGTTGCCGGAACGGACCGCTGCCAGGTCTCGGTCGGGGAGTCAGGGGGCGGTCTCGCTCGGGAGCGCAACGCTGGTCCCCGCGCTCGACAGGCAGAACGCGCGATTCCAGCACACCGCGCACATGCAGGACCCGCTGTCCTCGATCCCACTCGGTCCGACGAACTGGACGTCGGTGGTGATGATGCAGCCGCTGATCGAGCACGCGGACAGCGCAAGAAGAACCATGATCGATCCGCGCATACGGTACCCCCAGGGGCGACCGTCTCACGGTGGTGATGGATACGCAACCGCGGCCGCGCCACGATGCACGCGACCGGCAGCGATCCCGTCTAGTACTCGAAGAAGACCTCCGTGCCGATCTCCCGCTGTCCCGCGAGCCTGAGGAGCGCGCGCTCCATCCGCGCGTCAGCCCGGACACAAGGGTCGATGTCGACCCCTCCCACAGTGTGAAGCGCCCACGTCGCCGCCACGAGGCCATCGAACTCATCCCCTTCGCAGGCGCTCAACGGGAGCTCCTCGTGCCAGGGCGTGGGTGACCCGAACCCGTTCGTCATGACGACACGATCATCCTCGATCGACCAGAACCCGGCCCAGCGTCGGTTCCCCAGCAGCCCCCCCATCCCCAGGTCGTCGCGGCGCAGCACCGGAACCCACTCCACGAGTCCCGTCGCGTAGAACACCACGTAGGTGTGAGCAGTGCAGCTCGGTCCCACCACGGGCGGCAAGCCGTTGTCCCCGCAGCTGTTCATCACCCTCGCGCAGTCCCAGACACCAACGGCGCACGGGGGCGAAACCCCGCCCTCCCAGCCTTCGCGTAGCTGGTGGGATTGGTAGCAGCCGCTCAACACCAGAGCGATGATCAAGGCGAACCCCGCGATCGGCCGTCTGGGCCTCGCGAGCCGCAAGGGTCCCGGCCGCACCGAGTCGTCATGGGGATCGCTCGTCAGGCTCACGAACTCGCAGTCTACGGTCGGGCCGAGAGACTCGGCAACCAGGCGAACAGCGCCACGAGCGGCAACCGCCTGCTCGTCGACCTCGCGGCGGGCGAGGTCGGCCTCTTCGTCGCGCACTGACGCCGCGCTCGTCTTCCGGTTCGTGGGCGCGAACCTAGGTCGAGCACGTCGTGGCGACGCAGGTCCCGCGGTCCATCGCGTCGGGCGCACAATGGAGCCCCCGCGCGCAAGGCCCGGGCGGCGCGCCCGGACCGCACGGGCTCCCCTCCGGGAACCCGTGCACACACAGGTGAAGCGTGTAGTCGCAGCTGCCGGCGCAGCTCGGCTCGGGGTCGCCGCCGCACGCATCGCCGTCCGCCCGCGCCGTGCACACTCCGCCCATGCACGAGCCCGAGAGGCACTCGTCCGTGCATTCCTCTCCGACGCGCGGAAGGGGTCGGCACCGTCCTAGAGCGCAAGCGGCGCCGTTCGGGCACGTCGCGTCCGTACAGTCGGCGCCGATCGCGACGACTCGCCGACAGAGGTGGTCCACGCACCGTGAGCCTACGTCGCACGGTTCGTTAGCCGTCTCGAGCTCGCACGCTTCGCCCGGTGCGCGACCTTGCCGGCACCGGT
>JBBSAT010000160.1:0-17471 GCA_038252025.1 Polyangiales bacterium | reverse complement strand
GCGCGAGGTCGGGCTCGCTCTCCGGGTCGATCTCCTCCGCCAGATAGCGCCCGGCCTCCCCGCCGGCCTTCGAGCGCTCGAAGAACCGCCCGTCCCCGCTCCGCTCTCCGAGCATCGCCGCGCCGAGCGCGAGGCGCTCGATCGCTTGATCGAGGTGGATCGAGCGCGCGTCGAGCGCATAGGCCGCTGGAACGTCCGCTTGCTCACCGCCGAAGAAGAAGCCCAGCCGGTCCAGCTTCTGCGCGATGGCGCTCGGGTCGGCGCTCGCTCCGAGGCGCGCGAGCACCAGCGGGTGGAGCACCACGTCGAGCAGCGTCGTGCGCGTCGGCCCGCTCGCGAGCAGCGCGACGAGGCGAAGCAGCGCTTCGACGGCGCGGCTGCGCGAGGCGAGCGAGAGATCGATCGCGCTCCACGGCAAGTGGTGCGCCTCGGCGAACACCGTCTCGATGTGCGGCAGATAGAGCTCACGATCGCGCGCGGTCAGCCAGATCGCGATGTCCGGAAAGCGGATCGGCGTCGCCGTCCCCGCGGCGGCGTGGACCACGGCCCAGATCTCTTCCGCGAGCGACTCGACCTCACGGCGGAGCGACGGCGCTGCGACGATCTCGATCGAAGCATCGTCCTTCGTGCTCGCCCCGGCGGGCGTACCTCCGCCGCGGACGATGGGCCGCCGTCCGCGGATGGACGCCTGCGTTCGTCCCAGCAGCGTCGACTCGTCGTCCTCGGCGAAGGTGCGCTCCCCCGCGAACCCGCTCGCCGCGTCGATCGCTGCGACGTGCTCGCGCGCCGCCGATCCCCACGCGGCGAGCAGCGTGCTCTCCTCCGCGCCTTCTTCACGCCCCGCGCGTCTCGTCGCGTCCTCCCAGAACTCGGCGCACGGGTTCGGCGTCAGCACGAGCACGTCGGACCACGCCCCGATCCCGACGAGCGCGCCCAGCTCGGCGCGAGAAAAGAACGAGTGACCGAAGATCGCGATCGGCGGCCCGGCCGGCGCGTCGGCCAGCAGCGCGGGCCCCTCTGCGATCGACACGACGCTCTCTCTCCCGTTCGCCGTCTGCAGCGCGGCCGTCAGCAACGCCCGCTGCCAGCGGTCGAGCTCGATGCTCACCGCGCTCCCAGCCGCCTCGTCTCGCGCCGGCTCCCCTCGGAGCCAGGCGAGCACCAGCTCGGGCCGGTCGTGCGCGTACGCGCTGATCAGCCGCGCGAGGCGCGCCGCGAGCTCGGACGCGCGTCGCTCGAAGAGCCCGCGAGGTCCCTCTCCCCCCACGTTCGAGGCGCCGAGGTACGAGCGCACCGCCGCGAGCTCGGCCCCCGCGAGTCGCTCGGGACGGAGCAGGACGTCCAGCAGCCGCGCTTCGAGCCGCGAGGAGGTCAGCAGCGTTCGACCCGACACCGCCTCGATGCGCTCCTCGAGCAGCGCGGGCAGCCGCTTCATCGTCAGCGCCGCCGCGATGCCCAGGCGGCGCGCGAGGAAGAGCTCCACGTGCCGCGAGACGAGCCGGCTCGGCACCACGATCACGAAGGGCGTGAACGGATCGGTGCGCCGTGCGACTCGCTCCGCGAGGGCTTCGAGGAGAAGCTCGCTCCGATCCGAGTGAACGACTCGAAGACCCACGGCGACGCGACGATAGCCGGTCTCGCGCACTGACGCGTCGCGATGCGAAAAGCTCTCGGCGCCGCGCCGTGCGTCGATCGCTCAGGCGGTCTGCGGCTCGGACGATGCTCCGCGACGCGACGCAGGGCGCACGCTCTTCGACGCCTTCGCGGCTGGCCGCGCCTTCGCCTTCTTGCGCGAGGGCGTGCGGGTCAGCTCGCGATCGAGCCGGCCGAGGCGGGCATGCACGGTGGCGTGCGCCCGCGCGAGCGCCGAGTCCGCCAGACGCAGCGTGGCGCGCTCCACCCCGTGGGGCTTCGAGAGGGCCCGGAGCTCCTTCTCGAGCGTGTCGCGACCCGTCTCGAGGTAGCCCTGCCACTCCTTCGCTTCCTCCCGCATCGCCCGGGCGAGGCTGTCGCCCGCGCGTCGGGTCCGGGAAACGAGCATCGTGCTCTCTCGCGCGAGATGCGTCCGGGTGCCGTCGATTCGTTCGGTCAGTTTGGTCATGATTTCAGCCTCCTGGCGCGAGTCATGACTCGTTTGACGCGCCGCGTCAACGCGGTGCGTCATCGGCGCGCACCCCACCCCGGGCGCTCGCCGGCTCGTGTTAGCCTCGGCCCGCTTGGGCACGGAGAGCAGCACTGCGCTGACAGGTGGCTTCGCTGTGATGCCGCTCGAAGAGCTGCTTCAGTGGCTCGACCAGAGCGCGCGCACCGGCTTCGTCACCGTCCTCAGGCCCGACGGCTACGAGACCTGGCTCGCCGTCGGTGATCGCCACGTGTCCGCCGTCTCGCCCGCCGTGATCGAGGGCGCCCTGTCCGGTGGCAGCGACGCCGAGCGTCGGTCGGCCGCGCTCGAAGCCGTGCTCGATCTCTTCCTCATCTCCGGCGCGCGCTTCCGCTTCGAGCCGCGTCCGGCGCCGCCGCCCGGCGGGATCGTCCTCGATCAGCCGATCGGCTTCATCGTCATGGAAGGCCTTCGCCACCTCGACGAGTGGCCCGCGCTCGACGCGGCCTATCCCGACGAGAGCGCGCTGCTCGCCCGCGCGCAGCCGGGCGCGATCGGGACGGCCGCCCTCGACGCGATCCTCCGGCTCGCCGACGCACACTGCTCGCTCGGCGAGGCGCGCCTTCGCCTCGGTCTCTCTCGTGCGGCCCTGCTGCGTCGCGTGAACGAGCTCGTCCAGCGCGAGCTCGTCTCCATCGACGGCACGAGCCCGGGCGTGGACCCGGTCGCGGCGCTCCTCGCGCAGGCGGCCACGCTGCTCGGCGAGGGACAGTACGCCGAGGCATCGCTGGTGTTCCGCGCGTTGCTCGCGAGCGATCCGCTCGACGCGCGCGCGCGGCAGCTGCTGACGCGGACCGAGCGTCTCGAGGTCCAGTCGCTCTCGCTCTCCTTGCCGCCGGACGCGATGGTGCTCCCCGGCAAGGCGCCGGGCGTCGCCGGGAACGCCGCGCGCGTGCTCGAGCTCGTCGGCGAAGGCCGTCCCGTCGTCTACCTCGTCGCGGCCTCTCCGCTGCGCGAGGTCGAGACGCTCCGAACGCTGGCCCAGCTCCGGAAGACCGGTCACGTGCAGCTCGGTGCGCGCGCCCGTCCGCGCGCGGCGCGAGCGCGTAAGGTGGCGGGCTCATGAGCACTCTGAACCCGCTCGCGCGCGAGCTCGCGATGAAGATCGTCTACTGCGGGCCCGCGCTGAGCGGGAAGACGACGTCGTTGACGCGGATCCACGACTCGGTGCGTCCGCAGCGTCGCGGCCAGCTCGTCACGCTCGCCACGCAAGGCGATCGGACGATCTACTTCGACTTCCTGCCGCTCCACGTGAAGGAGGTGCGCGGCCTCAGCGTGCGCTTCCTTCTCTACACCGTGCCGGGGCAGACCTTCTACGCGGCCACGCGCGAGCTCGTCCTCAAGGGGGCCGACGGCATCGTGTTCGTCGCCGACAGCGCGCCGTCGGCGCAGGAGCACAACCGCGTGGCGTGGGAAGAGCTCGGCAGGAACGTCGCGGCGATGGGGCTCGACTTCGCCACGTTCCCCATCGTGCTCCAGTGGAACAAGCGCGACCTCCCGGACGCCGTGCCCGTCGTCGACCTGGAGCGAGCGCTGAACACGATCGGCGCGCCCACGTTCGAGACCGTCGCGATGGACGGGCTCGGCACGCTCGCCGCGTTTCGAGCGATCACGAAGCTCGTCATCCGCCGCCTCTGGCCCGAGCGTGTCGCCGCAGCGAGCGGCGAGGACTAGCCCGACGAACAGGACGAGGAAGACAACGAGGGCATCCCGCCCGCGAGGGTGCTCGTGCCGCGGCCGGCGGCGATCGCGCGGCCTCTCTCGGTGGGCGTCGGCGAGAGCCTCATCGATCGCCTGCGTCACCACGCCGAGAACCGACCGCGCACGATGCCTCCGGCGGAGAACGTCGTGTCCTTCGGCGCGCTCTTCGGCGAGGTCGGGCTCGCAGAGGTGCTCACCGTCGAGCAGGCGATCGTGCAGCAGCTCTACGCACAGGCCGTGAACGTTGCGGCGAACGCCGTGGCCAACCTCCTCGACAGCCTGCCCGGCGTGCCGAGCGGCGACGGGCGCGGCATCCGCGCGATGCTCCTCGGTCTCGACGGCCGCGAGTACCTGAGGCTGAGCCGGCTCGCGAGCCTCCCCGAGGAGGGGATCGAAGAGAAGCACGCGCTCTTCGCGCTCTACTTCCTGGTCAGCGCCCGCGTGAAGGCGAAGTCGCTGCTCGAGTAGGCTCGGCGGCCCGCGAGCGAAGGCCGAGCGGGCGTCACGGCGCGAGGCTGGCGCGCGCCTCGTCGATCGTCTTCACCACGCCGCCATCGGCGCCGTGGCTCTTCGCCAGCCGCTCGAGCTGGAGGCGCCCGGTCGCGGTCGGGCCGGCGACGATGCGCACCTTCCGGCGCAGGCCGACCGCGCGCTCCACGATGCCGCCGATGGTGACGAGCGTGCGCGGCCCCATGACTGGTGGCGCCGCGGAGAGATCGAGCACGAGCGCACGGACCGTGGCGCGCGCGACGGCAGCGTCCAGCGCGCGGGTCATCTGCTCGGCGAGGTCCGCTCCCTCGGCGCTCGAGAGGTCTTCGCGTCGCCAGACCGTGGCGACGACCACGTCCTCCTCGAGCGTGAGGCGGTAGTTTCCGGCTTCGTGGAGCGTCGTCATCGTGAGCGTGGCCACGCATACCTCGGACGCGCGCGGCGTGCATGGCCCTCGTACGCGTTGCCGGGGCGCATGGCCGTCAGCCGAAGAGCGTCTTCTGGACCTCGACGAGGATGGCGTGGGACTCGTCGTCCGAGAGACCGAAGGTCTTGGCGAGCGAGTCGAGCGCGGCGGCCTCCGCGCTCTCCACGTGATCGTCCACGAACGCGACGCCGGCGCCGAGCCGGTACGCGAGCTGCCGCACTTCGGGCGCGGTGAGCGCGGCGCTGGCCGCATGCATTCGCGCAGACCAGCCCTCGGAGGCGAGGCGATCGGCGAGCGTCGGGATCAGCGCATCGGGCTCGACGGCCGCGAGCACTCCGACGCTCGCGAGCTCGCGCACGCTCTTCCGGAGCTGGTCGAGCTCGAGCTCGGCGACCTCTCCGTCGACGGCCGCGACGAGGAACATGATCTCCACGACCGCCTCGGACTGTGCGCGCGCGGCAGCTTCGGCAGAGAGCTCCGCCGATGTCGTCCCCGCGTCGGCGAGGCGCGCGAGGTACGCCTCGATCGCGTCGTCCACGCTCATCCCGGACGCGAGCTCCCCGAGCTTGTCATCGAGCGCCATGGGAAGCGACGTTACACGATCCCGCCCCCGCGCCGTAGACCCCCACCACCGCGCGGAGACACGCGCGTGTCCCCGCGCCACGCCTTCGTCCCGTGTGCGACGGGCGCACCACCGTGGGTGGCGCGCGAAGTGCTCGTCAGGGTGCATGCCACGACGTCGATATCTCGCGCAGCCCGCGGAGCGAACAAGGACGGCGCAGCGAGCGGGAGCCGAGCTAGGTCAGGCTGACGCTCAGGGCGCGGTGCAACGCCGGAGGGCGATCGAGCCGCTCCAGTCACCGTAGCCGGCGAACACCGGCTCCCAGCCCACAGGAACCATGCAGCCGCCGCCGGAAGCGGAGAGCCCAGCGCTGCAGCTCGAAGGGCCGTCCCAGGTGGCGATCTCCCATTGCGAGCATGTCTGCGCCTGCGCGGCGGCGTCGGAGCGGGTGGCGTCGCGCAAGAGCGAGCCGCCTTCGACCATCGCGTCGCCGATCGCACGCGCGTCGACACTGCAAGCCACGACGAACAGTGCCACTCCGATCAACAGATTTCGATAGAACGCACGCCTTCGGGTCATGTCTCTTCTCTTCTCCTCTCGAGCCTCGCGGCGACAGTAACCTGACGTCGGGTCGAAGGAGAGTGCGAGATCGACGTCGGGTCCTCCTCGAAGCCTCAGTCGACCGGGCGACGGCAGTCGAAGATCAAGTCCTCCCACAGCCCGAGCATGACGCGTTCTTCGGGTGACAGGGGTCGCGCCAGATCGTGCGTCTCCAGCTCGAACCCTGCATCCAGGATACGCTGACTGAAGTCTCTGCCATAGCGCCGCACGTGATCGAACTGCCCGAACGCCGCCGCACGCTGGGCGGGCGTGTGGAGGAAAGGGCTCTCCTCGGTCTCCGGAATCTCCCCCACATAAGGAACCTGGAGGAGCGCGCGCCCGCCTCGCTTCAAGACTCGGAAGATCTCCCGGAGCGCAGCACCGTCGTTGGGCACGTGCTCGAGCACGTGACAGCACAGCACCAGGTCGAAGCTCTTCGACGGCAGAGCGATGTTGGTGATGTCGAGCTTCACATCGACGTTCGGAGCGGCGATGTCGGCGGCGAGGACTTCGAGCTTCGGCTGCCTCCTGAGCCAGCCGAGAGTGCCGGAGTCCGGCGCGAACATCAGGGCTTTGAGGTCTCTCGTCGTCCTCGAGAGCATGTCGCGCAGCAGCATAACCAGCAGTCGGTGGCGGGTCTGCGCACCGCAATTCGGGCATCCGCCCGTCTCCGGGTCGTGATGCCATCGATCGAAGCGCTGCCCACAGGCGACGCATTCGACGTTGTGGCCTCGGTACTTGTTGACCAGATATCTCCGCCTCAGCTCGCGAAAGACTCGCGACGCGGCCGGGATGTGACGGTAGGGGGTGCTCATGCTCTCCACCTCTTCTGGGCACGCATCGCGCGGCCCGGCTCGATGGATCATACGGTCAGCCCAGCTCTGCGCCACCGGGATCCGGGTGTCGACGCGCGTGCCGATGGCGCATGGAGAGACCGGTGCAGATTGGCTGATGCAGAATCGGACTGATGCAAATTGCGCTGGTGCGAACCTGCGGCCTCAAGAGCCGAGCGCGCTCAGACATGTCGGGGCGTACGCGCGCGGGATCGACTCGAGGGGGTACACCAACAAGAAGTCGAAGCACATCTCGTCCTCGGTGCGCTCTCCGAAGTAGACCCAGTCGCTGCTCGGATTGTCGTAGACGCAGTGTGTCTCGAGCGCGTCGCCGGGACGGATCTCGACGGGCGGCCGTAGCCAGTGCGCGGCCTGATCGTCGAAGCTCCACGGCTCGACCCGCACGACCGTCTCCCTGGCGGCGTCGGAGCCTGCGCGAAGGATGTCCGTGCGCACGCTCTGCCCGAGCTCGTGCATGTGCGGAGTCGCCGCGAGCACCTCCAGCGGGCCGGAGAGCACGAGGGTCGACGACGAGGGACACGTCGCGACGATCTCCTGGCCATGGGCACGGGGCGCGATCCCGATCGCGGTGGTCCCGAGAGTGAGGATCCCCGCCGTGTACGCTCGGGTCTGCTCGGTCGTACAGAACGCCACGCCGCTCCGGTCGTACGCATCCACCCCGCGAGGGTTCCAGTAGTGAACCTGAAGGATCAGCCAGTCGTCGGGAGATCCGGTCAGCGCGAGCCCGACGTCGTCCGGAAGCACCACGCCCTCCGCACCCGGAGCCCAGCCCATCAGTCCGACCGCTTCGCGAGGCATCTGACAATCACCGTTCGGCGCATCGGAAGGCGGAGTCGGGCTGCGATAGAGGATCCAGTGATGGACCAGAGCGGCATTGTCGATCACGGGCGCCCACGCGGTGGCTCGGGCCGCTTGCGAGAGCGAGGGCTGGAACGCGAAGCAGCGATAGGGGTTGCCGGCCGGCACGTGAAACGCGCCTTCCGGGCCATCCCCCCCGGCGAGCACCTGTTGATCGGGCATGCACGGAAGACACGCCGGCCCCGAGCAAGGCGGGGGCGGCAGCTCTTCGCAGACCTCCGGGCTCTCGGGCGCTCCAGCGCTCAGCCAATCCGTGAGGGCAGCGAGATCGTCCGGGTCGAGGGCCGCCTGGCTCGCCGGTGGCATCCGGCGCGTGCCCTCCTCGTGAATCCGGCTGAGCACCAGCTCGGACAATGGCGTTCCGTCGCTCGTGGCGCCGCGAAAGTCCTCGAGGCGTCGAAGCGGGCGCGGAGCGCCATAGCGCGGCGGGTCGTCATGACAGTCGAGACAGTGCGCACTGAGCACCTCACGCACTGCGCACGGGACGTGCTCGAGCGGCGGCGACATCGATGCATCCCATGATGCGTCGTCGACTGGAACGCCTGCGTCGACGGGCGCCATGGAGGCCCGCTCGCCGCAGGCGGAGAGCAACACGCAAGCGAACACCACAGCGGACCGATGCATGGATCTATCTTTCCCGCTAGGAGACTGGTGTCTGAAAAACACCAGTCTCCTAGAGCGCCTCCTCGGAGACGACGAGCGGTGTGGAGCGGAGAACATCGAGCAACGGGCCGACGACGGCCATGTAGAGAGCGACGGCGTCGCCGCCGGAGACGAGGCGCGTCGCGAGCTCGCGATGGAACGCGATGCGCGCCGCGAGAGGCGTGTCGAGCACGACCTCGGGCCGTGGCAGATGCCCTGCGATGGTGCGGTACCACCACTTGAGCTCGGCGGTGAGGATGGGATTGCCTGCTGCGGCCGCGATCGCGAGCCAGAAGCGAGACTCGAAGCGAAGGAACGTGGCGGCGCTCGAGGGGCTCTCCTCGTCCACCAGGCGCAGAACGCGCGCGAGAGCTTCGGGAGAGCCGCGGCGCCGCGCGAGCTCGAGGAGCGAGATGCCGTTCAGATACTGGCGTTCGATGATGAACGCTTCGTAGTGCCGAGAGATCGCGCCGCCGCTCCGATAGACGAGCTCGAGCAATGGAACGAGCGAGGCATCTTCGATGGAGCCGACACGGGTCGGCTTTCCTTGATGCACCTCCAGGAGGCCGAGCTCGGCCAGTCGATGGACCGCCTGACGAACGAGCACCCGAGAGACGTCGAGCTCCTCGGCGAGCGCGCGCTCCGACGGCAGGATGCTCTGCTCCGGGTACGTGCCTGCGACGATCGCGAGCGCGAGCTCTT
Source organism: Polyangiales bacterium (assembly GCA_038252025.1). Lineage (GTDB taxonomy): Bacteria > Myxococcota_A > Polyangia > Polyangiales > Sandaracinaceae > JBBSAT01. The sequence goes on along the minus strand of JBBSAT010000160.1, from coordinate 8,475 downwards.
CCAGCACGGCCTGGGCGACGTGCGTCGTCCGGGTTCGCTCGCGAACGCGATGTCGAGGAGTGTCGGTCAAGAGGGTTTGGCGCTCAGGGACAGGCTCCCGTGGGCTCCCCCGTCAGTGGGTTGAGGCATGTCACACACACGAAGTCGGCGCCGCAGTCTGCGCGCTCGTAGAAGGAGCTCACGGCGGCGATGCCCGCCTGACAGACGTGGGCACAGACCCCGGGGCCGTATGCGTCGCCGTACGTGGTCGCCATTCGCGGCGAGGTGCACGTCGCTGCGACGTAGTCCGCATGACCGACGATGGGCCGCGGGATGCACAGCGACGCTCCGTCGCAGGCATCGTAGTAGGGGCGCGCTCCGGCGGGCACGCCCTCGGTGGGCAGGCACACGCCGCGATCCTCACAGCAAGAGGGCAGGACGACGCGCGGCTCGGTCGGTCCGTCGTCGCAGCTCCCCGCGCACGCGCCCGTGTCCGAGCCATCGAAGGGATCGACGCACGGCACGCAGCGATGAGTGGTGGGGCACGTGCTCACCGGCAGGAGGTCGCGCTCCTCGTAGACCCCGGCGAGGCAGGCCGAGAGACAGCGTCCCTGCGCGCCGAACGCACCGATGCACGCATGGGGCGCGAGGTTCTCGCCCGCGAGCAGGTACTCGTCGGGAACGCACTCGTGGGTGTCGCTGCAGTCCATGAACAGCGCGCGCTGATCGGAGGTGAGGCTGTCGCCGGGGACGCAACGCGCGCCGGCGCACGTCGGGCACTCGGGAAGGAGGTCGGGCGGATAGATCGGCATCGGCTCGCACACGCCGCCGTCCGCGGCGCGGGTCGCGTCGCTCGGTCCGGCATCGATCGTCGCGTCCGGCGCGGCTGCGTCGAGCGACCCGCCGGCGTCTGCCGCGGCATCGTCGCCCGCCGGAGCGGGGCCGATCGAGCACGCGGTCATGAGCATGAAGGGGAGGGCGACCATGGATGAATATCTCATTTCGATCGTGAATACGCACTGGGTTATCCAGTGCGCCCTTGCTCATTGTGAGGAAACGCAGTCGAGCGAACGGCCACGCCTGCCCGTGGCGGGCGTCGGGCTCGCCGCCGAGCGCGCAGGCGCCCGTCGTGCGCGCTTCTCGCGCCCGGCCGCTGCGCGCATCATCGGCTCATGGATGCACGCCTGCTTTTCTCGGTCGTCTCCGTCGGCCTGATGACGATCGCCGTGGGCTGTGACCCCGCTTCCCCGCTTCGGCCGCGCGCGACCTGCGCGACGACGCGCGACTGCGCAGCCGGCGAGGCGTGCGTAGACGGCCTCTGCGCCGTCACGCTCGATGGCGCGCTCCCCGACGCCGCGCGGGACGATGCAGCCTTCACGTTTCCCGACAGCGGTCCCGCGCCGCGCTGCGGCGACGGGATGCTGCGCTCGGGCGAGGCATGCGACGACGGGAACACGGGCCCGGGAGACGGCTGCGACGCGACGTGCGCCGTCGAGCCGGACTGGGCATGCCCCACACCGGGCTCACCGTGTGTGTCGCTCATCGTGTGCGGGGACGGCGTGATCGGAGGCGTCGAGGCGTGCGACGACCGTAACCTCACGCCGGGCGACGGCTGCAGCGCGACCTGCGCGCTCGAGCCCGGATGGGCGTGCCCTCGCGCCGGCCTGCCCTGCCTCGCCGCGGCGTGCGGAGACGGGCTCGTCGTCGGAACGGAGGAGTGCGAGGACGGCGGCGCGCCTCCCGCGAGCGGCGACGGATGTGACGCGAGCTGCCACTTCGAGGAAGGCTTCGCGTGCGAGACGCCTGGCTCGCCGTGTGTCGCCGTCGTCTGTGGCAACGGCAGCCGCGAGGGAACCGAGCAGTGTGACGACGAGAACCACGACCTCGGCGACGGCTGCGATCCGTTCTGTCATCGCGAGCCGATGTGCAGCGGCGGAGTGTGCACCGCGGTGTGCGGCGATGGCGTGCTGCTCCCGGGCGAGGCGTGTGACGACGGCAACACGCGGGACGGAGACGGCTGCGGCGCTACCTGCGTGGTCGATCCGGGCTTCACGTGCACGGCGTCGGGCGGAAGCGACCCCAGCGAGGTCCGCATTCCGATCGTCTACCGTGACTTCCGGGGCGCCGATCTCGCCGGTGGCCACCCGGACTTCGAGGCGTTCCTCGGCGACGACCGCGGGATGCTCGCGAGCGCGCTCGGCGCCGATCACAAGCCGGTGTACGCGCGCGCGAGCGGCGGATCGCCGAGCTCGACGGGAAGGGCCGCGTACGACCAGTGGTACCGCGACACGTCGGGCGTGAACCTGACGATCATCGATCGCCTGGTCCTCGGCCGCACCGCGCCCGGAACGTACGTGTTCGACGACGGCGCCTTCTTCCCGCTCGACTCTCTCGGCTGGGTGGCCGCGGGCACCGAGGCGCTGCGCGCGGGGCACAACTTCTCGTTCACCAGCGAGCTCAGGTACTGGTTCGAGTACGCGGGCGGTGAGGTCCTCACGTTCCGCGGCGACGACGACGTCTGGGTGTTCATCAACGGACAGCTCGCGCTCGATCTCGGCGGGGTCCACGGTGCGGAGACGGCGTCGATCACCCTCGATGCTGCCGCGGCGAGCACCCTGGGCCTCACCGTCGGTGGGATCTACGAGGCCGTCGTGCTGCAGGCGGAGCGCCACACCTCGCAGTCCAGCTACCAGCTCACCCTGCGCGGCTTCAACGCGTCACGGAGCGAGTGCAACTACGTCTGCGGTGACGGCATCGTCACCCGCTTCGAGATCTGCGACGACGGAGTGAACGACGGTAGCTACGGCAGCTGCACGGCGGACTGCCTCGGGGTCGGCCCGCGCTGCGGCGACGCCATGCTCCAGGCCGACCACGGCGAGCAATGCGACGACGGCGCCAACCTGGGCGGCTACGGGCAGTGCAGCCCGGACTGCACGCTCGGGCCCCGGTGCGGCGACATGGTGGTGCAGGCCGAGTACGGCGAGGAGTGCGACGACGGCAACACGGCGCTCGGCGACGGCTGCAACGCGACGTGCCGGAGCGAGGTCATGTGAGCGCGTGAGCGATCAGGTCCGCGGCGTGGATCGAGCCCGAGCGCTTCCGGCAGGGCTCGCAGTGGCAGTCCTGGAAGAAGCGATAGGGAGGCTGCACCTCGAAGGCGACCGCTCCGCACACACGATCCTCTGGGCATCCACGATGCGATTCCGAGATGGGCTAGGCTGGGCGTCGTGAAGTCCGCCTTCCTGTTCGTCCTGACGTTCGTGGTGCTGAGCGGCGCGATCGCGTTCGCGCGGACGATGTTCGGCGCGGAGGTGGGCGAGCCCTGTAACGACTTCATCCTCTCGTGTCGCGCGACGCGCGGAGTCCTGTCGGTCAACGCGTGTGTCCGCACGGGTCCCCGCCCCGAGGACACGTTCTGCTCGTACGCGTGCGACATCACCTCGGACTGCCCCGAGCGCTGGGAGTGCGATCCGGCCTCCGCATGGTCGAGCGTCCCGGGCGCCGCCGACGACGTGGTGCGGGTCTGCCACCCGCCGAGGTGAGTGTGAGACCGCGGGCGCGCGTCGAGGGCCGAGGTCCGGCCGCCCGCCGGCTCGTGTAGGCTCTCTGCCGTGCAGCCCGCCGCCGTGTCCGTCATCGACCGCGTCTCACGCGTTCTTCGCCCGCGCTCGCGCGTGCGACGCGATCTGCCGCCGGGCCCTGCCATCCCGTCGCCCGCGCAGCTCGCGCTCTGGGTCGCTCAGCCGTACCCGTTCCTCGAGCACTGTCGCGCGCGCTACGGCCCGACGTTCTCGCTGCGCTTCCCGCAGTGGCCTGCGCTCGTCTCGTTCTCGGACGAGGCCTCGATCAAGGATCTCTTCACGGGCTCGCCGAGCGAGCTGCTCGCGGGGCACGCGAACGTGAGCCTCCGGCCGATCGTGGGGACGGGCTCGCTCCTCTTGCTCGATGGCGACGCGCACCTCCGCGAGCGCCGGCTGCTCCTGCCGCCGTTTCATGGCGCGCGCATGCAGGCGTACGGCAAGACGATGCAGTCCATCGCGCGTCGCACGCTCGACGGCATGGGCACGGGGGTGCGTCCGATCCAGCACGACATGCAGGCGATCACGCTCGACGTGATCCTGCGGACCGTGTTCGGCGTCGAGGAAGGGACCGATCTCGCTGCGCTCCGCACGGCGATCTTCGAGCTCGTCGAGCGCGCGACGATGCTCGACATCATCCCTGCCCTCCAGGTCGACCTCGGGCCGCGCTCGCCGTGGGGCGGCTTCGTGCGACGGCGCGCCGCGGTCGATCGCCTGCTCTATCGCCTCATCGACGCCCGGCGCGCCGAAGGAACGTCGGGGAGGGACGACGTGCTCACGCTCCTGCTCGACGCGCGCTACGAGGACGGGACCGGGATGACGAACCGCGATCTGCGCGACGAGCTGATGACGTTGCTCGCTGCCGGTCACGAGACGAGCGCGACTGCGCTCTCGTGGGCCCTGACGTGTCTCGCGCGCGAGCCCGAGGTGCAGCGCCTCGCGCACGAGGAGGTCGATCGCGTGCTCTCCGGCGCGGCCGATGACGCCGTGACGACGGCAGAGCTTCTCTACGTCGACGGCGTCGTGAAGGAAGCGATGCGCCTCCACCCGGTCGTGTCGGCCGTTGGTCGTGTGCTGAAGGTGCCGCTGACGATCGGCGGCGTCCCGCTTCCTGCGGGCGCGCTCGCCGGGGTCTCGATCTACCTCACGCACAGGGACCCCGCGCTCTGGCCCGATCCGCTCCGGTTCGATCCGATGCGCTTCGTCGGGACGCGGCCGAGCCCGTACGCGTATCTCCCTTTTGGCGGCGGCGTGAGACGCTGCATCGGAATGGCGTTCGCCCTCTACGAGATGCGCATCGTGCTCGCCGAGCTGCTTCGCGCGTTCCGTCTCGAGCCTGCGCCGGGCGCGACGGGCCGACCGGTTCGTCGCACGGTGACGATGGCGCCGGCGGGCGGCGCGCCGGTGAAGCTCGTACGCCGCTGACGGCGGCCCGCGCGACGGCGTACGCTTTCTGGATGTGTCGCAACATCAAGCTTCTGTTCAACTTCGCCCCACCCGCGACCGACGAAGAGATCCGGGCTTCGGCGCTGCAATACGTCCGCAAGATCAGCGGCGTGCAGAAGCCATCGGGGCGCAACACCGAGTCGTTCGAGCGCGCCGTCGGGGAGATCACCGCCATCACGCGGCGTCTCCTGCTCGACGAGCTGGCGACGAACGCCACACCTCGAGATCGCGAGATCGAGAAGGAGCGCGCGAAGGAGCGAGGGCAGGCGCGCGACGAGCGCGTGCGAACGCGCATGCTGATCGAGCGCTGAGCGCGATCGCAGGGCTGCGCGTGACTTCGAGTGTGGTAGCGATCACGCCTGCTGCCCCGGGGGGGGCGGCGCGGGCCCGATAGGCGGGCTCGAGAACGGAGAGCGATCATGGCTGAAGGCAGGTACACGCCCGGGCGTGTGGTGTGGCGTGAGCTTCTGACGAACGACGTGGAGAAGGCGCGGGCGTTCTACGGCGAGCTCTTCAACTGGAAGATCGAGCCCGGCATGGACATGGGATCGGGCGGCACGTACTTCATGATCAAGGCCGGCGAGAGCCAGATCGGCGGCATGATGAAGTCTCCGTCGGAGATGAAGGGCGCGTCGTTCTGGATGAGCGTCATCTCCGTGGCCGACGTGGACGCGGCCGCGGCGGCTGCGACGAAGAACGGCGGGAAGGTCCTCAACAAGCCGGTCGACATGCCGTCGGTCGGTCGCTACGGGACCATCGCCGACGCCGACGGCGCCGCGCTCAGCCTGCTCCACAGCGCGACGGGCGACGCTCCGATCGGGCGACCGAACGTGTCGGAGTTCGCATGGGAGACGCTGAACACGGCGGACGAAGCGCGCGCGAAGAACTTCTACGGCGCCGTATTCGGCTGGAAGACGATGGCGGGCCCGGGCGGGCACGGCGCAGTGTTCACGACCGACGGAACGCGCGAGGGCCAGGTCGCCGACGTGCAGCGTGCGCAGGGCATGCCGCCGAGCTGGCTGACGTACGTCGTCGTCCCGAAGCTCGAGGGGACGCGCGATCGCGTCGCGAAGATGGGCGGTAAGGTGATGATGCCGCTCGTCGAGGTTCCGTCGGTCGGGCGCATCGCGGTGGTCTCGGATCCGACGGGCGGCGTGCTCGGTCTCTTCGAGCCCGGCATGTGATCTCGGCGCGCGGATGACGTTGGAGGCGCGGGGCCCGGGAGACTGGGCTCCGCGTTTCTCGTCGGGTCACGGGAACGCGAGCCAGGCCATCAGCGCGAGGTTCACCGCCATCAGCGCGAGCGCAGTCGGAAGCTGCGCGCGGATCACGCCGTGTGGGTCGTCGAGCTCGAGCAGCACCGCGGGGACGATGTTGAAGTTCGCGGCCATCGGCGTCATCAAGGTCCCGCAGTAGCCGGTGAGCATGCCGAGCGCGCCGACGATCGCGGGATCGGCGTGGTGCCGGACGACGAGGAGCGGAAGGCCGATGCCGAGCGTCATCACGGGGAACGCCGCGAACGCGTTGCCCATGATGCAGGTGAAGACGACCATACCGAGCCCGTATGCGAGGACGCAGGCGGCGCGGCTGTCCTCCGGTATCGCCGCGCTCGTGAGGCTCGCCACGGCATCTCCGACGCCGGTGCGCGAGAACACGCCGCCGAGCGTGGCGAGCAGCATCGGGAGCAGCGCGGCCCAGCCGATCGTGTCGAGGAGGCGCCCGCCCTCGGTCAGCGGAGCTCGCGCCGGCGCGCGTGTGATGCGCATCGCCGCTGCGAGCGAGACGAGGCTCGCGACGCCGAGCCCGACGAGCGTGATCGAGGCGCCGCCGAAGAGGTGCCAGCTTCCGACCATGCGGTCGCCGAGGAGCGCGACGAGGACGGTGATGCCCGGCACGAGCAACGCAGGAAAGAAGAGCCAGTGCCCGAGGCGCTCGGCCTCGCGCTCGCGCTTCGGCCTCTCACCGGGAGCCCCGCGCGCCATGTTCGGCGCGAGCAGCGCCAGCGCGACCACGCCGGCGCCCGCGAGCTCGCCCGGCCAGTGCACGCCCGCGGCCTGCGCGTCGAGGACCGGCTGAGCGCTGGCGGTGAGCGAGGCGAGCACGGCCCAGAACGCGCTGGTGGCGAGGCGCTTCTCCCGAAAGCTCAACCACGCCGCGCCGAAGAGGAAGAGCGCGAGCGCCCAGTAGACGTGCTCAAGACGCAGCATCGTCGACCTTCTTCGGGCCGCGCCGCGCGCGCATGCGGCGCTCGACGAGCGCGATGCGCAGTCCATGGATCACGAACGCGGCGAGCGCGGTGGGAGCCGCCCAGATCGCGATGGAGAGAGGCTCGAGGACGATCTCCTGCTCCGCGTAGAACGCCTGGATGAGGAGCACGGCGCCGATCGCGACGAAGACATCCTCGCCGAAGAAGAGGCCGATGTTGTCGGTCGCCGCCGCGAGCGCGCGGATCTCCTGGGTCTCCTTCTTCGTGAGCGCCCCGAGCGTCTTCTCCGCGGCGGCCTCGCTCATCGGGGCGAGCAGCGGTCGCACGGTCTGCGCATGCCCGGCGACGTGCGTGAGGCCGACCATGCTCGAGAGCTGCCGGAGCGCGAGGTAGGCGACGAGCAGCCGCGAGAGCGTCAGCCCGCGCATGCCCCTGATCCATGCCTGCGCGTGCTCGCGCAGCCCCGAGCGCTCGAGCACGCCGATGGCGGGGAGGGTGAGGACGAAGAGGAGCAGGGCGCGGTTACCCGCGAAGGTCTCGCCGATCAGCGCGAGAATGTCCGGAAGAGAGAGACCGGCGAGCAGTCCGCTGACCACGCCGGCGCCCACGACGACGACGACGGCGTTCCAGCGGAGCGCGAAGCCGAGCACGACGAGGGCGATCGAAGCGAGCGGCCAGTAGCTCATCGAGAGCGGAGCCTCTCACGTGGAGCCCCGTGCCCGGCAGGGCGATTCGTAGGCGCTGTTCAGCGCGCGCGCATGGGTGCGCCGGGCCCGAACGGGGCGAGCGCGTCGGCGTGTGGCGGGTCGTTGGCGGTCTTGGTGTTGGAGCGCGTTGCGTGGGCGGGCGGCGGGTCGGGAGGGTGTAGCTACGCCCGAGAGGGCCGGCACCCGCGCCCGCCATCAGAGCCTTGCGCTCGTCTCTCGGCCCACGTCGGACAGGAGCGCCCTGAGCTCGTCGAGGTCTGCGGGCTTGACGAGGTGCGCGTCGAACCCCGCCTCGCGGGAGCGTCGGCGATCCTCCTCCTGGCCGTATCCGGAGAGCGCGATCAACAGCAGCGGCGTGATCGCGCGCTCGGCGCGTAGCGCGCGACCGACCGCGTAGCCGTCGAGGCCGCCGGGCAGGCCGATGTCACAGATCACGACGTCGGGGTGTGCCGCGCGCACGGCGTCGATCCCCGCCCGGCCGTCGGGCGCCATCGACACCTCGTGGCCCGCGAGAGTCAGCACCATCGCGAGAGTCTCGGCGGCGTCCTCGTTGTCCTCG
>JBBSAT010000159.1:0-17582 GCA_038252025.1 Polyangiales bacterium | reverse complement strand
GCGGCCCCTCGACCGGGATCTCGTGCTCGGCGCCGAGTCGGGCTCGATCCACCTCGTCGTCCCGAGCGGAGCGTCGATGGCCCTCGATCTCGCAGCGGGTGGCGGCAGCGTGTCCGTGGACGTGGGCGGAGTACGGCACGACGGCGACACGTTCACTGGCCTGGTGCGCGACGGTGGCTTCACGGTCAGGGCGCGAGCGGCGAGCGGCTCGATCGTCGTCGTCGAGCGCGGGGCGAGCTGAGGGGCGGATGCCTGCGAGCGCCGCTATCACTGGTCTCGTGACGAGCCCCAGGCCTACCTCCCTCGGGACGAGCGACGTGGCGCTCGCTGCGCGCGTCGCCAGCGGTGACACCGACGCGCTCCGTGCGATCTACGAGGCGCACCACGAGGCTCTGCGCGCCTTCGCGCGACGCGTCCTGGGCGACGCAGCCGAGGCAGAGGATGTCGTTCACGACGCATTCCTCTCGGCGCGCGACGCGACGCGGGGCTTCGAGGGTCGGTCGAGCCTCCGCACGTTCTTGATGTCCATCGTCGTCAACCACGTCCGCCACCGTCGCCGCGCGATCGCTCGTCGCACGGGCGCTCTCGAGAAGCTCCACGCCGAGCCGCGCGATCGCGTCGCGGACGCCGAGGAGGTCGGCGAACGGCGTCGGCTCGCGAACCGGATGCAGGCGCTCCTCGACGCGCTTCCGATGGATCAGCGTGTCGCGGTCGTCCTGTGCGTGGTCGAGGAGCGAACGTCGGTGGAAGCGGCGGAGATCGTCGGCGTGCCGGAGGCGACCATCCGAACGCGGGTGTTTCACGCGCGACGCAAGATGCGAGAGACGTTGGCGGGAGCGAGCGCAGGCGCTGCGACCGAGAAGGAGGTGGTGCGATGAGCGACCCGCTCGACGACGAGATCGATCTCCTGGCGCGCGCGCTCCAGGGCGAGACCGACGGGACCTCGCCCGAGGCGGACCGTACGCTCCGCGCCATCCTCGCGGCGCCTGCGCCGCGGCGGGCACCGCAGGCCTGGCTGCTGGCCGCAGCGGTGCTGCTCGTCGCGCTCGTCGGTGCGCCGACGGCCTGGGCTTGGTGGACGGGGCGACTTGGCATCGGCGCGAGCGACGAGCAGTCCGGAACGCCGCGCGAGCGAGCCCCGGATCCGGTGGCGGCACGGCCGGCGCGGACGAGGGTCGAGGTGGAGCCCGAGCCCGAGCCAGTCGCGGCGCCGGCGCCAGCGCCTTCGATCGGGACCGCCGTGCCCGCGCCCACGCGTCGAGCCGCGCCGGCGGCCGCGACCGGCACCGCGCCCGATGCGATCGCCGAAGCGGCGCAGCCGTCCGAGCTCGAGGCATCGGAGGATCCCGACGTCCCGGGTGCGCTGCCGCCCATCGATCCGGCGGAGCGCCGAGCCTACGAGGAGGCCCATGCGCTGCACTTCGAGGCACACGCGCCGGCCGCTGCGCTCGGCGCCTGGGACGGCTACCTCACGCGGTACCCGAACGGCCGCTTCTCGGTGGAGGCCCGGTACAACCGCGCGCTCACGCTCGTCCGCCTCGGTCGCCGCGACGAGGCTCGCGAGGCGCTGACGCCCTTCGCGGACGGCTCGCACGGCGAGTATCGCCGTCGAGAAGCGAGCGAGCTCATCGACGCGCTCGCCAGTGAGCCGTGACCGACTCGACGCTCAGGTCCGTGGCGTGCGCGCTCGCCATCGCGCTGGGCGCAGTCCCGGCCGCGGGCGCGCAGGACTCGGGGGAGCGCGAGATCGTGCTCGTGTGCGATCAGACCGACTGCGCGCGGATCGATCTCGACCGCGTTCGAGCGCGCGTCGCCGCCGAGACGGGCCTCGAGGTCCATCGCGCCAGCGAGCCGAGCGCGCAGGGCGCGACGCTCCACATCCGGCTGGAAGGTGACCTCCGCGTCGCTCTCGTCCTCGCGCGCCCGGACGGGTCGCACATGGAGCGTGTGGCCGATCTGCCCAACGATGCCTCCGAGCGCGCGGAGACGCTCGCGATCCTCGCGGTGAACATGTTCCGCGACGAGTCGGCAGAGCTCCTGGCGCTGCTGCGGCCGACGCCGTCCGAGGCGGGCCGCGCCGCCGCGGAGCCTCCGGGCGAGAGCGTGAGCGAAGGCGAGCACGAGAGCGAGAGCGAGAGCGATGGCGATGGCGACGGCGACAGCGCCTCCGCCGGTCCACCGATCCCGACGCCGGCCCCATCGCGAGATCCGTTCCTGCGCCTCGGGCTCGCGGGCGCGCTGGGGAGCGTGCCGCGCGCGGGCGGCGCCGCGATCGACTTCATCGCCGGGCTGGAGATCTCGTGGACGCCCCTGCCGTACTTCGCCGTCGGCCTGCGCGATGTCGGCGGCGGCTCCACCGTGCGCGGCTCTGCGTCGCACGTCGACAGCTCGCCGTTCGCCGAGCTAGGCCTCGTTCTCTCCTTCGTCTCGCTCTACGCCGATCTCGGGGCGCACGTTCAGCTCGTCTTCGATGGCCTGCACGACGGCGTCTCGGGCGTCGGCGTCGCGCCCTTCGTGGTCCTCGGCATTCGCTTCCGTCTCGCGCCCGAGGTCTCTCTCGGCGTCGAGACCGCGCTCCGCGTCGTCGCGACCGACTCGTTCTTCACCGGCGCCTACCAGCTGCCGCAGCTCGCCGTTCCGTGGACGGGCGGGCTCGCGCTGCTCTTCCACATCTCCTGAGCGCGACCCCCACGGCGCTGAAGCGAGGCTCGGGTCGTGGCGAGGCCGAGGGCTCAAGGCGTGACCAACAATGGTCGCGCCTTGTCCTTTCCCAGCGTGAAGCGCTGGGAATTTCTCCCAGTCGAGGGGATCTGACCGAAGTATTTGGTCAGACCTTCAGCCCGAGCGGACGCTGGCCTTCTCCGGCGCGCCCGAGATCGGGGCGGCGGTCTTGGCCTTGGCGGCCTTGGCGATCCTCGCTGCGTTCTTCTGCGCGTCCTGCCGGTGCTTCTGCTTCGGATTCTTGTCCCCCATCAGCGCCTCCCTCGTTCGAGTGACGTTCCGGGTTGGTCCAAGCACGAGCTGGTCCGACGGCGGTCACCGGCGCGATCACGGGGGGCGCGGTGCATCGTGCGACCACGCCGTGGTCTACCTGTGGCGCTCCTCCGTACGTACCCGCGCCGGACCGGGCGTTGGGGCGCACGTGAGCGACGCGGTCGGGTGCGGCATGCCCACTGCAGCCGCCGGCTCGGAGGTTCACATGACCCGCCCGAAAGAGCCCACGGAGCTCGAGCTCGAGCTGAGGACGCAGGATGCCGCGCACGAACCGTCGCCGGACGACGACGCCGACGCGCCGGACACGGACACGGACTCGGCCGACGTCACGGACGACGAGACCCCGCCTTCCTCCGACGAGGAGTTCGAGCACGAAGACATCTGGAGCGATCCCGACATCTGACGAGACGGTAGAGCGCTACTCGCAGCGGCGTCCCTGCAGGGGCCGTTGGGGCACCCGTGATTGCAGCCGCCGCAGTGGAGCGAGTCGCTCTGCGTGTCGACGCAGCACGGCTCGTTGCCACCGACTGCGTCGCAATCGCCCGCTGTGCGCCGGGCGAGTGAGCACGCGGCGGCATCGTCACGGCGCTTCCATGTCGCCGTACAGGAGGTGATCGATCGGGAGCGCCCACGCCGAGATGTCCACGCCCGCGCCTCGCAGGCGAGCCACGTTCGGGCTGTCGTTGCGCAGCCAGACGACGATCGCGTCTCCTCCTGCGTCGCGCGCCTCTCGGACCTCGTCCGGGGGCGGCGACGACACCTCCACTTGATCTCGCCAGCTGTAGGGGTCGAATCGATAGACGGTATCGCCGCGCGGAAGCGGGTTCGGGATCGCATAGGGAGTGTAGTCGGCGCGAAACTCGGTCGACTCGAGGAGCTCGATGTCGGTGAGGAACCACGCGTCGGCGCGGTTGCCCACGACGCCCTCGGCACGGCCGAGGATGACCACGTCGGGTCGGCGCGCGAGCACGTACGCACCGTTGCCGCGCTGGTGCCCCGCGACGTGCTGCCACGCCGTGCGCAGCGGTCCGACCGGGGTTCGAGCGATCGCTGGATCGTTGAGCCCGAGCGAGTCGATGAATTCCAGATCGCGCGCGTAGTACGCTGTCGAGCCGGCGGTCGCAGTCAGGACCAGCGCGCCCGGCTCGACGCCGGCCTCGAGGAGGCGGCCGGTGCGTCGCCCGAAGAACCACGCGATGTCGGCGCCCGGCGTTCGCCGAAAGCCCTCTCCGACCAGCGGCAAGGAGAGCACCAACGCGATGAGCAGCGCTGCGCGCGCGCGGCGATCCCTGGCGAGCACCGTCGATCCCAGCGCTTGCAGCGCCGCGCCCAGCGCGATCACCGACGGCACGAGCAGCCGGCCTTGCGGCTGCATGTGGTCGCCTCCCTCGGCGATGACGACTCCGACGCCGAGGAGGCCCAAGCACGCGAGCGAGAGTCCCGCGAGCGCGTCGGGGCCCGAGGGACGCAGCGCGCTGCTGCCGCGCGCGACGCGGAGGATCACGCCGCCGACGAGGAGCGGGACGAACATCGTCCAGCACGCCCTGAGGTGAGCGGCTCCTCGCAGGAGGACATCCCGCATCGGCTCGTCCGACAGCTTGGCGATCGCGGTGTTCGGAAGCAGCTCTCCGTACATCCACCCTCGCGCCGCGACGAGGCTCGCCATTCCCACCGCTGCCGGGACGAGCAGGCCAGGGAGCGAACGCGATCGCGCCGTGCGCGCCAACGAGTCCGGTCCCCACCGCCGACCGACGAGGATCGCGACGGCGAGCGTGGGCGCGAGGATCCATCCCTCGGGCCTCAGCCACGGCGCGAGCCCGGCGAGCGCGCCGGCGCCGACGGACGCCCGCATCGGAGAGGCATCGCTGGTCGGCGCGAGGGCGAGGCACGCGGCGACTCCCAGGAACGCGACGCCGACCGTCTCCAGCCCGCTCACCGCCCAGCACAGCACGCTCAGCTGAGTGACCACGAGCGCCACCACGCCGGCCGAGCCCCAGCGCCGCGCCGAGCACACGACAAGCGCGATCGTCGACGCGGTCCCCAGGCACTTGCCGACGAGCGGCACGGGCGCGCCCGCCGCTCCCGCTGCGATCAGCGTCACGAGCCAGAGCGGGTGGCTGTAGCCCTCGACCGGCTGCGTGCCGGACCACGTGAGGCCCAGGCCGGACAGGAATCGCTCCGCGTACCGGAAGCTGATGAACGCGTCGTCGTGCCAGAAGGGCCAGACCATCGCGAGGCCTACGCTGACCGCGAGGATCTCGACGGCGGCCGATGAGAACGAGCTCACGCGGACGTTGCGCCGTGCCCGTTCGCCGCTCTCCACTTCCATCGACGCAGTTGTATCGCGTACGCCGGCCGCTGAGGACGGGCGTCGACCCCAGCGCCCCGAGGAGCACGTCGCCCGAGCCGGCGTCCGCCCGATCGGGATACCATCGCGGCGTGGGCACACACACTCGTACCGTCGCGCGGCTGACTGCTCTGGTGCTCGCGCTCGCGCCGACGGCGTGCGCCGATCCGATCGCATCGCCGGAGGATGCGGCGGCGCCAGCCGATGCGGGGACGGCGACGACGGACGCCAGCGTCCCGGACGCGAGCCGCTCCGATGCGGGCGGGTGCGTCTTCGAGCTGCCTCCCGACGTCCATGCGGACGAGCGCACCGCGTGCGCGTTCGCCGAGGGCGCGCTCTCGGACGAGACGCTCGGCCTCGGCGCCGGTGCGGGCCTGCCCATCGATCACGTGGTGATCGTCATGCAGGAGAACCGCTCCTTCGATCACTACTTCGCCGGTTTCGATCACGACGTCGATCCGCTGCCGCTGAGCTACCAGAACCTCGACGCGGCTGGCGCGGTGGTCACGCCGTTCCACCTCGACTCGCACTGTCTGCCGCACGATCCGCCGCACCAGTGGACGGCGATGCACACCGGCTGGAACGACGGGGCGATGGACGGCTTCGTGCGGAGCGCCACGGCCACCGGGACCGACGGTCACTACGTGCTCGGCACGTACGACGAGAGCGACCTGCCGTTCTACTACTGGCTCGCGCGCACGTTCGCGTTCTCCGATCACCACTTCGGCGACTCGCTCGGCGGAACCTGGTCGAATCGAGCGTTCCTCTACACGGGCAGCTCGCACGGCATCCACTCGACCGGCGAGGTGACCATCCCGACAGCGACGACGGTGTTCGACTCGCTCGACGCAGCGGGCGTCAGCTGGGGCGTCTACACGGATGGGAATCCGCGCCAGGATCTGCTCGGCTGGACGCGCACGCACGCAGGCGTTCACACGTTCTCGCAGTTCCTCGTCGCGCTCGCCGCCGGCACGCTGCCCGAGGTCACGTTCGTCGATCCAGGCCCGGCGCAGGACGAGCATCCGGTGAACGACATCTCGCCCGGCGAGCAGTGGACGCGTCGCATCTTCGAGGTGGCGACGACGAGCCCGCTCTGGCCCTCGCTCGCGGTCTTCATCACGTACGACGAGAGCGGAGGCCTCTTCGATCACGTAGCGCCGCCGTCCGCGTGCGTGCCGGCGTCCGGGCTCGAGGAGTTCGATCGGCTCGGCGTGCGCGTGCCGCTCTACGTGGTCTCGCCCTGGGCGCGCCCGGGGTTCGTCAGCCACGTCGCGCACTCGCACACGTCGATCCTCCGCTTCGTCGAGCTCTGCTTCGGCTTGCCGGCGCTCTCGGCGCGCGACGCGAACGCGGACGCGATGCTCGACCTCTTCGACTTCTGCGCACCGAGCTTCGAGACGGTGCCCATCGCGCCCGCCGCGGGGGAGGCCACGTGCGGCTGAGCATGACGCTCGCGCTGGCCGTGCTCCTCGCGTCTTGCGAGGCGGCGCCGCCGCCGCCCGAGCGCATCCCGACGGCGGATGACTTCTCTGGCTTCACGACGTGGCCGCGCACGCCGGTCCCGACCGTCGATCCGTTTCCGCACGCCGTGTACGCGAACGCGCTCGCGCAGGCCGGTCCGCCGTACGCGCTCGGGAGCGTGCTCGTGAACGCGGAGGAGTCCGGCACGCACCAGACGTGGTTCCTCGACGCGATGGTCTTCCGCGGCGGCGACTTCAACCGCGGCTACGCGACGGGCTGGGAGTTCTTCGGCCTCTACATGGACGAGCGCTCGGAGGTCCACGTCATCTGGCGCGGCGACCATCCGCCGCTCAGCGCCGGCTACGTGGAGCCGGACAGCGGCGTGCTCACGGACGCGGGCCCGATGGGCTTTGCCACGGGCGACTGCCGCGGCTGCCACGCAGATCCGATGCCGGTGATCCCGTACTGAGCGCCCGGGCTCAAGGATAGATGGCGAGGAGGGCGTTCCACGGCGTCGCGGCGCACGTCGTCGTGCTCATCATCGTGCTCGACACCGTGCCAGTCGGACCGGGCAGCGCCTGCTCGGAACGTTCGACCTGGATCGCCGTCCAGTCCTTCTCTTCGGTTCCGTGATCCCCTAGCTGCAGCAACGTGGTGTATCCGCTCGGCACCGTGAAGGTCACGGTCGAGACGTTGAAACAGTTCCAATCACCCGACGCGGTGTACAGCAACAGGGCGTTTGGCACCGTGGTGGTCACTCCGAGGGAGGATGACTCGACGGGGTTGAGGTCGGCTCCGGTGCCGACGGTGACCAAGGAAGGCCCGACGGGCGCGATCGGGTCCGCTCCCGAGATCGCGATCAACGTGAGGACCGCAGACGCGCTCACGATCCCGGGCCCGTACGTGCCTGTATAGGAGGCAGGCTCGCCGGCAGCGACCTTCCAGTCGATGGCGCAGGTCTGTCCGTCGTGGCCCCAGCCGTCCTGAGTCAGCTGGGTGAAGCCTGGCCCGAGGGGATTGGGCCAGACGGTCGAGGTCCCATTGTCGACGCATGCGACGAAGACGAGGAGCTCGCCGTCCACGACGCCGGCCGTCGGAATCTCGTATCCCGTGACCGACATTCCCGGCGTCTCGTACACGGGGCCAAACCAGTTGGTCCAGTACGCCGTCGAGAGGACGCGCGCGACAGGCGTCGGTCTCGGCGCGGCAGCCGCGTCGGCCCCCGCGTCGGCGGTCGCGTCGGCCCCGGCGTCGCTCGGCCCCGCGTCGCCGCTCGACCCTGCGTCCGGGCCGATCGCCGCAACGCACCCGCCCACGGCTTGGCAGACCTGGGCGGCGCCGCACCGCTCGTCTCGCGGGTCGTCGACGCAGATCCCCTCGGCCGCGCAGACGGTCTCGACGCACGCGAGCCCGGACGGTGCGCAGGTCGTTCCGCCCGCCGTGGGGCCGCACTCGCCTATCGGACATCGCTCGGGCGTCTCTGGCGTGCATTCGTCCGACACGCACACGCCTCCGAGGCACGCTCCGGCGAGCGCGTCGCCGCACACGACTCCGATGCAGTCGCGGCTGAGGCGGACGGTGAGGATCGTCGTCGGGCCCGAGAGTCGCCGCGTTCGCGAGGCGGAGACCACCTCCACACCCTGGAGAAAGAGCGCGACCCGCACCGGAACGACGCTCGCGGTCGTGTCGACAGAGAGAACGCGTACCGCTCGTCCGTAGCCCGCGCCGGCGTGGGCGGCGATGACGACCGGTGTCGCTCCCGCAGGCGCTTCGACGTGGATCTCGTCGAAGTCGACCACCGGCGCCAGGTCGGTCACGACCTGAACGACGAGCTGGGTCCCGGCTGGCGCGCAGCCGACGAGCAGCGCGACGACGGCGACGAGCAGAGTTGGACGCTCGCACACTCGTGCAGAGTACACGAGACCCGGCCAGGCCCTCCACACGGCGATCCCGCCGCGGATCCCGCGAAGGCCAGAGTGGTCTGGGCGCGCCTCGAGGAGCTCGCGCGCGGCTACGTGTGAAGCGCCGACGCGTGCGCGACGCTCGGAACGCGACAGGTACGCCACGGCTCGCTGCCCAGCGTGAACGCGACGGGCTGCAGCAGGGCGAGTCTCAGGCTCCGATCTCGACGAAGCGAAGCCACTCCGACGCCAGCAGATCCCGGGCGGCCTCGCTCAGCAGCGCATCTCGCACGACGGTCGTCTTCGAGAAGTCGGAGCCGCCCGTCGAGACGAGGATGTGGCGCCGCTCGACTCGGCCTCGTCGGGGTGCGACCCGCCCCGTGAACGGATTCTTCACGTGCTCACCGGTCGGCGCACGCTCGGCCTCTTCCACGCAGAGGACGCTCGTCCCCGTCGGCACGAGCTCGAAGAGAGGCCCGATCGCTTCGGCCACCGCGGCGTCGTGCGGGCGCCGATCGACGTAGCCTGCGGGATCGTTCCCCTCGGGATACTCGGCGGGATCCGCCGCCGAGCGATCCCAGTCGGTCCACCTCAGCTCGACCGCGCGCGCGAGCTGGACAGGACGAAAGACAGCGCCCGTGAGACCCGCCGCCTCGATCCGCTCGCGACCGCTCCGCGTGACCACGAGCCCATCGAAGGGCATGGTCACCTCGGGGACGAACGGCCCGACGCGACTCAGCACGATCGGCTCGTCCTCGCTCTGCCGCATGGGCGCCATCCCGTGGACGAGAACCCTTCCGTAGCCGCCCCATGGCGCCACCGCCCTCACTCGAAACAGAGACTGCATCGCACGCTCCTGTGTTTGGTAACTGCGTTTCCGCGGTGGGTCAGGGGCTCGCCAGGATGGCGTCCATCTGGGCCGCGCCGTCGCCTCCCGGAAACGCTGCGAGGTAGGCGCGCGCGGTCGTGCGTGCCTCTGCGCCGCGACCGAGGCGTGCGAGGAGCGATGCGCGCGTGGCGAGCGCGCGCTCTTCCACGGGAGAGCCGCGATCGGCGGCGTGCGCGTGATCGAGCGACGCGAGCGCTGCGTCCGGGTCGCCCCGACGCTGGTGCACGCTCGCTGCGAGAAAGCCCGCGAGCGCGGCCCGCGTCGGCGTGAGCGTGGTGGCCGCGCGCTCGTAGGCCGCCGCGGCTTCGTCGAGGCGACCGAGCGCGCGCTCTGCATCGCCTTCGACCATCGCCCAGTCGCCCCGCTCGCGCGGAGGTGGTGTGGCGCGCTCGATCGCCGCCAGCGCCTCTGCGAACTCGCCGCGATCACACATCGCGCGCACGGCCGCCAGATCCGCCGAGGGGGGAGCCGCCGGTGACGACACGGTCGCCGTGGGCCGTGGAGCCGCGATCTCCTCGTGCGCGTCGGCGGGGCTCACTCGGGTCGGCTCTTCGTCGGCCGCGGGAGCGGATGGCGCCGCGATCGGGTGAGCGTCGCGCAGCTCGGCCGCCGCGCGACCGCGGGCATCGAGCGCCGTGTCGAGCACGAGCGCTGCCCCCGTCGACATCGTTCCTCCGCGCTCGAGGCGGCGCGTCCCGTGTGCATCGCTCACGTCGACCCGTCCTTCGAAGACGTCCACGCGCGTCGCGCCCTCGGACACGGTGACCGCGAACACCGTGCCGACGACGGTCACCGTCGCGTCGGGCGTCGTGACCACGAACGATCGCCCCGCCGCGAGCGGGGACACGTCGAAGAGGGCTGCGCCGTCGTCGAGCCGCATCGCGCCAGCTTCACCGAGCGAGAGAGAGCTGCCCGCGAGCGCGTGGACGCGATGCCCCTCCGGCAGTGCGACGGCGATCGGGCTCGCAGCCGTCGGGCTCGGCGCCGCCGGGTTCGGGGCTGGGCCAACGCGGAGCGCCATGACGGCCGTGGCGGCGAGCGCGAGCGCGCCAATCGCCAACGCGCTGATGCGACGTGTGCGCGCTGCTCTCGCTCGCGCGCGACCCACGACGAGCGCCTCGCGCAGGACCGCCTCCGGATCGCCTGCGCTGCTCTTGATCGGCATGCGCGCCGCGACCTCGGCGAGGCGATCGAGGCCGGCCGCCTCTGGCGCCGGCTCGACGATGCGCAGCGGTCTCACGTCGTCGGTCATGCGCCACCTCCGAAGTACGGCGCGAGCGCCGGGTCATGCTGAAGCGCGGCTTCCAGCTCCCAGCGTGCGTGCTTGAGCCGCGCGCGAAGCGTCTCGACGCTCGTGCCTTCGATCGTCGCCGCCTCGTCGCGCGGGAGTCGCTCGATCGCGCAGAGCACGAAGGCGTTCCTTCGCTTCTCCGAGAGCTTGCCGAGCGCGTCGTAGAGCTTCTGCACCGCGCGACGCTCGCCGAGCTCGCGCTCGGGATCGCTGGCGCTCGTCCGGTCGACCTCGGCGACCAGCTCGAAGCGCTGTCCGCGCAGTCGCCGTGCGGCGAGCTCGCGCGCCGTCGTCCGCAGCACGATCCGGTGCGCGTACGTACGAACGCTGGACTCGCCGCGGAAGTGATCGAGCGCGACCACGAGCTCGGCCATCGACTCCTGGAGCAGATCGTCGAGGTCGGGCCGAGGCCCCGCGTAGCGCGCGATCCAGCGGCGCGCGTCGGCCATCAGGCCGCGGAGGAGCTCCTCGTCGAGCGAAGGGGCCGGCCTCGTGGAGCGTCCGAGCGGCCACATCAGTCGAACCTGAGGACGTACGCGAGCGTCAGGGCGCCCCAGCCGTACGAGCCCGTGGTGCCGAACCCGTAGAGGTCGAGCGTGTAGTCGATCTGGATGCCTTGCTGCGCGCCGAGCTCGACCGTCGCCATGGCGCCGACGCCGAGGCCGAACGACCACTCGCTCGCGTTGCGGCCGTAGAAGAAGAAGCCGCCTTCTGCATGGACGCCGAGCTCGACCATCGCGGCCGTGCCGAGCGGCTCCCGGAACGAGACGAGGATCGACGGCACGCCGACCGCGCCCGACACGAGCACGCCTTCGAGGCTCGAGAAGCCGACCCCACCCAAGCGCAGGCGCACGCCCACCGACGCCCACTCGGTGAGGCGCGCGTAGAACGCGAGGTCGGTCGCCGGACCGAGCCGCGTCGGCTGCCCCGGCGCCGAGACGTGCGCGAAGCTCGGCCCGAGCACGAGGGAGAAGTGGCGCGCGGCGCGCGGATCGGTCGGCGTCTCGACCTCGTCCTCCGGGTCGGTCTCGAGGGCGATCGGCTCGGGCGGCGGAGCCGGTGCGAGCGCGGGGGTCGGCGCGACGTCGGGCGTGACGGGCGCGGCGGCGGGCAGGGCTGGCGCGGCGGCGGGCAGGGCTGAGGTCGACGTGGACGCGTCCATCACGCTCGATGCGAGGACGGCGACCACGCGTGCGTCGACGACGTCCCACGCTTCCGGCGTCGTCGCGTGCGCGGGCGCGGGCCGCGCGAGGTCGAGCACGCGGATCTCGGCGGGGCCGAGGACGCCCGTCGGAAACACGACCCAGACGACGTGGGTGGCGCCGTGCGCCTCGGCGAGGGCCCGGAGCGCGCTCGCGGTCGCCTCCTGGCCGTCGATCGCGGGATCCTCGACGAGGGTCGCGCGCCCGGCCAGCTCGAGGCGGAGGGCCGCGGTCATCTCGGCCCTCCGCTCGCTGGGAAAGAGCACGAGCACTACAACGTCGTCGGCGCGCACGGCGGCCGGGAGCGCGAAGACGAGCAGAGAGAGGGTGAGGAGGATGGGTCGCATCAGCTCGGTCCGTGAGGGTCTGACTCCATTGGTGGGACCGGCCACGCGAAGTGGGACATACGAAGTGACGGCAGGCCGGGCGATGCGCTCCCACACATGCGCCGAGCCCGCGCCACCTCGCTGCGTCGAGCGATTCCGGCGTCAGACCGTGCATCCACCCCCGTCGGGCGTAGGCACTATGGAGCGCCTGTTGAGCGGGAGTCACTGGACGGAAATCAGTTTCCGCGACGCCAGCCCCGGGCACGAGAGCCTTCCGGGTGTAGGCATTATGAAGCGCCTGTTCAGCGGGAGTCACCGGACGGAATTCAGTTTTCCGCGAAGCCAGCCCCGGCCGCAAGAGCCTCCTGAGCTGAGATGCCGGCCCCGGTGAGAAACACCACCGGCCCTTCGCGCGACAGCGCGATCTCGGCGAGCGACACGAGGCGAGAGTCGATGTCCAAGCGCTTCGGCTCCGGCGCAAACGCGATCACGCGAGCCGGGCGTCGGGAGAGTACGACCGGCTCTACTTCTCCTACGGCTCGTGCCGTGGCTCTTCGCTCGGCCTCTCGGGCTCCTCGCTCCGGGCTTCGACGTGCGCCTCCTCGCTCGGCTCCTCGACATGCGCTTCCTCGCGCGAAACTTCGACGTGCGCCTCCTCGCTCGGGGCTCCGACGTGGGCCTCCTCGCTCGGGGCTTCGACCTGCGCCTCCTCGCTCGCTCCTCGACCTGCGCCTCGGGCACTGCCTCTTCCTCGAGATCGACGTCGGCGGGTCCCTCGCAGGGCTCGAACGGCTCGGCGTCGGGGCGACTTCCCCGAGCCCTCATTCGAGCGCCGGTGCGCGCTCGAGCACGGCCGCCTCGGGCCACTCCTCGAACTGCGCGTTCATCTCCGGGGTCACCACGTGCTCGACGCCCTCGAGCTCCACCCACGTCACTTCGTTCCCCGCCGCGCGCAGGATCGCATTGGCGCTCGAGCCGACCACGAGCGCCGACGGCTACGGCGCTTCGACGACGACGTACTGCACGCTCGATCCCACGTACTGCGGTCGATAGTAGGTCGAGCCACACTGTTGGTAGGTCACCTCTCCGGAGATGATCGTCGTGCACGACGTCGGCAGTGTGTACACGATCGACCCGACGACGGCCGCCGTCACGGCCGCCGTGGTCGCGACGACGGCGGCCGCACCGGCGGCACGCGCGACCGGGTGATGGTGGTGATAGCCATACCCGCCGTGATAGCCACCATGGCCGTGCGCGTCGACATGCACGCTCCGATCGACTTCGGTGTGGCGGACGCTCACGTCGCCGCCACGAGCGCGGCCGCCGCCTCCGCCGGAATGCACCGCGGTCCGTGCGCCACCGCCACCGCGTGCGCCACCGCCACCGCGTGCACCACCGCCACCGCGTGCACCACCGCCACCGCGGCCGCCGCGCTGCGCGTCGACGTGATCAGGCAGCATCGCGGGCAGCGCGAGGACGGCGGCCGTGACCGTCAGAATGCAGGTCCAGCGATTCCAAAGGTGCTTCATGGGGTTCTCCTGGTTCGATTACAGAGGCGTTGGCGACCAGCGCCGTCGATCGTCACTCCGCGTCTTCGGCCGCGTCCGCGTCCGCGTCTTCGTCCGCATCGGCGCCGGTGCGCGCGTGCAGCTCTTCCGCGCGCGCGAGCTGGTCCTCGAGCTCGATTCGGTGGCTCGATGCGCGGGGGCGGAACGTGAACGCGGTCGCGTCCTGCTCGGCGTGGAGGTCCCACGTATAGACCGCTCGGTGCGAGGGTCGCGCCTCTTCGTCCGTCGTGGTCAGCACCACCATGCGCGGCAAGGGGCGGTCGCCCTGCGCAATCCAGATTTGCCAGTCGAGGCCCTCTTGTCGAAACGCGTAGTGCTCCGTCTCGACGCGGCCGATGGTGCTCGGGCCGAGATCGATCGCCGACGTGAACTCCCCGGTGTCGTCTTGGTCGGTGCCCCAGAGGAAGAGGTCGACCATCGGCAGATCGATGCCGTAGCGATCACCTGCCACCTCGACGAGATCGCCGAGCGTGCCCGGCGCTTCGACGGTCGCGTAGTAGCCCTGACGCGGCGACTCGATCGTGAAGGTATGACCGTCGTAGTAGTAGCGACGCTCGTCGCGATCGGTAGTGACTTCCGCCGAGAGGCTCGTGGGACGCTGCACGTGCATCGTCGCGGTCGACGAGATCTGGATGCGCTGACCGTCCTCCAGCACCTCGTCCGTGTCCGAGGTGCTGCTCACCTCGAACGAGCGCAGCGTTCGCAAGTACTCGCCCATCCGGTGCAGCGCGGTGACGGCGTCCGGATCCACGCTCTCGGTGTCGTCTGCCTCAGTCCGCGCTTCAGGGGCCGTGCTGGGCGACTGTGGCTCGACCGTACTCACGACGGGCGTTGCGGGAATCCCGGTCGCATCTCCACCCGAAGGCTTTGGCGATCGCGTGCGGGTCGGCTCCCCGGTCGCCGCCTCGCCCGGCGGGTGCGGCGCTGGAGGACCTTCGATTTGGTCACAGCCGGCCGCCACCAGGGCGAGGCCTAGAAGTGCGCACGATGCGAGCAACGTCGCTCGCGAAGGCTCTTGGTTCGAACTCCGTCGATTCGTCCGCGCCATCGTCTGTCTCCTGGTGACGCGAGCCTCGACTCGCGCAGAGACACCACGCAGGATGCGTGCCCCGGAACGTCCCGGCTCCGTGACGGAATCCCTTCCGTGCCGTCACGGCGACGCCTACGATGCGCGCGCGTCGCCTGCTGCACTCACCGCTGGTTGTACGGGACGTAGCCGTGAGACTCGATGCCGGTCGGTGACCGGCCCGTCAGAACGCGCAGTCGGTCGTTCCGTACCGACTCACAGCCATTCGCCTCGTCACGGTCACAGTTTCCCCAGCCGCTGCTGCAGCTCGTGAACGAGCAGTGGCCGGCGGAGCTGCTGCAGAACCCGCCCACATGGCGGGAGGAAGAACGGCAGTCCGCGCACGTCGGCCCGCACTGCGTGCGCGACTCGAAAGGCTCGCACCCGGCGCGCGACCGCGGGGGGGGCGCGCGGCAGGCCTCAGCGCGCGAGGTCGGGGACGTGCGCTCGCGCGAACGCTGCGAGCTCCTCGACCGCGGCCCTCGCCTCGGGCAGCTGCAAGAGGAGCGGGAAGGCGTGGATCATGTCGGCGTGCTCGCGCAGCTCGACGCGCGTCCCGTGCTCGACGGCGCGCGCGACGAGCATGCGCGCATCGTCGAGGAGGCCCTCGGCTGCGCCCACCTGCACGAAGAGCGGCGGGAGCGCGCGCAGGTCGGCGAACAGAGGCGACAGCAGCGGGTGCCTCGGATCGGTCGCGCCGGCCACGCGCTCGACGTAGGTCCGGAGCACGTGGCGTGACAGGTAGTCGAAGCGTGCGTTGTCGTCGATCGCCCGGCCCGAGAGCGTGAGATCGACCCAGGGCGAGATCACCATCGCGGCGGCCGGCAGCGGCTCGCCTCCGTCTCGCAGCGAGACCAGCGTGCTCATCGTGAGCCCTCCGCCCGCCGACTCGCCGGCGATCACCACGCGCCGAGGATCGACCCCCGTCCCGAGGAGCCATCGCCACGCGGTCATCGCGTCGTCGAGCTGTGCTGGGAAGCGATGCTCGGGCGCGAGGCGATAGTCGATGAGGAACGCGTTCGCGCCGGCCTTCGCTGCCAGGCGTGCGACGAAGTGCCGGTGGCTCTCGATGGAGCCGACGGAGTATCCGCCGCCGTGCAGGTAGTAGATGACGCGCGTCGGATCGGCGCCGACGGGTCGAATCCACGCGCCGGGCACACCATCCGCGTCCACGCGCTCGAACGACGAACGAGCGTCCTCGGGAGGCCGTCCGAGGATGCCGAGCGCACGTCTCTGCCAGGCGAGCGGCAAGACCGTCGACCGCGACGTGTAGTGGTGGAGCACGCGCGAGAGCGTCTCGGTCTCGATCGACCATCCTGCGCGCAGCGGACCGCGCTGCCGGCGGCGGAGCGCGACAGCGGCGATCATCGCCCGGACGAGTCGAGAGCGCGGGGTGGTCTGGCCGTTCATGCGCTGATGGTAGCGGTCGCCGAGAGCCGCGCTCGTGGGCGGGGCTTCGTCGGTCGGCGGATGACGCCGGTTTCGGGCATAGTCTCGAGATGACTTCACCTCTGCGCGCTCTCCTCGGGTCGGCTCTCGCTCTCTCGCTCGTCGCCGGCTGCGGAGGGCCCACCGGCGGCGAAGACCCGGACACCGGCCAGGCGGAGATGGACGCGAGCTCCACCGACGGAGGCGTCGACGCTGCCGCGTCCGGGGACGTCGGTGCATGCGATCGCGACTCGTGCGTCCATCCCGACTCTGGATCGGCCGAGACGGACAGCGGATCGACCGGGCCCGACACGGGCGGCGGCGCTGTGGACTCCGGCGACGTCGACGCGTGGTGCGCCGCACCGCCGCCGTGCGCCGCGCCGCCTCCTGGCTGCGCCTACTTCGGCGCGGGCCCGTGCACGTGCGGCATGCTCGTCTGCGCGGGCACCGAGTGCTCGCCCGCGTGCGGCCCCGGCGAGTACTGCGACCACTGCGGCCTGCTCGAGTGCAAGCCGATGCCCGTGGACATGGGCCTCATCTGCCCCGACATCTACGATCCGCAGTGCGGCTGTGACGGCAACACGTACTCGAACGCGTGCGCGCTCGGGTCCGCGGGGATGCCGCTCGATCACCCGGGCGAGTGCGGCGGTACGCCCATCGATCCGCCGCCGCCCCCCGCGTGAGAGCTGCTAGCAGTCGGCCTTGCTCTGACGACGTGAGACTGCGGGAGCGCCATCCTGCCAGCTCCACGCGATCTCCATCGCCTCGTGGGGATCGAGCTCGACCCGCACGACGAAGCGGCCTCCGCGCCGTTTGCGCTGGACCTTCGCCGTGGGCGCGCCGTTCCTCCGGAGCTTCGTGCCGAGCGCGCGCACGGCCTTGTCGGCATCCTGCGCCGTGTCGTCTTCGGCGTCGGCTCGGTCGCGGAGCCTGGCCTGCGCGAGGGAGCGCGCCGCGTTGAGCGTGATGGCGGAGTGCTCTCCGAGCGCGATGCCGGCGATCTTGAGGTCGCTGCGGAGGAACATCGCGGCCCGCTTCTTGTCGCCGATGGCCTTGGCGTAGCGGACGAGCGCGTAGCTCTTGTCGGTGCCGAGCTCGAGGACCTCACT
>JBBSAT010000158.1:0-17640 GCA_038252025.1 Polyangiales bacterium | reverse complement strand
TGTTTTTGAGTGGAAGTGGGATTTTTATAGTTATAGTTTGTGTTTAATATTATGAGTTGGGTGAGTGTTATTGTAGCGAGTAGTTGGTGAGTGGTCATGGGTCCCTCTCTCCAGACGATATCCGATCAGGGTCTCGTGCTGCGAGGCCCCGCGGCTGCAATGTGCGCTCGCGCGAGAGTGCCGTTCACTCCTCGGCGCGTGGACGGGCGGCGCGCGGATGTCGAGCGCGCGCTTCGCGAAGCTCCGCGACCTCGCGCTCGAGCGCGTCGACGCGTCGCTGCTGCGACTGCACCGCCGCGACGAGCATGCTCGTGTAGCCGTAGAGGTCGACCTGACTGCGCTCCGGGTCGACCGAGTACGAGCCGGGCTGGTCCTCGAGGATGAAGCCGAGGTGGCGCCGTCCCGCGAGAGCCGGATCGATGTACTCGTACGTGGCGAGCCTCGTGCGCTCCACTTCGGTCGCGAGCGCGTCGACGTCGGCGGGCTCGAGGTACTCGATGTCGCGCTTGGCGCGTCGCGTCGATCGAGGGCATCCGCCCGGCGCGCTGCCGGCCGTCCAGGCGCCGCCCGCACAGACGCGCCGCTCACCGCTCTCGCATCCGTAGTCACAGATCTGCGCGTCCATCGCGCATCCGCCGCCGAGGAGCGGCTGTGCGGCCGGGCACTCCGGATCGGCGTTCGGCGCTTCGCACGCCCACACCGGCGGATCGACCACCATGCAGAGCGGGTAGGGATTCGGGCAGGACGTGCACGTGCACACGAGCCCGTCGTACGCGCAGAGGGCGCCCTCGTCGCCCGCGCATGGGCTTGCCTGCGCGTCGTCTCGCGTCGCGGGACAGCCACCGGTCGGCGGCGGTGGGCAGCGCGGGACGGACACGGCCCACGCGCCGCCCGTGCACTCGGCGCGGGAGAGACACGTGCGCACGCCGTACTCGCAGATGAGCCCGTCGGTCGAGCAAGCGGACGTCGGGTCAGGCAGCGCGGCCGGGCAGGGGGAGGGCGTCGCCGCGTCGGTCGGGATCGCCGCGTCCGTCGGCACGCCGGTGTCCACGGGCGACACGCCGGTGTCTTCGGGCGGTACGCCGGTGTCTTCGGGCGGTACGCCGGTGTCGATGGGCGGTACGCCGGTGTCGATGGGCGGTACGCCGGTGTCGACGCCGACGCCCACGTCGCGCGCGCCGCTGTCATCGGTCGCGGTCGTCGCGCTCGGGCAGCCGGGGAGTAGGAGAGCGACCGGGAGCGCCGCGAGAACGATCGAGAGCCAAGTGAGTCGATGCATGATGCCTCCGCTCGGCAGGGTCGCGCGTATCGCGGGCGCATGCACGCTCGACCGCGCTCAGGCACGAGATGCGCTCGGGCGCTCGCCTGCGCTTCGCTCCCATGATCGCCCATGAACCATCGCCGTCTCTCGACCCGGTGTTCCTCCCGAGCTTGCTCGCGTTCGTCCTCCTGCTCCGCCGCGCACGGAACGGAAGACAGCGAGACGGAGAGCGGGAGCTTCACGGCGACGTGGTGCATGAACGGCCCGCCGCTGTGCGGCTGATCTCCCGCACGCGAACGACGCGTGTATCCTCTTTGGTGTGCGGACCTGGCTGAGCGTGGTCGTCCTCCTCGCGGCAAGCGGCTGCGCGGACGAGCTCGGCGGAGATCGACGCTACGATGGCGGCGTTCGCGATGGCGCCGTTCCGGATGGGTCGGTCGACGGAGCGCTCGCTGTCAGCGATGGCTCACCCGCGGACGCCGGGGGCCCGTCCGCCGACGCCGACAGCCTCGACGGAGGCGCGCTCGACGGCGCGCTCCTCTGCGAGGAGTCGCGCACCGGGTCTGGCGCCGCTGCGCTCGGCGCGACCTTCCGCGATCGACAGCCACACTACGGCGCGCGCACCGAGGGCCATGCGATCTGCTCGCACTACTGGAGCGAGACGCTCACCGACTTCTCGTATCGCTCGAGCTGGGGCGCGGGCTGCCACACGACTCGCTACTTCTACGTGGACAGCTCGGTCACGAGCCACGCCGGCTGGGACGTCGCGGTGGTCGCGGCTTTTGCCAATTGGGACATTCCCACGGCCTGCACCCCGCACTGGGTCCGCACCACCGACCCGACGCGCGCCTCGGTGACCGTCCGCGCCGCGGCGACCTCGTCGTGCGCGGGGGCCGGGACCTCCTGGTACGCGTGCGCCTGGAGCGGCTGGTCGATCACCCTGAACACCGGAGTGAGCTGGGGCATCGGCGTGAGCGGAAGGCTCGACGTCGAGTCCATCGTCACGGTGGAGCTCGCGCACGTTCACCACTTCGCGCACTCGCCCAACCCCGGCGCGAGCGTCAGCCTCGCGAACGCGGGCCGCTGGGGGACGACGACGCTCAGCGTCCCCTCGGCCGACTCCTGCGACTTCCGTGCGTACTCGGTCTGCGTCCCCGGCGGCGGCTGCACCTACGAGTACTGTCACCCGACGAGCGAGGGCGGCTGCGGGAACTACCGCACGCTCCGCCCAGGAGACTTCACGCTCGCAGAGCACATCGCCGGGCGGAACCCGTCGCCGCCGCACGCCTACGACGACGGCAGTGTGCCCGCGAGCGCGACCACCGCCGATCTCGCCATGCTCTACGGCGGCGGCATCGACGACACGACGACGCTCCACTCCTGGACCGGAGCCGCAGGCGCGCTGAGCATCCGGCCGGTGGCGGGACGCTGGTCGTCGGGTGGCTTTCCGCTCGATCGCGTCGGCGATCGGATGGTCGCGGCTGATCTCGACGGCGATGGTCGTGACGACGTGGCGAGCGTGATGGAGACCTGCGACGGCGGCGCGCGCGTGCACGTCTGGCGCTCGACCGGAAGCGCGTTCGCGTTCGGAGGGGACCTCGGCGCGATCACTCTCATCGACGTGGATCTCGGGCAGGTCGAGGGCCGAGTCGCGGCGGGGGACTTCGACGGCGACGGCGACGGCGACCTCGCCCTCGTCGAGCAGACCGGCGGCACGAGCGTGCGGATCCGCGTCGTGCTCGGCGGCGACGCGAGCGCGCTGGTCGACGGCGGCGACTGGTGGACGCTCGCGAGCGGCTACGATCTCGCCCAGGTCGGCGATCGCATCGTGGCGGGCGACTTCACGGGGGACGGGCGCGCCGATCTCGTCAGCGCGTATCAGTACCCCGACGGCACGTTTCGCTTTCACGTCTGGACGAGCACCGGCACGGCCTTCACCTACTCGGGCGCGGCCGGCTGGTACACGAGCGGCGCGTTCACTCTCGCGAACGTCGCGGGCCGGATGGTCGCCGGAGACTTCAACCGAGATGGCCGAGACGACGTCGCCATGTTCTACGGCTCCGGCGGCAGCTCGACGCTACACGCTTGGATCGCGGGCGCGAGCACGTTCACGCACCAGGCGAGCCCGTGGACGGTCGCCTCCGGCTACTCGCTCGCGAACGTCGGCGATCGAATGGCCGCGGGGGACTTCGATCGCGATGGCTACGCCGATGTCGCGACCGCGTACCAGTACGCGGACGGTACGTTCCGCTTCCACGTCTGGCGGGCGACCGGCGCGGGCTTCGCGTACTCGGGCGCGACCGGCTGGTACACGAGCGGCGCGTTCTCCCTTTCGCAGGTCGGCGGGCGGCTGGTCGCCGGGCACTTCGACTGAAGGCGTGATCAGAAACTGGTCTCGCCTTCTCGCGCAGCGCTACGAGGGGGTGGCTCCATCCCGACATTTTCGGTCGGGCACTGAGCGCGTTCCAGCACGGCGGTCCTGCCTCGGAGCATCCAGCCGGCGAAGGGCCGTGTACCATTCTGCTGTAGTGGTGGGCGGGATCATCGTGTCGATGCGAGACACGGCGGCGATCCGGGCCGAGCGCAGATCCACGCACAAAAACGGGCCCGCTCGGACGGCGGACGTGCGCGCCCGCCGCGCGTGCGTAGGACGCTCAGATGGAAAATTGGATCGTCGCGCTCTGGGTGCTCCTGTTCGCGGCCGTGCCCGTGGTGGCGCTGGTCCTGGCCCGCCGCGGGCGGATGAAGCGCGCCGAGTCGAGCCCCGGTGCTACGCCGCACCGACCGCACGGTCAGCACCGCAAGAGTCCCTGATCGCCGTCTCGCTAGACGATCTCGTGCTCCCGGAGTAGGGAAGTCGCGCCTTGGCGCGCGTCCTTCAAGTCTGCAACACGGCCTTCTATCTGGACCGGTTCCTCGCTCCGCTCGTCCGAGCGATCCGCGAGTCGGGACACGAGGTGGACGTCGTCTGTGAGGGTGAGCCCGCCACGCGGGGCACGCTCGGGGAGGGCGTGGAGGTCTTCCCGTTCACCTACCCGCGCGAGATGTCGCCGCTGCAGTTCGCCCGCGCGATCCGTTCGATGCGGAAGATCGTGCGCCGCGGCCGCTACGCCTGTGTGGCGAGCCACAACCGGAACGCTTCCATCGTCGGGCGGACGACGGCCTTTCTCGAGCGCGTGCCCGTCAACCTCTACACCGCGCACGGCTTCTACTTTCACGACGATCAGGGAAGGGCGGCGCACACCGCCACCCTCGCGCTCGAGAGCGCGCTCGCCCGCATCACGGACTTCACGCTCAGCCAGAGCGAGGAGGACATGACCATGATGGTCGCGCGCGGACACATCCGCCGTGATCGCATCGAGCACATCGGGAACGGGATCGACACGCGGCGCTTCTACCCTCGGCCCGAGGAGCGTGCGGGGCTCGAGGCCGATCTCGGGCTCGAGTCGAACGTCTTCCGCGTCGCCGCAACTGGAAGGCTCGTGCGCGGGAAGGGCTTCTCCGATCTGCTCGTGGCGTTCGCGGCGTTCCACGCGCGGCACCCTGCATCGCAGCTGGTGATCATCGGCGGCAACATCGATCAGGATCTCGACGCCTACGCCGACGAGCTCATGCGCGAGTCGAAGCGCCTGGGCCTCCGGACCGAGGGCCCCCAGCGCTCGTTCGTCGTCACCGGCCTCACCAACCGCGTGCCCGACTACCTCGCGACGGCGGACGTCTTCGTGATTCCGTCGTATCGCGAAGGCCTTCCGCGCGCGCTCATCGAGGCCATGAGCGCGGAGCTCGCGGTCATCGCGACCGACATCCGCGGCTGTCGCGAGGCCGTCGTCCACGAGGAGTCGGGCTTTCTCTATCCACCCCACGACAGCGCGCGGCTCGAGGCGCGCCTCGAACAGCTCTACGCGTCGCCCGATCTGCGCCGTCGCCTCGGCGAGAGCGCCCGAAAGCGCGCCATCGGTCGCTTCGACGAGCGCGACTACGTGACCCGCCAGGTGGAGGCCATCCACCGACTCGTCGGCCGGCCATGAGCGCAGCAGGAGGCTCGCCGGCCATGAATCGGCAGGAGGCTCGTCCATGTGTGGCCTGACGGGCGTCTGGGACCCGCTCGCCTCCGAGAGCGAGCTGCGGCAGGCCGTGCTGGCCGCCAACCGCACGATCGCGCATCGCGGGCCCGACGCCGACGGCTCCTACCTCGACGCTCCAGCGGGCCTCGCGCTCGCGCACCGTCGGCTCTCGATCGTCGATCTCAGCGAGGCCGGCGCGCAGCCGATGGTCTCGGCGTCGGGCCGCTTCGTCCTCTCGTACAACGGCGAGGTCTACAATCACGGGGCCGTTCGCGACGAGCTCGAGAAGAAGGGCCTCGCGCCTGCGTTTCGCGGCCACTCCGACACCGAGGTCATGCTCGCCGCGATCGACGCGTACGGCCTCCGGCCCGCAGTCGAGCGCTTCGTCGGCATGTTCGCGATGGCGCTCTGGGATCGACAGGAACGCCGCCTCTCCCTCGTGCGCGATCGGCTCGGGATCAAGCCGCTCTACTACGGGCGAGTCGGCGGAAAGCGCCTCGCGTTCGGCTCCGAGCTGAGCACGCTCCTCTCGCACCCCGGTGCGCCGCGCGCCCTCGATCCGGACGGCATACGCGAGTACCTCCGCCGGAGCTGCGTGCCCGCGCCGCGCAGCATCCTCGCCGGGATCTTCAAGCTCGAGCCCGGGACGCTCGCGACGTTCGCGGCGTCGGACGTCGCGCCATCGATCGAGCGCTACTGGTCCGCCGAGGACGTCGCTTCCCGCGGGCTCGACGATCCGTTCCGCGGCGACGAGAACGAGGCCGTCGACGCGCTCGAGGCCGCGCTCGACGACGCTGTCCGCCTCCGCATGATGGCGGACGTGCCGCTCGGCGCATTCCTCTCTGGCGGCATCGACTCGTCGACCATCGTCGCGCTGATGCAGCGCGCGTCGAGCCGTCCGGTCTCCACGTTCTCGATCGCGAACGAGGACGCGGCCTACGACGAGGCTCCGCACGCCGCGCTCGTCGCGCGTCACCTCGGGACGCACCACGAGTCGCTCGTCCTGAAGGAGTCCGATTCGGCGCTCGCGCTCCCGCGCATCATCGATCGGCTCGACGAGCCCTTCGCGGACTCCTCGATCCTGCCGACGTTCCTCGTCAGCGAGCTCGCGCGCAAGCACGTGACGGTCGCGCTCTCGGGCGACGGCGGTGACGAGCTCTTCGCCGGCTACAACCGGCACGCCTGGCTCGCACGGCTCGATCGCGTGGCTCGCGTCACGCCCGGCGGCGTGCTCGACGCGGTCTCCCGCGGCTTGCTCTCGGTCCCCGAGGCGCGGCTCGATCGCGCGCTACGTCCCATCGCGCGCTTCGTGAGGCGGCCCGGCGCGCAGTCACACAAGCTCGCGCGCGTGCTCGGTGCGGGCTCGCCCGACGCGCTCTACGACTCCGTCGCGTCGACCTTTCGCGAGCCGCCGTTTCGCGCGGGAGAGAGCCGCTCCTGGCAGGCGCGCTCGCTCGGCCACCCGACGCTCGACGCGCAGCTCCGCGACACCGTCGGCTACCTGCCGGACGACATCCTCACGAAGGTCGACCGCGCGTCGATGGCCGTCGCGCTCGAGGCGCGCGTGCCGATCCTCGATCACCGCGTCGTCGAGCTCGCCTGGCGCTTCCCGCTGGCCTTCAAGATCAAGCACGGGCGCGGCAAGCACGTGCTGCGTCGCGTGCTCGATCGCCACGTGCCGCGCGCCCTCGTCGATCGCCCGAAGACCGGCTTCTCGATCCCGCTCGGCAAGTGGATGCGCGGCCCGCTGCGCGAGTGGACCGAGGGCGCTCTCTCACCGGAGCGGCTCCACGCGATCGATGGCCTCGACGCCGCGGCGATCACGACGCTCTGGGCGTCGCACCTCGAGGGCCGCGCGGACGAGTCACACAAGCTCTTCGCCGTCGCCGTCCTGACCTCGTGGTCCAAGCGCGCGCTCGGCCGCTGACGACCGCGGCTCTACTCCGGGGTCGGTCGGCACACGCTGCGGAACGAGAATCCGTTCCGAGGCACCATCACGAGCGCGCTGCGGTTGCCCGAGCGCTCCCAGCGCGTGAGGTCGTGATCGGTCGTGGCATCGCCGTGGTCGGTGTATTCGCTGATCGTCTCTCCGACCCCGAAGCTGGTCTGATAGATGATGCCGGGCTCCTCCGGGCCGGGCTCGGGCGGCGCGGGGTAGTCGTACACGTCGGACCAGGCGACGCGGTACGTGGCGTCGTGGCCGAGGATGGCCGCGACCACGGGGACGTGCGCGCCCGGGTTGAGCCGTAGCGACATTCCGTCGGTCGGCGTCGTCGAGAGGTTCAGGCGGAGCTGCGTGCTGTTCGCATGGACCAGCGCGATGTGTCCGTCGTCGAGCCGGGTGACGGCGCGCGCCAGGCTCGTCTCGACGGTCGGGACCTTCTCGGTGGCCATCATCACGCCCGACGTGTCGAACGTGCGGACCTCGCACGCGGTCCCGCTGATCGCCACCATCAGGTCGCCCGTCGCCGTGTTCCCGAGCGCGATGTCGACCGGCGAGGCAGAGACGAAGACATCCTGCTGGTTGTCGGTCGCACCCACGGCGATCACTGCGACTCCCGCCCCTCGCTCGACGACAGTCGCGATCCGCTCGCCGAAGAGCACGCTGTGTCGTCCGCGCTGCACGAGCCGTCCCGTTCCGAGCGTCGTCGCGACGGGCGCCGTTCCCTCGATCGGGCCGACGTAGCGGACGAGATCGGTGGATCCGGCGGGGTTCACGAGCGCGATGAGCCGGTTGCCGGTCGTGAGCCCCTCGAGCGCGATGCCGTCCGCGCCCGGGCTCACTTCCCAGGCGAGCGCCTGGCTCTCCATGTAGCTGTCGTAGGGATAGCGGATCGCATGAAGCGACCCGGCATCCGAATAGAGGACGACCCACTCGTTCCCCGGTTGCGTGATCGCGAGCCCGAACACCCGCGGCGGTGCGTCGGCGAGCATCGTGAAGTCACCGATCTCGAGAGGGCACTGCCCGCCTGTCAGGTTCGCATCCAGCATCGCGGGCGCGCCGGCATCGCTCGGCGCCGGCGCGTCCGACACCGAGCCGTCGGAGAGCTCTTCGCCGGGTCGGATGGGAGTGAGGTCCTCCGGCAGCTTCTCCATCACCGGCTCGCAGAGGCCGGTGTCCGGGTTGCACGAGTTGCCCTCGCTGCACGAGACACCCGTGCACCGCGCCGCGAGGAAGATCGGTAGACGCAGCGTCTGCTCCGGCGCGAAGCCCGCTCGGACCACGGTGCGCACCACCGGCGGCGGGATCGACGTCGTCGTGTTGGGGTCGTCACAGCGACCGCCCCGCGCCTCGGTGCGGATCTCCACGCGCAAGGAGGCGTCGCCGCTCGGCGGCAGAACCCCGAGCGAGAAAGGCACGCTCGCCTGGGCAGGCACGCTGAACGACACGTATTGAGTCGGTGTCACGGCGATACCGTCGGTGAGACGCGCCACCTCGATACCGATGCAGGCATAGGAAGCCGAGTCCAGGTCGGTCTGGATCACGAGCATCAGCTGGGTCGCGTGCCGCGTGCAGCCCCAGAGCGAGGTCGCGAGTGCGAGCCCGACGAGCAACAGGGACGCTCGGTGCAGGGCCTCTCGATTCGATGGCTTCGCAGGATGCATGTCGTCCCTCAGAACCGCAGACTCGTGAGCGGCACGGCCACCACTGTGTTGGTCGTCCCGCCGCTCGGTGCTTCCGTCGTGACACCGAAGACCACGCCCAGCGCGATCGCGACTCCGGCCACCACGAGCGCGCCGCCCACGCTCAGGCCGACGACGAGAGGAAGGTCGGGCCCGCTCTCGACGAGGACCGGGAGCGGGACCAGGTCGGCCGCGACCGTGAGCTCGGCGCCCGGCTCCACGTCGATCTGACGCGAGAGCGGCTCGTGCCCGAGCGCGGTCACGTCGAGGACGTGGTGCCCGGCCTCGAGCTCGACGTCGATGTCACCGAGCCCTCGCGCCGCGCCGTCGACGCTCACCGACGCCTCCGTCAGGCTCGGCCGGATGTGAACTCGTGCCGGTCTCGGGGCGAGCGTGACAGCGAGCGCGTCCTGCCCC
Source organism: Polyangiales bacterium (assembly GCA_038252025.1). GTDB lineage: Bacteria > Myxococcota_A > Polyangia > Polyangiales > Sandaracinaceae > JBBSAT01. The sequence goes on along the minus strand of JBBSAT010000158.1, from coordinate 8,274 downwards.
AGCGCGATGTCCACTCGCTCGGTCGAGAAGCCGGCGAAGGAGACGGACGCCGAGTGAGCCCCCGGGTCGAGCGTGAGCTCCCGCGTGGGCCCTGTTCCCTCGACGGGCTCTCCGTCGACCTCGAGGACCGCCGTCTCGGGCGTGACGCTCAAGACCACGTGACGCAGCGACGAGGTGGCTCGCGCGCGGAGGTCGGGCGTCCCGGCCAGCATGACCCGATCCCGCCGCGGATCGGCGAGACGCTCGAGCGCGTCGAGGGCCTCGAGCGCTTCGAGCGATCGCCCCACGCGCACCAGCGCGGACGCGAGGTTGAAGAGAGTGCTCGGTCGCTCGAGGAGCGCGCGCGAGCTCTCGAAGGACGTGACGGCGGCCGGCCAGCGCTCCGCGTCCGCGTGCGCGCGTCCCTCATCGAAGAGGCGCCGCGCTTCGGCTTGGACCGCGTCCGGCGACGCCTCCTGCGCGCGCGCCGTCGCCGCGAGGCCGGCGCACACGAAGAGCGCGAGAGCGAGCGCGATCCTGACGAGCGGAAGGCCGCTCTCCGAGGCGCCCGTGCGCGAGGCCACTGAAGGCATGGGCGCGATGCTACACGAGGTCCGCTCGCCCAGCCCGATCTCGGGGGCCGCGCTCCGTTGACCCGCCACAGCCGGACCGCCTACGCTTTGCGGTGGTGGCGCAGAGCGACGAACCCCAGCGCGGCACCGTGCTTTCCGGGAAGTACGAGCTCCATTCGGTCCTCGGAAAGGGCGGGATGGGCGTGGTCTTCCGGGGCACGCATCTCGGGACCGATCGTCCGATCGCCGTGAAGGTGCTGCGGCGCGAGCTCCTCGCCGACCCGACGCTCGCGAAGCGCTTCATGCGAGAGGCGAAGGCCGCCGCTGCGCTCCAGCACCCGAACGTGGTCGACGTGCTCGACTACGGCGTCGATCCGGACGGCACGGCCTTCCAGGTCCTCGAGCTGCTCGAGGGTGAGTCGCTCGGCGAGCATCTCCAGCGCAAGGGAACGATCCCGGTCGACGTCACGCTCTCGCTCGTCCTTCCGGTCATCCACGCGCTCGCGACGGCCCACGCCCGGGGCGTGATCCACCGTGACCTCAAGCCGGACAACATCTTCCTCGCGCGGAACGCGCACGGTCGCATCGTGCCGAAGCTGCTGGACTTCGGGATCGCGAAGCTCCTGCCGAAGGAGGGGAGCGCCTCGTCCACGCTCGCGACGCGCGCCGGCACCGCGATCGGAACGCCGGCGTACATGTCGCCCGAGCAGGCGCGCGGAACGGCGGACGTCGGCACGACCACCGACATCTGGGCGATCGGCGTCATCCTCTTCGAGTGCGTGGCGGGCCGGATCCCGTTCGAAGCGGAGACCGGGTCGATCCTGATGGCGCGCATCATCATGGAGCAGGCGCCTTCGCTCGCGTCGGTGGCCCCCGAGATCCCTGCGCCGATCGTGGCCGTCATCGATCGAGCGCTCGCCTCGCACTCCGCTCGGCGCTGGCCGACGATGACGGAGCTCGCCAACGCGCTTCGCGACGCCGCCCTCGAGAGCGACATCGCGGTCCCTCCGGTGGGCGCGTCCGACACGGCGCCGATGTCGCGTCCGCCGCCGAGACGCGAGGCGGAGCCCGACGACGACCGCCCGAACAGCTCGGGCGACGGCGACAGCGACTTCGACTTCCAGCCGGCGGCGCGTCTCGCGTCCCCTGGCGAGGCACACAGCGTGACTGGCGCGGTGACCGCGCCGCGCCGCGCCGCGCCGGCTGGACGAGACATCGAGCTGAAGGAGACCTCGACGCCTGTGGTCACGACCGCGGCGCCCGCTTCGCAAGACGTCCCCCGTGCGGCGACGGCGCGTATCCCGATAGCGCCCGTGGTCGCGGTCTCGCTCGTCCTCGCGGCGCTGGTCCTGCTCGGGCTCTATCGCCGCGCTTCCGACGCGGGCGCGCCGATCGAGACCGCGGTCGCGGAGCCCCCTCGCGCAGCGGTCGCGCCGCGCGTCGATGCGGTGGAGCTCGGCCTGCTGCCGGTCGAGGTCGATGCGCTGCCCGTCGATGCGGTGCCCGTCGCGGTCGAGACCGCTGAGGTCGACCCGGTCGCCCCGGAAGCGCAGGACGTCCGCGAGGTCCCTGCGCGGGCGTCTAGCCGCGAACGACGTGCACGGGGACCGGCGGCTCACGTCGAGCCCAGCACGGGGCCCGCTGCCGCGCCCCGGGTGCGGGGCAGCCAGCTGCCCGAGCTGACCGAGTGGTGATCTCCGGGCGACTCGATAGGGTCGCCGGGGAAGGGAGCTCACGCGTTCACTGGCGTGTGGGGCTTCCAGCGGGCGGAACGCCCCGACCCTTCGTGTGAGGGAGCTGTTTCGGGACGCGGGCGTTGCCGTCTGGCATCAATTCTCTCGGCGGTTCACACCCGAGACGTCCGGCCCGGCTGGCGCGCACCGTGCTGTGGCCAGCGGATGGGCTCCGCGAACTCTTCCCTCTCCAGCGACTTCTGGCCTGTCACCGCCGGTGGAGCGCCCCCTCCGCGCCGCCGCACGCTGACGGTCCGCGCCCTCATGGCAGCGGCGACGGCGTCGGGGATCGTCATCGTCGCCATCATGCTCGCCGGCGTGATCGGTAGCTTGACCCGACTTCTCGATGCGACGGCGGCGATGAACCGAAGCTCGACCGCGCTTGCGGTAGTGCGAGAGATCGAGGTCAGTGCGCGCGACTCCGAGCGCCTCGCGGGCGTGCGCCTCGTCACGCAGGAGCCGGGGCTCGCCGGCGCTCGGGCGCAAGCCCGCCACGATCTGGTCGGCCTCTTCGCGCGGGCCGAGGCGCTCCTCTCGAGCGAGGCGGAGCGCGAGCGTCTCGACGACGCGTCGCGGCGGCTCGATGCGTACCTCGCGCCCCTCGTTCGTCCCGACGACGCCACGCGAGAACCGGGAGAGGTCGCCCGCGACGCCCAAGCGCAGTTCGATCTCGCGCTCCGGGATCTCCGGGAGCTCGAGGTCGCGAAGGCCGAGACGGTGGATGCGAACCTGCTCGAGACGCGCCGGATGGCGTCGCTGGCGGAGGGCGTCGCGGCGACGGGCGGCGCTGGCGTCGTGATCGGCCTCTTGGTCGCGGCGCTGGTCGTGCATCGCCTCCTGTCGCGACCGCTGGTCGGGCTCTATCACGCCATCGCGCAGTTCCGTGACGGCGACACGGACGCGCGGGCACGCGTCGACGGGGCGCGCGAGCTGGCGGAAGTGTCGAACGTGTTCAACGGCATGGCGGACAGCCTCGCCGCGCAGCGCCGCGACGAGCTCGTGTTCCTCGCCGGCGTCGTGCACGACCTTCGCAACCCGCTCTCCGGGATCAAGCTCGGCCTCCGGGCGCTCCGCGACGACACGACGACGGCGGTCCGCACGCGCGTGATCGAGCTGCTCGATCGTCAGGTCGATCGGCTCTCGCACATCGTGGGCGACGTCCTCGACGCGACGAAGATCGAGGCCGGCCACCTCGAGCTCCGGCGGGAGCAGTTCGACCTCTGTCGCTCCGTTCGCGAGATCGTGAGCCTCATGGCGCCCACCTCCGAGATCCACGAGATCGTCGTCGAGGTGCCCGAGCTCCCCGTGATGCTCGACGCGGATCCGGTTCGCGTCGAGCAGGTGCTCAGCAACCTCTTGAGCAATGCGATGAAGTACTCGCCAGCCGGTGGCCGTATCGACGTTCGCGTCGTGACCTCGTCGACCGAGGTCGTCCTCGACGTCACCGATCGCGGGATCGGCATCGCGCGGGCAGCGATCCCGGAGCTCTTCGCGCCGTTTCGCCGTCGCGCTCCCGAGATCGCGAGCGGCTCGGGCCTGGGGCTCTCCGTGGTGCGGCGCATCGTGAGGGCGCACGGCGGCACCATCGAGGTCGAGAGCACGCTGGGCCGTGGCTCGACCTTTCGCGTGCGGCTCCCGCTCGCTGGCCCGCCTTCGAAGATCGAGCCGAAGGTCTGAGGGGCGTGGCGGACATTCTCGTCGTGGACGACGACACGGACGTTGCAGAGCTGCTCACGATCGTCCTCCAGAGCGCAGGTCACGTGGTGCGACGCGCGGCGGACGGGCTCGAGGGGTTGCGCCTCATCGAGGAGCGGCTGCCCGACGTCATCGTGCTCGACGTCGAGATGCCGCGCCTCTCCGGCCCGCAGATGGCCTACCGGCTGCTCGTTGCGGACGCCGGAAGGGAGCGCGTCCCGATCGTGCTCGTGTCCGGCGTGGTGGACCTCGAGACCGTGGGAGCTCGCGTCGGAACGCCGTATCTCCTCGCCAAGCCGTACTCCGCCGAGCAGCTGAACGAGACGCTCGGGCTGGCGCTCACCGAGCGGCGGCAGCCGCTCCCGTCGTCGTAGGTCGGAGCTCACGTCTCGACCGCCGGCGAGGATCGGGCAGCGCGCGGTTGGGCGCACGTCGCATCACGTTGCGCCCACGAACGGCGACCGGCCGTCCCTCGTCGTCGACCGGAGCCGCTTCAGGGCATGGTCCTCACGGCGTCTTCCGTCGTGAGGGTGAGCGACCACGGCGGCAGCGGCGGCTCGTCCTGATGGACGAGGATCGTCCGCGCCGCGCGGTCGTAGACGAGGACGGCCGGCGCGCCGGCGATCGTCGCGGAGGCGAGCGCCGGCCCGGGAGCGCGCCGCGGGTCCCACCTGCTTCCGTCGTTCATGAGGCAGTCGAGCTCCGCCGGGGCGTCCGCGGTCGGATAGATCGCCGTGCCGCCGCACGTGAGCCTCGCGAGACATCGCGCGCTCTCGTCCACGCTGAGCGTCAGCACGCACGTGCTCCCCACCGAGGCCGGGCCATAGCCCTGTACCGCGGCCACCCGGCCTCGGATCACGGCGAGACTGCCGGTGGCGCGGTACGAACGATCGGCGGCGCGACGCAGCGCGCTGAGCTCCTCTCGGTGCTCTTCCGTCGAGGTACGCAGCTCGGCGAGCGCTCGATCTCGCGCGACCTCCGCGTCGTGCAGGTCGCTCTCGAGCGTGTCGAGCCGCCGCTCCATCCGATTCCGTTCCATCTCGTCGAACCGAGCGGCGCGCGTCGCATCGGCGCGGGTGCGCCAGAGGAAGACACTGCCCCCGACCACCAACAGGAACGCGATCGCGCCGACGAGCGCCGCGTGCTTGCGCGCCATCGGCTCGGCGGCGCGGCGCGCGCCGCTCTCGCGTGCCGTCAGCTCCGCGATGCGCTTCTCGAGCTCGTCCACCGCGAGCGTGCGGCGCAGCTCGGAGCTCGTCAGGGCCGCGCGCAGCTCGACCAGCTCCCGCTCGAGCGCCTCTGCGCGCTGCGCGATCGCCTCTCGATCCTCCCGAAAGCCCACGGACCGAGCGTAGCGGTCTTCTGGCTTCTGCGCGCGACCCCTCGCGACCTCGACGTCGGTCGCACTTCGATCAGCGCGCTCGACGCAATCCAAAGGGGCCGGCGGGACGCTACTCCTTGGGCTCGAGCCGGTTCCCGTCGAGCCTCGCCCGAGCGAGCTCGAGCTGCTTCGTCGCGGTCTGTCGCTCCGCCTTCGTACGGCTCGCCTTCGCGCGGTTCGCGGCCGCGAGGCGAGCCTTCGCCGCCTTCGCCTTGGCCTTCTTGTACTGGTTGAGATTGATGAGCTGGCCCATCGCGAAACTCTCTCACGCGCGGTCGCTCGCGGGAACGAAACTGAAGCCGAACTGATCAATCTTTCGGCAGCGCGTCCTCGATCGGTGAGCGCTTCCGTCACGATCTCGCGCGCGATCGTTCGGATCGCCGCGATCCGAAGGCAGCAGCACCGCCGTTCGGTGCTGGTCCTCGGGTTGCGATGTCTCCGCCGTGCGCGCTCACCTCGTCGTCCTCGCGTGTCTGCTCGGCGGCTGCCTTCAGCCCGGCGCCATCGGCGCGGACCCCGACTTCGACGACCCCTGCCCGGAGCCGCCGGCCCAGAGCGCCGACCCCGGCGCGAGCGTCGAGGCCCTCTCGAGCATCTCGTGCGGCTCGCGGGCGGACACCGGCTATCGCTCGGGCAGCTCGTTCCCGATCACCGTGGTCACGGTCGACGGGCATCCGGTCGAGCGCGACACCGCCAACGCCTACTACGTGATGGCCCAAGCCGCAGCGCGCGCCGGCGTCGAGATCCGCATCGTGTCCGGCTTCCGCACGATGGCCGAGCAGACGCACCTCTACTACTGCTACACGAGCTGCACCTGCAACGGCTGCAACCTCGCGGCCCGGCCGGGCTACTCCAACCACCAGAGCGGTCACGCTCTCGACCTCAACACGAGCTCGGGCGGCGTCGCGAGCTGGCTCAATGCGCACGGCGCGGCGTACGGCTTCCGGCGCACGGTCCCGAGCGAGCTCTGGCACTGGGAGTGGTGGGGCGGCGGCCCTGGCGGCGGCCCCTGCGGCGGCGTGCGGGACGATGACGGCGACGGCTCACCCTCGACCGCCGACTGCGACGATCACGACGCGCGTCGCACGCCGGGTCGGGCCGAGACCTGCGACGGCATCGACAACGACTGCGACGGCGCGGTCGACGACCACCTCGCGCGCACCTGCGGCAGCGACGTCGGCGCGTGTCGCCGCGGCACCTCGACGTGCGGCGGCGGCAGCTGGGGCGGATGCGCGGGAGAGATCGCGCCGCACGCCGAGGACTGCAACCTGCGAGACGACGACTGCGACGGCCGCACCGACGAGGCGCTCGTGCGCACTTGCGGCACGGACGTCGGCGAGTGCGTCTCGGGCACCCAGAGCTGCGGCGGCGGCGCGTGGGGAGGCTGCGAGGGCTCGGTCGACCCCGTCCCGGAGGTCTGTGATCACCTCGACAACGACTGCGACGGCGCGAGCGATGAAGAGCAGGTCTGCGAGCGCGAAGAGGCGATGCTCGGCCCGGGGATCTACGGTCCGACGCTCGAGACCGACGTCGACGGTGACGGCCTCCCCGACGCGTGCGCGCTGACCCTCGAGGGCTTCTCGTGCTTGCTCGGCAGCGGGCACGGGTTCGAGCGTCGCGTCGCACTGCCGGCGCTCGCCGCCACGCAGGTCTCACCCGCCCGCGCGATCGAGCGCGCCGCGCGCATCCGCATGGCCGACGTGGACGGCGACGGACGCTCCGACGTTTGCGCCGACGAGGACGGCCACATGCGCTGCTGGCGCTCGACGGGCGACGCGTTCGCCGACTCCGTCGTCGGCCCGGAGATGGGCGCGAGCATGACCTCGGTCGAGCTCGCGGACGTCGACGGCGACGGGCGCATCGACGCCTGCGTGCGCGATGCGAGCGGGCTGTCCTGCTGGCTCGCGAGCGGGCACGGCTTCGAGCGACGTGTCTCGCTGCCGGCCCTCTCCGATGCAGGCGGCTTCGCGAACGTCATCCACCACGGAACGCTGCGCTTCGGCGACGTGAACGGCGACGGGCGCACCGACGTCTGCGCGCGCGATGCGGACGGCGTCGACTGCTGGCTGGCGACGGGCGACGGCTTCGGCACGCGCGTTCGCGGCCCGCGGTGGAGCGACGCGAGCGGCTTCGACGCGCTCAGCGTCTGGAGCACGCTGCGCCTGGTCGACGTCGACGGCGACCGTCAGGACGACCTCTGCGCCCGCACGCCGCTCGGCTTCCGCTGCGCGCTCTCGCTCGGCAACGGGTTCGGCGACGAGCTCGTCGGCCCGGACATGAGCGACGGGTCGGGCTGGTCTCTGCCGTCGGTCTACACGACGCTGCGTATGGCCGACGTCGACGGCGACGGTCGCGCCGACGTCTGCGCTCGCGAAGCGGACCGCGTCCGCTGCTGGCTCTTCACGGGCCACGCGTTCGATCGCGTCGTGCTCGGCCCTTCGCTCGAGGTCGGCTGGGATCGCCCGAGCGGATATCGATCCTTCCGCGTCACCGACGTCGACGGCGATGGCCGCGCGGACGTCTGCGCACGCGGTCCGGACGCGCTGCGCTGCTACGTGTCCACGGGAGGCGGCTTCGATCGCGTCTGGGTCACGCCGGCGTGGAGCGACGCCTCGGGCCTCGACGACCTCGGGCGGGCTGCATCGATCCGCCTGGCGGACCCGGCCGGCATCGGGGTGCCGCGCGCAGGCGTCGGCTCTGGTGCGGGCGGCTGCTCGGTCGCCCGAGGCCGCGCAGGGAGCGCCTTCGCCACGGCGAGCGTCGCGCTCTTGCTCGTGATGCTCGGTCGTCGGCGCTCGCGCCGCGCGGTCGGATAGGACCGCGCGCGATCTCCGGCGTGCGGCTCGGCGTGGTCCTCGCGTTGAACACGGGGCATGCTCGACGCGTCCATCCGGCCAAAGGAGAACCGATGCGT
>JBBSAT010000157.1:0-17706 GCA_038252025.1 Polyangiales bacterium | reverse complement strand
CGCTGCGAAGCGATCTGGAACGGCTGAGACCGGCCCGAGCGCCGAAGGGACGCTCAGTCGAAGGGACGCTCAGTCGAAGGGACGCTCAGTCGAAGGGACGTTCAGTCGAAGGGACGCTCAGTCGAAGGGACGCTCAGTCGAAGGGACGCTCAGTCGAAGGGACGCTCAGTCGAAGGGACGCTCAGCGCCGAATCGGTCGCTCAGCGCCGAATGGGACGCTCAGCGGGTCGCGCGGCGCCGAACGTGAGCGGGATCGAGACGCGTGCCTCGGCGCTCGCGGCACCGAACGTCCACGCCCGAGCCGCCTGGCCGACGCACGACGCGAGAGCCGCCGCGAGCGCTTCGGGTCCTTGGAACATCGCGTTCGTCACGCGGCCGTCGGGGGAGATGGTGAGGTGCAACATCGCGTCGCCCGCGACCGCACCGTCGGCCGAGCGGGCCGCGGCGTAGCAGGCGACCAGCGAAGGCCGCTGAGGGGTGATGACGCCGAGGAGCTGCGCCGCGGTGCGCTCGGGCGTCGCACCGACCGCGCCGACCGTGACGTCCCCGCTCGCTTCCGGACCCGAAGGGCGCGGCATCGGCGTGGCGATGGGCCCGGGCCCCGGCGCGACCTGAGGAGGCGCGACCTGAGGAGGCGCGACCTGAGGAGCCGGCGCGATGGGCCCCGGCGCCGGCGAGGTCTCCGGGGACGTGCTCGGGCCCGGAGCGCTGGGCTCGAACGCGCCGGCGCCCACCGTGAGCGCGAGCGTGGCCGCCTCGGCGTGCGCAGGAAAATGAAGCCCGAGGAGCGCATGGCGGATGCAGCGCGCCGCACGCGGATCGCTCGTCGCGCCGCGATCGTAGGCCGCCTCGCGCACCTGGCCGTTGACCCGGAGGCTCAGCGTGTACGTGAAGCGATGCGGTCCGGGCCCGTCCGTACAGGAGGCGATCCGGCCACGCGCGGCTTCGAGGACGCGGCGCGCTGCATCGACGCCGAGCGAGCCAGCCTGGCTCTCGACCTCGACGACCCAGGGCGCGCTCTGCGCGGTCCCGGTCGAAGGCACCAGGGCGGAGACAGCCAACACGGCCGCAGCGACCAGAATGCTGGCCCCGACGGCGCGGAACGCGGATGAGGTGAGGTTCTGCGACGTGCTCACAGGACGACCGTTCCTGACGCGCCCAACCGTCCGACGCGACGACTGTGTAGCACGAGGGGGGCTCGGTTGACGCGCTCTCTGGCTGGGCCGATCCTGAGGGGGTGGTGAACGTCACGACCGAGGACTTCGAGGCGCGGCTCGCCGAGGTCACCGGGAACGTGAAGGACCCGAGCGCGGGCATCTACGGCCCGGCCTCGATCAGCTGGCGCGTCAACCGCGAGGCCGTGATCATGCTCGGCGGGGGGCGTGCGGCGCTCCTCCAGCTCGCGCATCCCTTCGTCGCCTACGCCGTCGACCAGCACAGCAAGACCCGGAACGATCCGATCGGACGCTTCAAGCGCACGTTCGAGAACGTCTTCGCGATGGTGTTCGGCGACCTCGACGCTGCCGTCTCGTGCGCGCGGCGCGTTCACGCGATCCACACGCGGATCCAGGGCCCGATCCGCGAGGCCATCGGGCCGTTCGCCGATGGACATCGCTACCGCGCGAACACGGCCGACGCGCTGTTCTGGGTGCACGCGACGCTGCTCGACACGGCGCTCCAGGTCTACGAGCTCCTCGTCGCGCCGCTCACGCTGCGAGAAAAGGAGGACTACTACGCGGAGTCGCGTCTGTTCGCAGGGCTCTTCGGCATCCCGGACACCGCGATGCCTGCGCGCTACCCGGACTTCACCCGCTACATGGACACGATGCTCGCCTCGGACGTGCTCTCGGTCAGCCGCCCTGCGCGCGACATGGCCGGCTTCCTCTTCCAGCCGCCGCGCGCCATCCACGGGCCCGCCGCCGCGTGGTACCGCACCTTCACCGCGAGCCTCCTGCCGCCGCGCCTCCGGATGGAGTTCGGCCTTCCGTGGGGCGCGCGCGAAGAGAAGCTGGCCGCCCGGACCCTCCCGCTGCTCCGCCTCGCCCAGCGAAACGTGCCGAAGCGTCTCCGCTACTTCCCGGACTACGTGGAGGCGAGGCGACGCATGCGAGGCGATCCGCCGCGCGATCCGGTCGGACGCTTCCTCGAGAAGCTCGCGCTCTCGGCGATCGAGCCGCCCAAGCGAGACACGGCACCGAGGAGCGCGCGCTCGGCCGGATGAAGGACCTGGACCTCATCGTCGTCGGAGCGGGCTCGGCCGGAGCGGCGCTCGCGGCCTTCGCTGCAGAGAACGGAATGCGGACGCTGGTGCTCGAGCGAAAGGCGCTCGATCGCGCTGGCGCGTCGTGGGTCAACGACATGCCCGGCTGGATGTTCGACGAAGCGGGCGTCGAGCGACCGACCGGGGACGAGCTCCACCAGAGCCGCGGCATGACGATGATCGCGGGCTTCGACGACGACGCACCGCGCCTCCGTGCGGAGCCGAAGGACTTCGTCGGTGTCGACATGCGCAAGCTCGTGCGTCGGCTCGAAGAGCGCGCGATGCGAGCGGGCGCCGATCTGCGCGGCGGTGTTCAGGTTCGTTCGATCGAGGAGGACGGCGGCGTACTGGTCGTGCGCTCCAGCCTCGGTGTGCATCGCACGCGCTTCGCCGTGGACGCTTCGGGCCTCTCGGGCCTCGAGGCGCTCGGTCCGACGCACGGGCGCGCCGCGGACATCTGTGCCGCAGCGCAAGAGGTCCGCGAGGTGCGCGACCTTCCTCGCGCGCGCGCGTTCTTCGAGCGGCACCGGATCGCCGAAGGCGAGGTCGCCGTCTTCACGGGGATCGCCGGCGGCTACTCCATCGTCAACGTGCGTCTCCAGGGCTCCAAGGTGTTCCTCCTGACCGGCTCCATCCCGGCCGAAGGCCATCCTTCGGGCAAGGCGCTGCTCGATCGCTTCGTCGAAGCAGAGACCTGGATCGGCGATCGGATCTTCGGCGGCGCCCGCGCGATCCCGCTCTCGTACCCGCGCCCCATCGTCGCCATGGGGGCGATCGGCGCGATCGGCGACGCCGCGAGCCAGGTCTTCTCCGCGCACGGCTCAGGGACCGGCGCGGGCCTGCTCGCAGCGCGCATGGTCGCGAACGCGCTCGTCCGCGAGCGCCTCGCGGACTATCAGAACCTCTACCAGCGCCGGTACGGGTTCCTGCTCGCGACGCACGATCTCTTTCGTCGCTTCACGCAGAGCCTCGGGAGCGACGACGTGCGCGTTTTGATCGGCGACGGAATCATCTCGCCGAAGAGCGTCGAGGCCGCGCTCGCCCAGCGCTTTCCGCGGCCCGATCTCGCGATGCTCGGGAGCGGGCGCACGCTGCTCAAGCGGCCGAGGATCGCGCGCGGGCTGGCGTCGCTCGCGTTGCGGGCCAGCCGGCTCGCGGCGCTCTACGCCGCTCACCCCGACGACCCGGCGAGACAGCCCGCGTGGGCCGAGCGGATCACGGCGGCGATGGCATGAGCCGTCCTGCGCAGTGGGCCCAGCCGCCGATGCCCATCCCGGTCGGGACGGGGCCTTTCCACGTGAAGGGCGTTCTCTACATCGCGACGCAGAAGTACTTCGAGACGCAGGTCGAAGGCGGCCTCGCGAAGCTCGCGAGCACGCTCGAGGATCCCGAGGTGCGGGACTTCATCCAGCAGAAGTTCCTCCCCTCCAGCTGGTACGACGTGCTTCCGGTGGCGCCGTTGATCCGCGCCGAAGCGGAGGTCAGCAAGCAGACCGTCTCGACCTACCTCCGGCACCGCGCGCGCTTCCAGGCGGAGGAGGACATCTCCGGCGTCTATCGCTGGCTGCTCAAGCTCGCGTCTCCCGAGACCATCGCGCTCAAGCTGCCGAGGCTGCTCACGCAGATCTTCGACTTCGGCGAGAGCTCCGCCGAGAAGGTACGGGACCGCACCGTGCACATCTCTCTCGTGGGCTTCCCGCGCCCGCTGGGCGAGTGGTACACGAACGCGTTCGAGGTCTACGCAGAGACGGCGCTCGGGCTCGCAGGCGCGAAGAACGTGTCGATCCACCTGAAGGCCACGCCCGACGACGCCGGCGGAGGACGGATCCCGCTCGTCACGCTCGCAGGGGACATTTACTGGGAGGAGTAGATAGACTGCGCGCCCTATGAGCATGGGCTACTCGGCAGCAGACGTTCCCGATCTCACGGGCAAGACCTTCGTCGTCACCGGCGCCAACAGCGGGATAGGCCTCGAGGCCTGTATGGTTCTGGCGGGTCGCGGCGCCGATCTCGTGATGGCCTGCCGGAGCGCGGAGAAAGCCAAGAGCGCGGTCGAGCGCATCGAGCGCGCGCATCCGAGCGCGAAGGTCGTCGTGCGCTCGCTCGATCTCGCGAGCCTCGCCAGCATCCGCGCGTTCGCCACGTCGCTGCTCGCGGAGCGGCCGCGCATCGACGTGCTGATCAACAACGCCGGCATCATGGCGATCCCGCGCACGCTGACGACCGACGGGTTCGAGATGCAGCTCGGGACGAACCACCTCGGACACTTCGCGCTCACGGGCCTCTTGCTCACGGCGCTCGCGGCTGTGGAGAAGGCTCGCGTGGTGAACGTCGCGAGCCAGGCGCACCGCATGGGCAAGATGAACTTCGACGATCTGATGGGCGAGCGGCGCTACTCGAAGTGGGACAGCTACGGGCAGAGCAAGCTCGCCAACCTGCTGTTCACGTTCGAGCTGGGGCGACGGCTCGCCAAGCAACACCCGTCCATCGCGTCCATCGCGTGCCACCCCGGCTACTCGGCGACCAACCTCCAGAGCGTCGGCCCGACGATGGAGAAGTCATGGACCGGCGGGATCTTCACGACGGGCAACGTGATCCTCGCGCAGTCGGCCGCGATGGGCGCGCTGCCGACGATTCGCGCAGCCTGCGATCCGAGCGCAGCGAGCGGCGACTACTACGGCCCGCGTGGGCTCTTCGAGCTCTGGGGCTACCCGACCAAGGTCTCCTCCACCCGCGCGGCGAGAGACGTGGCGGCGGCGACGGAGCTCTGGGATCGCTCCGTCGACCTCACGGGCGTCGACTACCTGAGATCACCCGGGTGAATCGTTTCCGTCCGAGAGGCGTCCCTCGCCGGCGCCCTTCTGGGGCGGCAATCGTTCTGGTACGGTGCGAGCCGACCGGGCGGGGCCCGGTTCCTAGAAGGCCAAGGAGCACTCGATGAAGCACTCGCGCACGCGGATCCTCTTTGGGCTCGCCATCCTCTCGCTCTGCCTGACGGCGCTCGGCACGTCGTTCGTGCCGGCCGCGTCGGCGCAGCGCCTCAGGGCGACCATCTACGTGACGCAAGCCGCGATCCCGCGCGGGCTCAGCGAGAAGGCGCTGATCGGCTTCGCGCGCGGCCACCAGGCCCGCATCATGGCGGAGACGACCGAGCCCGACCTCGCCGCCAGGCACTGGATGGGCAACATGGTCGTCAGCTTCAACACGCCGCCCGGCGACCTCGAGTATCACGCGCTCTTCTACGACGTCACGGACGGCGCGCGGCAGTTCATCAACGACATGTCGATCTACGTGTCGGACCGCGATCAGCGAACGTACGTGCAGCGCATCAACCTGGCTCGCCCACAGTTCCGCCCGAACCGCCGCCTCGAGATGGTGGTCACCGTCTCGCACGCCGAAGTCGGCACGTCTCGGCTGGAGCTACGAGGCGAGGAGGTCCACCGAAGCGGTCAGGTCGACTTCTCCGAAGAAGACACCCATCACGACTGACGGCGGCCTCGAGCGACCGACCCTCGCGAGAGATCGATCTCGATGAGCGAAGAGCGAGACATCCAGACCGTCCTCGGCGAGGCGCGCAAGGGCCGCTGGGAGCCCGTGCTCGTGCTCGTCGGGAGCGAGAGCTTCCTGGTGGACCGCGCGGTGCGCCTGCTGAAGAAGGCGACCGTCGGCGATGGACCGCGCGGCTTCAACGACGACGTCTTCCATGGCACGGGGATGAGCGGCGCGCGCGTCGCGGCGGCCGCGAAGACCCTTCCCATGATGTCGAGCGCGCGCTTCGTGCTCGTCCGGGGCGTCGACGACGCGCCGCTCGCCGAGCACGACGCGCTCGCCACCTACGTCGCCAATCCGTCGCCGAGCACGTGCCTCGTGATGACGGCCGAGAAGATCGACGGTCGCAGCAAGCTCGCGAGGGCCGCCAAGGCCCGCGGCGCCTGGCTGGAGGTCGCGCCGCTCAAGGGCAACCTGCTCGAGCGCTTCGCGGCCGGTGAGGCCAAGCGTCGAGGTCACGCGATCGAAGGACCGGCGCTCTCGGCGCTGCTCGACGCGACCGGCAACGATCTTGCGGCGATCGACGATGCCGTGGAGCGCCTCTCGCTCTATGCGGGCCAGGGCGCGCCCATCGAGCGCGCCGCTGTCGAGGCCATCGTCACGCGCGTTCGCGTCGACACCATCTGGTCGCTCATCGACGCGATCGCCCTCAAGCGGGTGAAGGTCGCGATCGAGGCGGCCGGCTCGCTCCTCGCCGACCGCGAGCCGCCGCTGAAGATCCTGTCGATGGTCGCGCGGCAGATCCGCACGGTCGCCAAGATGAAGAGCGCGCTCGACGACGGCCTCGACCAGGCCTCTGCCACTCGCGCCGCGGGTGCGATGCCCTTCAAGGCGCGCGACCTGAGCGAGTCGGCGAAGCGATTCTCCGAGGCGGATCTCAAGCGCGCGCTGATCTTGCTCGCGGAGGCAGACGTCGCGCTCAAGGGCAGCAAGCGCGATCCCGAGATCGTGATGGAAGAGACCGTCCTCGCGCTCTGCCGGTGACCGTTTCTCCTACGGGTGCTCGAGCCGGACGCCCTCGACGGTCATCGTCCAGCGTCCCGTCGCGGGATCGAGGTGCGGCGGATCGGTGACCACGAGCGGCACGTCCGTCACGAGCACGTTGACGAGGATGTTCTGGCCGGAGATGCCGCTGAACCCACCGTTGTACTGGACGTGGCCGGAGCCGCTCTGGTGCTCCCAGTGGACGCTGCCCGAGTCGACCGTGAGCGTCGTCGGTCCGTCGCCTGTCCACGTCCCGTAGTAGAGCGAGGCTTCGACTCGCGCCGGCTCGCGGGGCGGGCGCGCCGGGATCTGCGAGGCGCAGAAGAAGCCGCCAGCGCCGCACGCGATGCACGAGACCAGGCCGATCGCTGCGACGACCCCGAGGACGATCAAGAGGATGCGCTTGTTGTTCGACCCGGAACCTTGCTCGTCCGCCATGACCACGTCCTCGCTTCGCGGGGCGGAGTGTACGCGTCGGGCTGGCCCTGACGCGAGGCGGGTTGTATCCTCGCGGCCCCCTTCCGGAGAATCGCCTTGATCGTCCATCGCTTCGCGCTCGCGACCACGCTCGCCATCCTCTTCGCGACCGCGGCCGGATGCGGCGCGACGAACGGCGGCGTGTGCCAGATCCCCAGCGACTGCGCGAACGGGTTCTTCTGCTGCAAGAACACGCACACCCCGGACGCGCGCGGCGTGTGCCGACCCAACGGGACGGTGGAGGGCATGTGCGCTCTCGGTGTGGCCGACGTCGGCATGGCGGACGCAAGCGATTCGGGCAGCGCTCCGATCGACGCCACAGCCGACGACGCTCCCGACGCGTGGAGTGACCTCGACGCCGCGACCGACGACGCCGCGACCGACGACGCCGCGACCGACGACGCCGCGACCGACATGGACGCGTTCGTCGACGTCGACGCCGCCGACGTCGACGCCGCGATCGCCGATGCCGGCGCCGAAACAGGCGGCTGATGACGCGCGAGCGCGCCGGGCGCGACCCGCTGATCGGCCGGACCATCGGAGGCCGCTACCGTCTGATCCAGCGTCTCGGCACCGGCGGCATGTCGAGCGTGTACCTCGCGCGGCACGTCCTCATCGACCGCTTGATGGCCATCAAGACACTGCGTCGCGACCTCGCCCAGGATCCGATCCAGCGCGATCGCTTCATCCGCGAGGCGCGCGCGGTCAACCGGATCAACCACGCGAACATCGTGGAGATCACGGACTTCGGCGAGAGCGAGGACGGCCTCGTCTACCTCGTGATGGAGTACGTGCCTGGCGAGTCGCTGCTCAAGGCGATGAGCTACGGCCCCTTCCCCACGATGCGCGCCATCGAGATCGCCGAGCAAGCCGGCGGCGCGCTCGCACGGGCCCATCAGATGGGCGTCATCCATCGTGATCTCAAGCCCGAGAACATGATCCTGATGACGCTGCGGGACAAAGGCGACTTCCTGAAGATCCTGGACTTCGGGATCGCCAAGATCACCGACGCACCGTCGCTCACGGGCAGCCAGCAGATCTTCGGGACCCCCGGTTACATCGCGCCCGAGTACATCCAGTCGACCGCGATCGACGGACGAGCCGATCTCTATTCTCTCGGCGTGATCCTCTACGAGCTCGTCACTGGCGCGCTGCCGTTCGACTACGAGTACCCGGGCGACCTGCTCGTGAAGCACGTCACCGAGCCCCCCATCCGCCTCACCGTACGGAAGGCCGACGTCCCGCTCGCGATGGAGGCGTTCGTCCTCAAGTGTCTCGCGAAGAACCCCGACCAGCGCTTCCGCGATGCGTTCCACTTCCTCGACGAGCTGCGCGCGACCCGCGAGCTCTGCAGCCCGGCGCTCTCGTGGGGCGGGCTCAACGAAGAAGTGTCGATCGAGGTCGAGATCGAGAGCGACGTGCCGACGCCGATCTCGGACCCGAGAGCACGGGACGACGCGAACACACCCGTCTCGACACCGACGACCGAGCGCATGATCGACGTGCCCGAGGAGGCCCTGAAGACGGCGCCTCCGCCGAGCTTCGAGGGAGCCGCGGATCGTCAGAGCCGTCCGATCACCGCGGAGTACGCCCGTCCCGCCATCCCCGTCGCGCCCAACGACGATCTCGAGATCGACGTGGA
This sequence comes from Polyangiales bacterium, assembly GCA_038252025.1. Lineage (GTDB taxonomy): Bacteria > Myxococcota_A > Polyangia > Polyangiales > Sandaracinaceae > JBBSAT01. The sequence goes on along the minus strand of JBBSAT010000157.1, from coordinate 8,794 downwards.
GGTCAGCGAGCCGCAGCCGGCCAAGGAGACACGGGACGTCGGCGTCTCGGGCGGGCTCTCGGGCGCGCGTCGCTGGCGCGAGCGCTTCGACGCGATCCGCGCGTACGTGGAGGAGCTCTCCGCGGGCGAGATGCCTCCGGACGGGATCGTGCGGACGATGGCCGCCGCCGAGCGCGCGCTCGATCTGCTCGAAGAGTCGGTGCGGTCCGCACGCATGCACCAGCAGGCGGTGGAGTCGCTCTCGGAGCGCGCGCGCGACTTCCGCGCGACGCTCGGGCGAACGATCGACGAGCTCGCGTCCGAGCTCAGCAAGCGTCGCGGCGAGCTGACGCTGCTCGCGCAGCGCCGCGGGGATCTCTCCGATCGGCGCGAAGGGGCGCGGGCCGCCGTGCGGAAGGGCGAAGCGACCGAGGGTCAGGCCGACGCGTTGCTCTGGGAGCTCGCGGCCGTCGAGGAAGAGCTCCGCCAGAAAGGCGCGCAGTGCGACGAGCTCGAGGCCCACGTGGGCGAGCTCCGCTCACGCCTCGAACGAGAGAACGAAGAGCTCGAGATCGAGCTGAGCATGCACACCCACGTGCTCGATCAGGAGATGATCCGGCTCTGGCCGCTTGCCGCTGCGCTGAAGGAGCCCCTGCAGCACGTCGAGGAGTACGTGCGCACGCAGTGGGCGCCCCCGAAAGAGTAGCGCCCTCAGAGCACGCGGACGCCGGAGATCAGGTAGCCCTGACCTTCGCGTCGCAGGCTGATCGTCACGTCGACGCGCTCACCGCCGGCGCGCGCCCTGAGAGAGACCGTCGCCGTCTCGCGGTCGATCGAGACGTCACGCTGGACGACCTCGACGGGCTCGTCGGCGTCGAACGCGGAGAGCGCGCCGTGCAGCGCGTCCGGGAGATCGGCGGAGTCGTCGATGCGCCTTCGCGTGCGGCCCTCGGTGACGTAGACGGGCTGGCGATCCGGATCGGACCACGCGAGGAGCCCGTCCACGCGCGAGTCGGGGTTGTCGCGCACGAGAACGTCGGCCACCTCGCCGAGACGCTCCTCATCCGTATCGACCATGGCGTCGGCGACGGCGGTCCCGAGGACGAGAAAGGCGATGAGCGAGCCCACCCAGAGCGCGACGCGTGACTTCGACATGCGACGCCTCTCAGCAGGGTCCGTGCCGCAGCACTTCCTGCGGGTTTTGGCCTGTATCTCCGCGCCTTTTCTCGCGAGCCTCTGACAGATTGTCAGCCCGAGGCCGCGACACCGAGCGAGACGTGACACGCGATCAACGCCGCGCGTGAGGTCGCTGCGCTTGACCCGCTCCGCCATCCGTCGTCTCGTCCCCGGCGAGATGAACGTGCGCGGGTCCGATCTGGCGATGCTCGTGCTCGGCCTGGTCATCGCCGCCGCGGCCCGAGCCGCGAGCTTCGCGGGGTTGCTCGGCGCGTTGGGCGTCGCGTTCGTCCTGGTGAACGTCGCGCGGGTGGTGGGCTGGCCGGACCGGGAGCCGCCGCTCTCGCGCAGGGCCATCGCGATCCTCGTCGCCCTCATCCTCGTCGTGCCGCTGAGGGACCTCGCAGGACGGGCCGGTGATCTCGCCGAGACGGAAGGCCTCTCGGGCCTCGGTGAGCACCTCGCCGACCGCAGATCGCTCGAGGCCGACCCGAGCCTCGCCCCGCCGCTCGTGCCCGGAGACCGGCCGCTCACGTACTTCGTGCACGCGACGGGCGAGCACGTCCGGGTGAGGCTTGGCCCGTCGACCGAATGGATGGAGGCTGAAGCCCTCGGTCACGACGTCTTCCGCGTCGACTACGACCCGGCGCGCGACGGCGCTCCGCCCCCAAGAGCGCACGAGACGCTGGCCTCGATCGAGGTCGACGGGAGCGCGACGACGCGCACCCTCCTCGCCTCCACGCCGGGCCCGCATCCTCGGTGGCTCCACCTCTCGCCGGACCGGACGCACGCGTGCGTGACGAGCGAAGAGACCGATGAGGTCGTGACGTTCGGGCCCGGCGGCGAGGGGGCGCGCACCTCGACGCTGGACGGACCGACCGACTGCGCGATCGACGACGCGGGCGCCCTGCTCGTCGCGCATCGATACGCGCACCAGCTGCTCTCCATCGACGGCGACGGGACCCGCATGATCGAGCTCGGATCGCTCGGCGCGCTCTCGCTCGCCGTCGTGGGCGGTCATGCCTTCGTCGTCACCGACGCGGAGGAGGCAGCCCTGATTCGGGTCGGGCTGCTCGGCGAGCACGAGACGGCGCGCGTGGCCCTCACCGGGCATCCGACCTTCGTCGTGTCGGGCGGCGGAGCGCTCTTCGTCACGACAGCGGGGCCAGCGACGCTCTCCCGCATCTCGCTCGAGGGCACGATCGACGCGTCGCGCGCGCTGGTCAGCCCGGCGGTCCACCTCACCGTCTCGCCGGACGCGAGCGAGGTCGTCCTCGCCCTCACCGACTTCGTCGAGGACGGCGCGCCGCACCTCGGCAACCACTACGTCGAGGATCGGCTCGCCACCTTCGACGCCACGACGCTCGCGCTGCGCGAGGACCGCCCGACGGCGCGACGCACGCCGCGCCAAGACCACGCTGGCGACGTCGACCGCGGCGCGAGCCCGATGGGCCTCTCGTTCACCGCGCGCGGGACGCTCCTCGTCGCGTTCGCGGGGACGGACGAGGTGTGGGAGCTCGACGGCCTCGCGCCCCCGCGCATCCTCGACACGGCTCCGCACGGACTGAGCGCACCGTTCTCCGCGGCGGAGCTCGAAGACGGCTCGATCCTGGTGACGTCGCCTTCGAGCGGACGCATCGGCACCTTCGGCCAGGACCGCGCGCTGCGAAGCTCGCTCGCGCTCGCTCTTCCGGACCGGGAGCTCCTGCGCACCGACCCGGACGCGCTGCAGGTGCGCTTCGGCGAGCGGGCGTTCTTCGAGGCCACCCGGTCGGGGATCTCGTGCCAGAGCTGTCACCTGCACGGCGGCACGGACGGCGCGTTCCACAACATCGGTGGCCGTCTCGCCGCGCCCACGCTCGACGTCCGCGGCGTGATCGGAACCTCGCCCTACCTGCGCGATGGGACCTACCCGCGGCTCCGTGATCTCTACGAGGTCGCCGTGACCGAGTACCGCGGCTATCGCGAGCCCGGCGGGGACCGCGCGCAGAACCTCGAGGCGTGGATGCGCACGCTGCCGCCGCCCCCGACGCTCGTCGCCCGCGCGCCCGAGCGCGAGCGGAGGGGCCTCGAGGTGTTCGTGCGGGCTGGCTGCGGCGACTGTCATGCGGCGCCAGCCTTCACCTCGCTGGCGCTGCACCCGATTGAGGCGGTCTTCCCCGACGCGCCCACGCGGGCGGAGGGACGCGTGCTCGACACGCCCTCGCTCCGCTCGGTCGCTTCGAGCGCGCCGTATCTGTACGACGGACGCGCCACGTCGCTCGACGCGATCTTCCGGGATCACAACGCGAGCGATCGACATGGGCACACGGACGCGCTCTCGGACGAGGACCTCGACCTGCTGATCGTGTTCCTGAGGTCGTTGTGAGCGCGGCCGCCGACGTCGATCGGCTGACCACGCGGATGACGCTGGGAGCGACCGCGCTCTCGCTCTCCGTGGCGGTCTCCTCGGCGCTGGACGTCTCCTCCGAGCACCGCTTGATCAGCGGATCGGGAGCGCTCGCCATCACGCTCCTGCTGTTCGCGCTGGCCTGTTCGCCGGCGGCGACCTGGCTCGCGCCGAAGCGCGTCGAGCTCGCGGTCGCCCTGCGACGGGCGCGACGCTCGCTCGGTGTGCTCGCGATGCTCGCGGCGCTCAGCCACGCGACCCTCGGCATGGTCGGCTACCTGGGCAGCCTCGACCTCGGACCGATCCTGACCGTGCCCTGGCTTCGGGACGGCGGGCTCGCGCTGCTCATCCTCGTGGCGCTCGGCCTCACGTCGTTTCCGATCGTGACGCGAACGCTACACGTGCGGGCGTGGTCGGCGCTCCACCGCCTCGTGTACGCGAGCGCGCTGCTGGCGGCGCTGCATGCGACGGGAGCGCCCTTCGGCGAGGCCTGGGTGGGCATCACGACGCTCCTGGTCGTCCTCGCGCTGCTCCTCGCGAGGCCCATCGTCCACGCGATCGCGCTCCGCCGCGCGGCGCGACCCGGACGGAACGCAACTTGAAGTCGGCCTCGCGACGCGATCTGTGCCTCACCGCGTCAGGACACACAGGAATGAAGTGCGCAATTGTTTCGTCACCAAGGCACCTGAGCCTTGTGATCCGGCCGCTCCCGGGGCACATGCTTGCTGACACAAGCTTTGGCCTGACAAGCGTTGGCACCGCCACGGGTGCAGGCTCGATCCTGGAGGTGCTCCGATGACCGCCGAACCGCTCTACGATCCGACCTCGCTCGAGAACCGCGACCCCGCGGCGATCGAGCGGATCCTCGCCTGGATCGACCCGCTCATCGAGCGCTTCTACCACCCGACGGTCCGCGGCCTCGCGCGCATCCCGGACGGGCCGGCGCTCTACGTCGAGAACCACAACGCCGGCGTGCTGATGCCCGACGCGTGGGCCGTCGCGAGCGCGATCTATCGCCATCGCGGGCTCTCGGCGCTCCCGTTCGCGCTCGCGCACGATCTCGCGCTTCGACCAGCGGCGCTGAACCGTGCGCTCTGCCCGCTCGGAGCAGTGCGCGCCGACCGAGACACGGCAGCTCGCATCTTCGGAGCGGGCTACAAGGCGCTCGCGTTCCCGGGAGGCGACCTCGAGGTCCTTCGCCCGTTCTCGAAGCGGAACGAGATCGTGTTCGGGCCGCGCCGTGGATACGTCACGCTCGCGCTGCGCTCGGGGGTCCCGATCATCCCGATCGTCACGGCCGGAGCGCACTCCGGCTTCGTCGTGCTGAGCGACGGGCACAAGCTCGCCAAGGCGCTCGGTCTCCCGCGCTGGGCGCGCGTGAACGTCCTCCCCACGGTTCTCTCCGTGCCGTGGGGGCTCACGTTCGGCTTTCCGCGACCGTACATCCCGCTCCCGACGCGCATGTACTCGGAGGTCCTCGCCCCGATTCACTTCGACCGGTCGGGGGACGAGGCCGCCGCGGACGATGCGTACGTCGAGCGCTGCCACGAGCGCGTCGTCAGGACGATGCAGGCTGCGCTCGATCGACTCTCGCAGGAACGTCGCGAGGATCGTCGCCATCGCGTCGAGGCCACGGCGTTCGATCTGTTCGAGCGAGCCCTCGCGCGCCTCGGCCTCGGATCGACCGACGATGAGACGAGCCCCACGGCCGACGGAACCGACCGCGCAGCGCCCGTCATCCGCACGGTGAACGCCGACGCGAGGGCGACGGCTGAGGTCGTTCGCCTGGCCGATCACCGCGCTGCGGCATGATCCAACACGAGCGCTCGCGAGCCGAACGCGGACGGGAGCGGGCGGCGCAGCGAGCCGGTCTTCGTGGTAGAGGGCTCTCTGATGCCCGTCTTGCTCGTTCGCCACGGTGAGGCCGTCCAGTCGCACGGCGACGATGGCGCCCGCTACCTGACGTTCCGCGGTCGGACCGAGGCCCGGAAGGTCGCTCTCGCGCTCGAGCAGCGGGGGCTCGTTCCGACGCAGATCGTCTCGAGCCCGCTCGTTCGAGCGGTCCAGACCGCGGAGATCTTCGCGCACGCGCTCGGGTTCGAGGGGACGCTCACGACCGACCCCGCGCTCGTGCCCGACGGCGAGCCTGCGCTGGCGTTGAAGGGCATCCCGATCTCGGCCGGGCTCACGATCGTCGTCACGCACGAGCCGCTCGTTCGCCACATGGCGGCGCTCCTCGCGCGGCAGCCCTCGTTCGCCGCGTTCCGCACCAGCGGGGTCACGATGTTCGAGGGCGCGCGGGTCACGCTGACGCTGAGCCCCGAGACGGCCTGACCCGGCAGGAGTCGCTCCGGAAGCTCAATCCAGATCGATGAAGATTCGCTCCCAGCGGATGAACTCGTCGCTCGACCAGTAGATCGCCTCGGCGCGGCCCTTCACGCGGCCGATCGGGATCATTCCGACGCGCGGGTTTCGGCTGTCGTTGCTGCGGTCGCGGTGATCGCCGAGCACGAAGATGTGCCCCGGCGGCACCGTCTGCGGCGACATCGAGTCGGGCACCGAGAGGAGCGAGTGGCTCGTTCGCCAGGTCCGCCCGGCGATGCCTTCTTCGACCCACTCGCAGTCGGTCGGATCTTCGCTGCCCTCGTCCTCGCTGCACGGGCCGAGGATCTGCACGCGGATCGACTCGCCGTTTCGATAGACGACGTCGTCGCGGATCTCGATGCGGTCCCCCGGGACGCCGATCACGCGCTTGACGATGTCGACGCCATCGGCGGGGCTCTTCACGATGACGACGTCGCCCGGATCCGGCATCCCCCAGCTCGTGACGGCCTCGTCGGTGAACGGGAGGAAGAGCCCGAAAGGAAACTTCGAGACCACGACGCGATCGCCGTTGAGCAGCGTCGGCTCCATCGACGGTCCGTCGATCTCGAACGCTTCGAAGAGCACGATGCGGATGAAGAACGCGAGGAGGATCGCGCCGACGATCGTGCGCGCGTTCGAGCCCATCCGCGCGAGGCGATCTTCTTCGGGCGGCGTCGGCGGCTTCTTCGCCTCCTTGCCGGCTTCCGTCGCCTTCGCGGCCGACGGCGCAACGGGCCCTTTGCCGCTGGGCTCGCGCTCGTCCGGCTCTTCGGGCGCCCCACCGGGCTTCTCGCTCGACTCGCTCATCCATGCACCGTCGGCCCGAGCGGCAAGCGCTGGGCGACCAAGGCCTCGCACGAGGCCAGGGTGGAAAGACGCGCGCGCGCGTCGGACTCGCCGAAGCGCTCCTCCGCGAGTCGCGTGAAGAGGCGAAAGTGGCGCGCCTCCGACGCCATGAGGTCTTTGTAGAAGGCGCGCAGGGAGGCGTCCTTCAGAAATTCGGAGAGCAGGTGGAAGCGCTCGCAGCTCCGCGCCTCGACCAGCGCCGAGACGAGCAGCCGATCGAGCAGTGGGTGAGCCGCAGGCTCGCGCTTGGCCGCGGCGCGCAGCGAGGCGACGTACACGTCCGAGTCCGGGAGGCTCATCGAGCCACCGCGCGAGCGAATGCGCTCGTGAACGGCGCTGAAGTGCTCGGTCTCCTCGTGGGCGAGCGCGACCAGCGCGGCCACGAGGTCGGGAGCCTCTCCAGCGAACCGAGCCGCCATCGAGAGCGCGCTCTGCGCTGCCTTCAGCTCGCAGTGCGCGTGATCCTGGAGGAGTCGATCGAGATCGCCTTCGGCGGCTTCCACCCAGGTCGCCGGCGTCGGCTCGAGGAGCCCGAGCATAGGGCGCGAACGCTATGCGCACCGTGGGGAGGGGTCAAGGACGGTTCGACGGCAATCGCGGTCGGAAAAGCAGAACGGATCCGGTACGGTACGCCCAGACGACGTTCATGGCGGAGACGATCGAGGAGCTCACGGCGCAGGCGAAGCGGCTCATCGCGGAGCGTCGCTACGAGGATGCCGTGCGCGTCTGCCGACGCGTGCTTCTCGGTCAGCCCGAGCACGTGGCGATGCGCGTGTTGCTCGGCGAGGCGTTGCTCGCGAGCGAGCGCTACGACGAGACGCGCGTCGAGATGATCGCGCTCACCAAGAAGCACCCCGACGAGGCGGCGGCGCATCGCATCCTCGGCGAGGCGTTCCTGCGCGCCGGACAGACGGCGAAGGCCAAGGAGTCGCTCGAGCAGGCGAGCGTTCGAGGAGACTCGATCGCCGCCGAGCTCTTGAAGGAGGCCGAGGGCGAGGCCTTCGTCGAGTCGCACACGATCGAGCGCTGGTTCGGCCAGGAGGAGCAGAACACCGTCGAGACGGAGCTGCCCGAGTTCACGGAGGAAGACACGCCGCCGCCGCGCAAGCTGCCGCTGCCCGGCGCGCACATCGAGGCGTCGATCCAGATCGATCCGACCTTCGCGCGCGAGGCGTCGCTCATCACGCAGGAGGACTCGCCGGATCGGCGCGAGTTCGCGAGCGACTCGCACGACGAGCACCCCTCCGACATGACGCTGCCGATGCCGCACGTTCCGGAGGCACGCGCGGCCGAAGGGCTCCGCGCGCTGCTCGCGAAGGTGCGGCCGCCAGAGGCGAACAAGCCCGTCGTCGCGGTGGCGACGAGCAGGCCCGTGGTCGTGCCGTCGCCGAGCAAGCCCATCGGATCGCACCAGAGCCCGCTGGCAGGCGCGAGCACGATCGCGAAGCCTTCGTTGGCGCGCGCAGGCTCGGCGCCGAGAGGGCCGTCTCAGGGCTCGGACGCGAAGCGAGCGCCGCTCTCGATGCCACGCGGCAAGGAGAGACTGCCGGCGGGCGTGTTCGACGACCGTCCGATGAGCCCGGCGGAGCCCGCGACGAGCGAGCTGGACATCTCGGACCTCGGATCCTTTCGAGGCGACCACGCGATCACCAGAGATGCGTCGCGCCGAGACGAGCCGGACGAGGAGGGCGAGGACGATCTCACCCGTCCGATCAGCGCGGACATGGCCGCCGAGGCCGAGCGCGTCGACCTTCGGCCGAGCCCTCCGCGAGGACGCACGGCGCCCGGCTCCATCCCAGCGCCGGCAGCGCGCAGCGCCCCGGGCTCCATCCCCGCGCCCGCACCGCCGCAACGCAAGCAAACGCTGATGGGCGTGATCTCGCCTCTCGCAGCGCCTCCGCCTGCCGCGCCACCGCCGGCGAGGGCGCCCGCGCGCGTGCCGCCGCCTTCGTACGCGCCGCCGCCGCGCGCGGCCGCGCCGCCTACGGAGACGCCACCGCGCGCACCGGAGCCCCGACGCAAGCAGACGCTGATGGGTGT
>JBBSAT010000156.1:0-17857 GCA_038252025.1 Polyangiales bacterium | reverse complement strand
CTGCTCGGCCGTCGCGGTCGTGGAGCGCTGGACGAGACCTCTCAGCTGGAGCGCCGTTCGTGCGAGCTCGGCCGCAGCCGAGGCCTGCTCGTCCGTGCTGCTCGCCACCTGTTCGGCGCCCGCATCGAGCTGAGCATTGACGCGCACGAGATCACGGAGCGCGCGCGCCTGTTGCGCGGTCGCGTGTGCCGTCTCGCGCGCCATACGGCGCATCTCCGCGCCGCCCTGCGCGAGGGCCTGCGTTCCGAGGACCTGCTCGGCGGCCGCCTTCGCGATGGATCGACCCTGCTCACTCGCGCGACCGGTGTTCGCGACGACCGACTGCACGGCCGTCACCTGATCGCCCGCGGCGGAGGAGACCTCACGGATCGTCCCTGTGAGCTCGTCGACGCCCTCGAGGATGGTCGACAGCGCGCGTTCGGCATCCCCCGCGAGCGCGGCGCCGTCTTCCGCGGCGCGAAGACCCTCGCCGGACATCGTGATCGCCTCGCGCGCAGTGGCCTGCAGGCCTCGCACGATCTTCGCGATGTCCGAGCTCGCGCCCGCCGCGCGGTCGGCCAGGGCGCGGATCTCCTCGGCGACGACCGCGAAGCCGCGGCCGTGCTCGCCGGCGCGCGCCGCCTCGATGCTCGCATTCAACGAGAGGAGGTTCGTGCGGTCGGCGATGAGGTTGATGGCCTGGACGATGTCGCCGATCTCCTCGGCCCGCTTCCCCATCTCCTTCATCACGGCGGACGACTCCACGATCGATCCGCGGATCTTGGTGAGCCCCGCGATCGACTTCGCGACCGTGTGCCCGCCGTCGCGCGCCACGACTGCCACGCGCTCACCGGTCGTTCGGGCGTTGTCTGTGATCTGCACGATGCGCCGCGTGCTCGTCTCGAGCTGCGTCGACGCGGCCACGCCGGCTGCGCTGAGGATCTCGATCAGCTCGGCGCTCTTCGAGACGCCCTGCGCGGACCGAGCGAGCTGCTCGAGCGAGACCGCGCTCGCCTCCACCGTCGCGCCATTCTTCTCTGCGGTCGCCGCCACCTGCTCGACGGAGGCCGCAAGCTCGGTGACCGTCGCGGCCGCGGTGCTCGCTGCTTTCTTCACGCCCTTCGCGTGCTCGGCGACCGAGCGGTTCGAGCGCGCGACGTGCTCCGCCGTCGCGGCGGTCTCCTCGACCGTAGCCGCCATCTCCGTTGCGCCTTCCGCGAGCAGGGCGAGCGCGCGGCCGATCGTGAGCACGGTGGCGCTCACCTCGGCGCTCCTCGCCCCAACCCCTTGCGCGTCCGTCGCGAGACGGCCCGTTCCCGCCGCCATCTGCTGCGCGGTCGCGGCGACCTCTTCGATCGCGGTCGCGGTCGCCTGTCCGCGTGCGACCATCTCGGCGACCGTGGCCGTCGTCTCGCTCGCCGACGCGAGCAGCTCCTCGCTCGCCGCAGCGAGCTCGTCCGCGTTGGCCGCGACGCCCTTCACCGATCGCGCGACCTCCTCCAGCGTCGTCGCGTTCGCCTCGGCCGACTCGGCGACGGTCGCGGTCGTCTTCTGGACGGCCGTGATCGAGGCCGCCACGTCTGCGAGCCCGGTGGCCGTAGCTTCACCGCCCCGCTGGAGGCCGCGCGTCGTCTCGGCGACGGCGTTCTGTGACCGCGCGAGCTCGTCGGCCGCCGCCGAGGTCTCTTCGACCTGATCGACGATGATGTCGATCCAGACGCGGACCTCTTCGCCAGCCGCCGCTCTCTCTTGACCGCCGACCGCCGCGCGCGCCGTGGCCTCGGCGACGCTCTTCGAGAGCGCAGCGCTCTCCTCGAGCGATCGCGCGAGCCCGCGCGCCCGCATCTGTGGGCTCTCGATTCCATCGACGGTCGGGCCGTTCTTCTCACTGGACATGTTGCTGCTTCTCCTCGGCACCGATCAGCGAAGGCAGGTCCACCAGCATCACCATGCGTGGCCCGACGTTGGCGATCGCGGCCACGAACCCGCCAGACTCCATGGTGACGATCGCGGGCGGCTGCTCGAGCTGCTCGCGGACCAGCCGGATCACCTCGCGTGCGCGATCGACGAGCAGGCCGACGACGCGCCCTCCGTGCTCGACGACCACGACGCGCGTGTCGAGGCTGTGCGGGATGGGCGGTAGCCCGAAGCGCACGCGCAGATCGATCACGGGGACGATGCGGCCGCGAACCTGGATCACGCCGGCGAGGTATGCGGGGGCGCCGGGAACGGGCGTTGCGCCGTCGTACGACTCCATCCCCAGAACGGGGCTCGCTGGGATCACGTACTCGGTCGCGCCGACGCGGAAGACGACGTGGAGAGTGTCGATCATGCCCGATGCTCCGTACGTCCGGCGGGACCGAGCCCGCTCATGTTCCGAGCCCCCGCGCCGCGGTGGCGGACGCACAGTGCGAGGAGATCGAGGATGAGAGTCGGCTTCCCGTCACCGAGGTCGGTCGCGCCCGTGACGCCGGGAACCGCGAGGAGAGGGTCGGTGAGCGGCCGGACCACGATCTCCTGCTGCCCGAGCATGCGGTCGACGACGAACGCGAACGACTCGCCGTCGCTCCTGATGATCAGCCCCTTCGGGCGCATCGGGCCCGTGGCGGCCCGATGACCCAGGCCGAGAGCCGCGTCGAGCCGGAGGACCGATAGAGCGGCGCCGCGGCGTTCCATCACCCCCGCCCACTCGACCGCGCCCCCGGCGCGCTGGGGACCGTAGGCGACTCTGAGCGTGTCGATCTCGATGATCTCGTCGACCGCCGAGAGCGGCACGGCAAACCGCTGCGCTGAGCACTCGAAGGTCAGCGCATCGACGATGGAGATCGTCAGCGGCACGCGGAGCGCGAACGTCGTCCCGCGTCCGGGTTCGCTGTGCACCGAGAGCTCGCCACCGAGCTGCTCCACGACGATCCGCCTCACGATGTCCATCCCCATCCCGCGGCCGCTCGTCGCGTCCGCTCGGTCCCGCGTGGAGATCCCTCTGCGGCAGAGCAGCGCGAGCGTTGCAGCGTCGGTCTCGGGGATCGGAGCGCCGGCTCGCCGCGCCAGGCCTGCTCGATCGAGGCCGCCACCGTCGTCGCTGACGCGCAGCTCGAGCTGCGCGTTGCCGACCGCCGCGCACGCGATCCGGACCACGCCATCGTCGGGCTTGCCCGCGGCGAGCCGCGCCTCCCGGCCCTCGATGCCGTGATCGACGGCGTTGCGAACGAGCTGCACGATGGCCGGGAAGATCCTCTCGGCGACCGCCTTGTCGAGCTCGGCGCGACCGACGTCCACCTCGAGGCGCGCGGTCTTGCCGGTGCTCCGCCGGACGCCGCGCACGATCAGGGGGACGCGATCGAGCACCTCGGTGAGGGGCACCATCCTGAGACCGAGGATCGAAGCGCGCAGCTCCTTCAGCTGCCGAGACTGCTCGCGCGCGATCGCGCCCAGGGCGCGCGTGTCGACGCCCAGCTCGCCCAGACGCGTGATCTCGCGCAGCAGCCGCGAACGGCTGATGATGAGGGCGGAGAGGTGCTCGAGCGCCTGATCGAGGCGAGACACCTCCACGCGAACGACGCCGCTCCGCCGCACGTCGATCAGAGCGTCGCCGTCGTCGGCCCCCATGAGCGGATCGGCCTCGGCTGCCGCCGGCTCGGCCTCGGCTGCCGGCGGCTCGGCGACGCAGACGACGAAGCGCCTCTCGATCTCCGTTCGGCCGGCGACCTCGTCGTCCGAGAGCGTCGTGAGCGCGACCAGACTGAAGACCATCGCGCCGGGAGCATCGTCGCCCTCCGGCATGGAGATCGGGACGACCTTGATGATCTCGGCCACCGAGCCGAGCTTTTCGCGCACCGAGCGGATCGTGACACCGACCGATGCGAGCGCGGTCGAGGGCGCAAACCAAACGCAGATCGCACGGCGTCCCGCGAGGACCGCGCGGAGGATCTCCTCGTGCTCGAAGGGCGCTAGCTTCGTCGCTACCCGGGGATCGAGGGCGAGCGGAAGCAGGTCGGTCGACGCCAGCTGCGCGCGGGGCTCAGACTCGAACGCGTCGAGCGCGTCGAGCAGCGCCCGGGGAGCGTCCGGCGGGCTCGCGTGCTCGCGGACGGCGCGCACGCGAAGCTCGATCGCGCGCGTTCCCTGGAGCAACAGGTCGACGGCCTCGCTCGTGAGGTGGCCGCCTCCTCGATCGGAGCTACGGAGCACCGTCTCCATGCGGTGCGCGATCGCGACGATCGGATCCACGCCGACCATGGCCGACAGCCCCTTGATCGTGTGGAGCGCGCGAAAGAGCTCGCGCACCTGACGCGCGACGGGCGCTCCGGAGCGCAGGTTCGTGTCGATCGCCAGGAGCTGCGCGTTCGCGTTCGTCAGATGCTCGTCGGCCTCGCCCAGGTACGCATCGAGGAACTCCGACAGGTCGGGCGTGTCGCTCACGCGCTTGCTCGCGCGTCGAGCAGAGCGCTGACCTCGGCGAGGATCAGGTCGGGCGTGAAGGGCTTCGTCATGAACCGTGACGCGCCCGCGGCCAGCGCCCGTCCGCGGGAGTCGTCGTCGCTTCTGGTGGTGACGACGAGGATCGGCAGGGCCCGTAAGCGATCCTGCGCACGCACGAACTCGAGGACTTCGGTCCCCCCGACGTCGGGCATGTTGAGGTCGAGGACGACCAGATCGAATCGGTCGAGCGAGAGGTGCTCGAGCGCGTCGAGACCGCTCTCGGCATGGACGAACGTGAGCCCAGGGCGCGCTCGCAGACACGCGACGATCATGTCGCGCATGACCCGGCTGTCGTCGACGACCAGAGCGCGCGTCACGTTCGGCTCGCCCGCGCGGCCGCATCGAGGCGAGCGATGTTGGCGACCAGGCGCTCGATGTCGACGGGCTTGCTCATGTGCACGTCGAACCCCGCATCGAGCGCGCGTTGGGAGTCGACGTCGCGCGCGGCCGCGGTGACGGCGATGGCCGGGATGGACGCGCGTGGCCCGCCGCCCCCGTCACGGATCGCGCGGATGAGCGAGTACCCGTCGACCTCCGGCATCATGATGTCCGACACGAGAACAGCGTGCGGGCTGGTCTCGAGGTGCGTGAGCGCGAGCGCCGCGGAAGAGGCGGCCGAGACGGTGGCTCCCCGCGACGAGAGCGCGACGCTGAGCAGCTCGAGCGCGTCGCCATCGTCGTCGACCACGAGCACGCTCAGGCCGTCGAGCCGCCCAGGTGCGAACGCAGGGGCTGCTGCCCGTGCGGCCTCCGACCGTCTCGTCGCGAGCGGAAGAGAGACCTCGAGCGTGGCCCCGAGCCCCGCACCGTCGCTCGACGCTCGCACCGAGCCGCCGTGCAGCTCCGCGAGGTGACGAACGATCGCGAGGCCCAAGCCGAGCCCTCCGTGACGCCGCGTGCTGGAAGAGTCGCCCTGCTTGAAGCGATCGAACATGCCCGGGAGCAGCTCTCTGGAGATCCCTTCGCCCGTGTCGCACACGCGCAGCATCACGCGATCGCCTGCGCGTTCGACGTCGACCACGATCGAGCCGGCCGCAGGTGTGAAGCGGATCGCGTTGGAGAGCAGATTTCCCACGATCTGCTCGATGCGCGCGGCATCTCCCGAGATCAGGCCGACCCTGGCGATGCGGGCGGTCAGCTTCACTTTCTTGCGGGCCGCGAGCGGCCGCTGCGTCTCGACGGCCTGCTCCACCGTGTCGGCGATGTCGAGGTCGGCCAGCTCGAGGCGGAGATTGCCGTTCACGATGCGCGAGACGTCGAGCAGGTCCTCGATCATCGCGGCCTGTGCGCTGGCGTTTCGCTCGATCGTCTCGAGCGCACGGTTGGCCACCACCGGCGAGAGCGTCCCACCACGGAGCAAGCCGACCCAACCCATGATCGCGTTCAGCGGGGTGCGTAGCTCGTGGGAGAGAGTCGCGAGGAAGTCGTCTTTGACCTGGTTCGCGCTCTAGGCGTCGGCGCGCGCAGCCCGCTCTCGGACGAGGAGGTCGGCGATCTCACGCTCGGCGTTCTCGGCGCGCTCGCGCAGCTCCTTGGTGCGGACGAGCGAGGCGACGCGCGCGACCAGCTCAGGGCGAGCGCACGGCTTGACCACGTAGTCGTTGGCGCCGCACGAGAGGGACTCGACCAGATCACGATCGTCGGCGCTCGAGGTGAGGACCAAGATGGGCAGTGCGCTCGTGCGCGGCGACGAGCGTAGGAACCGAAGGACCTCGCCGCCCGAGATCCCCGGCATGTTCCAGTCGAGCAGGAGCACGTCTGGGAGGAGCCCGCTCGCCGCGCTCTCGAGGACCTCGGCGCCGTCTCCGAAGAGCTCGACCTCGTAGTCGGGGGCGAGCAGGCGCGCGGCCGCCTCCATCGAGAGGCGGCTGTCGTCCACGATCCAGACCCGCTTGCGCGGGCGCACGCGCGGCGCCCAGGGGCCTCGTAACTCGGCGCTCTAGAGATCAACCGCTTCGAGGGCGGGTCGCGTGAACTGAAGAATGTTCATGGGTGGGACCCGGCGGCTCAGTGCAAGCACGTGCCCATCGACCAGGCTGGAATCAGCTTCCCGCGCGCCGCAATCTGCGACGGGGTCCCCGAGCATCGACGTGCAGGAATGCCTCGCCTGTGGCGACCGTGCCTGCCTCGTCAGCCGCCGCTGACCTCTTCCGTCAGCCGCCATTGGCCGTTTCGAGCGGACCTCGCGAGGCGCGCGCTTCGACGGCCCCGGGCTTGCGATGGGGCTCGTCCCAACACGGAGGCTCCATGATGATGATGATTCGTTTCTTTGGCTTGTCCGCCCTGGCGTGCATCGCTGGGCTCGCGAGCGGCGGTTGTGGTGGGGCTGCGCTCCCCGCGAGTCAGCGGACGGACGCAGTCACCGCGGTGCGGTCTGCGCGAGAGGTCGGGGCCGAGGGGACGCCGAGCGCGTCCTATCACCTCGCGCTCGCCGACGACGAGGTCGGCGAGGCCGAGCAGCTCATCACGCAAGGCAGGATGGAAGCGGCGCAGCGCGTGCTCGAGCGCGCGAAGGCGGACGCGGAGCTCGCGATGGCGCTGCAGCGCGAAGCGCAGGTGCGCGCCCATGCGGTCGAGACGCACGAGCACATCGAAGACCAGCGCGACAGTCAGCTCCGCACGGACGGAAAGTGAAGAACATGAAGATCGATGAACGATACGGTGTCCTCGCGCTCGCCGGCGGGCTCTTCGCGGCTGCCTCGGGCTGTGGGCATGCGAGCATCTCGCCTCAGCTCTCGGCCGCACGCGCCGTGATGGCCGAGGCCAGGGCGGGATCCGCGCAGCGGCTCGAGCCGGACGAAGTCCTCGCGGCGCAGCGAACGCTGACGCTGGCCGAGGGCCAGGAGGACGGCTCGATCCAGGAGCAGCACTACGCGTACGTCGCAGAGCGGCAGACGCGCACGGCGATGTCGGACGCGCGGCGCACGCTCATCGAGCAGGGCGTGGAGGCGGACCAGCACGAATACCAGGCCGAGCTCGAGCGCGTGGCGCGCGAGCGCGGCGTCGCCCTCGGCACGACGCAGGTTGCGCTCGCGGATCGTCAGCGGGTCGTCGAGCAGCAGCAGCGCGATCTCGTGGCGACGGACGCCGCGCTCGCAACGGAGCAACAGGCGCGTCGGGACGCCGAAGCGAACGCGGCGGCGGCGATCGAGCGTCTTCGCCTGCTCGCGAGCGTGCGGGTCGAGGCCACGGAGACGATCATCACGCTGAGCGGCGAGGTCCTCTTCGAGACCGACCAATCGGTCCTGCGGCCCGAGGCGCGTGAGCGCTTGACGGCAGTGGCGGACGCGATGCGCGCATCGCCGAGCCAGCTCGGGGTCGTCGCCGGCTACACCGACTCGCGCGGCACCGACGCCCACAACCAGCAGCTGTCCCAGGCCAGGGCAGATAGCGTTCGCGACTTTCTCCTGAGCGCAGGCGTCCCCGCGGACCGCCTTCGTTCGGAAGGTCGCGGCGAGGCGAGCCCGATCGCCAGCAACGACTCGGCTGAGGGCCGCGCCAACAACCGCCGCGTGGAGATCATCCTCCGCCCGTCGACGACGACCGTGGCGGTCAGCACCCCGAGCACGACGGTCACCGTCAGCCAGTGAGCGCCTGAAGGCGAGCACGTCACGGACGGAAGCGTCGCGCGAGGTCGAAGAGACCCGCGCGACGTTTTTCGTTCCGTCCGCCCACGAGCACGGAGAGAGCCGTCTGCGAGGCATTTCGATATGCATCGTCGCGTCCGGCCTCACCTGTGCGTCCTGCCTCTGCACGATCGGTGCGTCGGGGTCCGGCGCACGACTTGCTGTGGGTTCGCGCCATGCAACCCCACTCGAACGACAAGTCCACCAAGTCCACCTCATCGCCTCAGGCACCCGCCACCGGGAAGCCGAGCGACACCCCTTTCCTCTCCGACATCTCCGAGCTGCGTCGCCGCGCCCGTGAGCACATCGAGCGCGGCGCGGTCACGGCCGACTACCGCGCCGACCGTGAGACTGTCCTACGCCTCCTCAACGAAGCGCTGGCGACCGAGCTCGTCTGCGTGCTGCGCTACAAGCGCCACTACTTCGTCGCGCAGGGCCTCCACGGCAAGGCCGTTGCCGCGGAGTTCCTCGAGCACGCGACCGAAGAGCAGGCGCATGCCGACATGATCTGCGAGCGCATCACCCAGCTCAACGGCACGCCGAACCTGGATCCGGCCGGGATGCTCACGCGCTCGCACTCCGAGTATCGCGAGGGCAAGTCGCTCGTCGACATGATCCGCGAGGATCTGATCGCCGAGCGCATCGCCATCGAGTCGTACGGCGAGATGGTTCGCTACCTCGGTGACAAGGATCCGACGACGCGTCGCATGCTCGAGCACATCCTCGCCAAGGAAGAGGAGCACGCGCAGGACATGTCGGACCTGCTCGTCACGCACGCCGGCAAGCCCGAGTGAGGAGGGCATCGGGCTGCGCGCCGCCTCGCCCCCACGTGGCCGGCGCTCGTGCGCAGTCCGCCGTGTCGGTGACCGAGAGCTGTCTCGACGAGGACGCGCTAGCGTCAATGACGCGTGCGCTGTTCGCGCTCTCCCCGTCGTGCGCGCAGAGCCCGCAGCCGGTCGCGAACCCTCGCTCCGCCCGGAGCGTCCGGAGCCAGCGCGAGGTAGCGCTCGAACGCACGAATCGCCTCGCCGTCGAGGCCGGCTAGGCTCGAAGCGAGGCCACGACCTCGCTGGGCTTCCGAGCTGTTCGGATCAGCAGTGCAGGCGGCGCGATAGCTCGCGAGGGCTTCATCCGTCTCGCCGCGTGCCAGCGACTCGAGCCCACGACGGAGCAACGGCGCGACGTCGACCGGCGCTGCCGGAGCGACTGCAGCCGGCTCGACGGCCGGTGCGGGCAGGAGCCCGGCCGGCAGAGCGACCGCCACGGGCTGGACCTCCGCCGACGTTCGATCACCCGAGCCGACCCAGAGCGCCGTCCCGAGGGCCAGCGCGGAGACGGCGACACCGATCGCGACCGCCCTTCTCGTGCGTGGAGATCGCGGTAGCCCGGCCGCGCCAGGCGGAGCGGTGGTGGCGTCTGCCGCACCGCTCGGCTCCGGCGCGTCCACCGGTGTCAGGGCGCGGACGCGCCTCAGCGAGAGCGGCGCCGTCCGTCCGAACGCCTCGTCGTCCGTCCACGCGAGCGGGCCCGTCGGCAGGCCCGCGCGCTGAGCGATCAGCCCGAGAGCGTTCACGACCTCGAGCGGATGCGCCGGTCGCGCGGTGCTCGAGCGGGAGAGGCATCGCTCCACGAGCGTCGCCAGCTCGAGCGGGCAGTCCGGGCGTCTCCTCAGGACGGGCTCGAGCGCTGCGGCGAGGATCTTTCCGATGACGATCGGCGCGGTCGGTCCGTCGAACGGCGGAGCGCCGGTCAGGGCCTCGTAGAGGACGGCGCTCGCTGCGTAGAGATCGGCACGGACGTCGAGCCGCTCTCCGCGGAGCTGTTCGGGCGACATGTAGTGTGGCGTGCCGAGGATCTGACCGGTCACCGTCAGGCGCGTCACCTCCTCCGCTGGGCGTGCGATCCCGAAGTCGATGAGCTTGACGAGGACGTGGGCGTCGCTCTCGCGATGCATCATCACGTTCGCCGGCTTCACGTCGCGATGCAGCACGCCGCCCTCGGCGATCGCGGTGAGGGCGGAGAAGAGCTGGAGTCCCAGATCGACCACGGCGGGGATCGAGAGCGCGCCGCGGGCGATGCGCTGCTCGAGGTCTTCCCCTTCGATGAGCTCGGTCACGAGATACGGCGAGCCGTTCGGGAGGAGCCCCGCATCGTGGATCGCGAGGACGTTGCGATGGCGGATGCCGGCGATCGTCCGGGCTTCGCGTGCGAACCGGACGGTGAGCTCGTCCCTCTGCGCCTCGGTGAGGGTGCTCACGCCGAGCACCTTCACCGCGACGGGGAGATCGAGCGTGAGGTGAGTCGCGCGGTAGACGGCGCCGTGCCCGCCGTTGCCGATCGCGGGGCCGACGAGATAGCGCTCTGCGATCACCGTCCCCGCGATCGAGACGCCCGCGATCGTGTGCGCGCCGCTCGACGTCGCTTCGGCGACGACCGGGCCTGCGTCGAGGGTCGGCATCCTCTCGCGTCGAGCCACGTGGTCGTCGTCGTCGGACGGCTCGGCTGCGGGCGGCACGAGGTCTCCGATCGCCTCGTCGTCGGCCACGACGTTCGTCGGGATCATCACATCGCCTGACAGTGCCCGGCCACGCACAGGGGTGTGCCGGCGTGACAGCGCGCGCACGAGCCACAGTGCTCGCCGTCGGTGAGAGGATCGATACACGCGCCGCCGCAGGTGAGCTGAGGAGGGAGACACGAGCCGCCGTCGATCAGCGCGCCGTCGGGCGCTTCGGTCGAGGACAGACAGAAGCCGCGATAACAGAAGCTCGCGCGGCTGCACTCTCCCGCGGGCCCACACCGCTCGCTCGGGTTCGACGCGCAGCCGGCGAGCAGAGCGAGCGCCAGGGCGAGAAATGCGTGCGTCAGCGCGCGGCGAAAGCGTGGCTCGAGCATCAGAACGTCCCCGCGAGCGCGATCATCGTGGACGTTCCGTCGGTCCCGCCTGCGACCCGCACCGAAGGCTCCGCGTGCGCGTCGCCGCCCGCGAGCATCGTCATCGTCAGCACTCCGCCGATCGCCAGACACGCGCCCACGCCGGCGAGGGCAGCCCCGATGCCGAAGGAGACGTCGCGGCTCGTCTCGAGGCCGACCAGGCGATCGACCTGATCGCGCCGCGTGACCAGGCCCGCGTCATGTGCGTCGTGGGCCGCTTGCCCGCCGATCGCGCCCGCGACGATCGCTCCGATACCGAGCACGACCGCGGACCCGAAGAGCACGCTCGGGATCACCGGTATCGAGCTGGGAGCGGCCTCGCTCCGTGAGGAGCGCGCGGCGTCGGGCTCCGGGGCAGGATGGGCTTGGGGCGTGGTCGCAGCGACGGGCGTCGGCTCCGTCGCGCGACCCGGCGCCGCGGCGACCGTGTGCGTCGCCCCACCCTCGGGCTCGCCGAGCGCCGCGGCGAGGTCGCCTCCGCAGTCGATGGTCGAGGCGCACTCGAGGTGGATCGATCGCAAGCGCGCGCCGTCCGAGCCGCGACGGAGATCGAGCTCGATGCGCCAGCCAGGATCGGTGTTCGTGACGCGCTCGACGACGACGAGCTGCGCGTTCGCCGCCGCCGCCATGCGCACGATGCAGCTCGAGTCCCTCGGGTCGCCCTCGCAGCCAGCCGCGAGCGCGAGATCCGCGAGCGAAGCCTCGAGGCGACGAACGCTGCCGCCGAGCCCATCGCGTAGCCCTTCGGCGATCCCCGACTCCGCTCCGCGACCGAATCCGTCGTCGTCGCGAAGCAAGACCGTCAGCTGCGCCGCCGCTCGGCTCGAGCTCGTCATCACTCCCAGAGCGACGAGAGCGGCGACGAGGAGTCGCGCGGTGGCGGGTTCGGTCACGTTGGGTGGGACCCCACGCACACAACGTGCCGCTACCGCGCGGGTCGAAGCGTCTGGCCACGTCTCGCGCGATGCGGACGACCACGACCAGCGCTGCCGCTCGGAATGGCGCGATGGGCTCATGTCGACCGGCCGCTCAGGGCAGCTCGACCGTCACGTCGAGGGCGGGCGACATCGCCTCGAGGATCAAGGCCTGCGCGATCAATGCGCCGCTGGTGAACACCGCGCCCACGCTCTGTGGTGTCAGCGTCACCCCCACGTGCATGTTCTCGTGCGCGTCGGCGCGCACCGTGACCTCGACGCGGAGCGGCTCGCCGCCGACGTGCGTTGGGAAGTCCATCCGCGAGCGCCTCCGCGCCGCGCCGTCGAGCACGAAGTGTCCGCGCTCGATCTCGAGGTTCTGCGCGATCGGAGCATCGATGAGGAGGTGCCCGTCGATGCGATCGGCGCGCACGTGCGGCGAGCCGTTCTCGGGGGCCCGCACGAGCACGATCGCCGACAGGCGCGTAGCGCGCACCTCGCGCGCCCCGTGGACGGCGATGAGGACCGTGACGTGGTCGATCGCGAGCCGCTCGAGACGCACCACATCGGGGCCGATCGGTGATCCCGGCGGCCCGGGATGCGCGGACTCGAACGCACGGTCGGCGAGCAGCTCACCCGACGCGAGCGTCTCGAGGACGAGCCGCCCGCCGTGGACTCGTCCGCGCGGGCTGACGAAGTGCCCTCGAGAGAGCTCGTCCCAGTCGACCTCGAGCTCGACTTCGTCGGCTTCGATCACGACGCGCCCGGACTCGTCGTAGAAGATGACGTTGCTCGCCGTGACGCCGTCCATGCCTACGCGATCGAGAGAGCCGATCGTCACGTAGCCACGGATCTGGCCGTCCAGGAGCTGCTCGACCTCGTGTGCGATGGCAGCACGGCCTTCTTCCGACCGTGCCCAGGCGGGTATCGCCACGCAGAGGGTCGCTGCGATCAACGAGAGGGCAACGAGGTCGGCGAACGAGACCCGGGACTTTTGCCGCGGTGGCGGGTCGCCGCGGCGCCGCGCGAACTCGTCGGGCGAGGTCATCGAGGCGCCCGACGAACGATCACGGGCTGGCCGAGCGGCGCGCCCTGCCCCGCGATCACTGGGCCACCGAGAGCAAGTCGTCGACGCGGACGACGCCGGTCACGTCGTGCGCGTGCCGATCGATCGCGTCCCGCTCCGCGCCGGTCGCTACGTCGCCGCGCAGCGTCACGACCCTGTCGCGCGTGATGATCGTGCAGAGGCGAGCGCCGAACGAGAGGGAGGAATCGCCGACGACAGCGACGCGGATCTAGCGGGTGATCTCGACGTCGTCACCGCTCTCGGACTGCTCGGCCGCGGTAGGCGGGTCGTTGCGCATCGCTTCGCGCGCGACCATGTCGGCCTCGTGCCGTGCCGTTGCGCGGCGCTCCCCGCCCCCCGTCGTAGCGTGCGAAGGAGCGTGCCGGGCCCTGTGCTCTTCGTGCGAGCAGCCTAGGGCCACGACGGCGAGCACCGCGAGCGTCATGCGCGCGCTCAAGCCGCGGTCTCGACCGAGCCCGACGCCGCTCGCTTCGCCCCGCCCGGCACGGCGTGCTCGGTCGTGACCGACACGTCCTCGGCGTGCGACGCGAGAAAGACCTGCTTCGCGACCGCGAGCTGTCGGCTGTCCTCCGTGTGCAGGACCACGACGATGTTGCCGCCGCGGAGCTTGCCTTCGTAGGCCTTCGCCCGCAGCTCGGGGACGCCGAGCCCGACGACCCCGCCAACGATCGCCCCGAGCAGACCGCCGACGCCAGCGGCGCTCAGCGTGGCGAGCAGAGGGCCGGCGGCGACGAGCAGGCCGAGCCCGGGAAGGGTGATCATTCCGATCCCTGCGGCGAGCCCGAGCGCTGCGGCCGCGAGACCGCCCGTCGCCCCACCGACGAGAGCTCCCTCCGCCGACTTCGTACCGAGCGCGATCGCGAAGTCGCGCGTCTGCCCGTGACCCGGGAACAGCACCGACACGTCGCTCTCGGAGAACCCACTCGACTCGAGCGCCGAGATGAGCGCCCTCGACTCTGCGCGAGTACGCACGATCCCAAACACTGCCTTCTTTCGCATCATCGTCTCCAGTCGTGAGGGAGAGGGTCGGTCCGTTCGAGTCGCGTGCTGATCGGCGGCAGGGCTCAGATCCCGTAGCGAACGTGCACGACGAACGGACGCACGTCTGGCGGCGCGAAGGCGGCCGCCTCGAAGCTGGGCGGGCCGAAGGGCTCGCGCGCGTCGTTGGAGAACGCGTAGCCCTCCTGAGGCAGGCCGAAGAAGTCGCGGTCGAACTCGCCGTCCCCGTCCTCGTCGTGCATGCCCGCGAACGCGACGCGGCTCGTGGTCGGAACGACGAACACGCAGCGGGCTTCCCCGCCGTGGATCTGCGCATGGCAGTCACCGGCTGCGCGGTTCTCGCCGATCCAGAAGCGCGGCGATGTGTAGAGCCCCGCGATGAGCTCGCCATGGTCGTTTCGGAGGTCTCGGACGACGACGACGACGTGGCTCGTCGAGATCGCGGCCCGCTGGGCGAGCGTCGACGTCGAGGCCGCGAGGACGAAGAGCCCCGCAGCGCAGGCCGCCGCGACCGAGCTCATCCCATGGTGCCTGCTCGCGTCCGCCATCGTTGCACCCATCCACGAGTCGCGACGTCGCGACCCATTCGAGGGAGTCGCCAGTGCAAGCGCCGTTCCGTTCGACACGCGACGTTCTGTGACGGATTGACCGGAGACACCACGGCCACATCGGACGGGCGTGCCGCGTGCGGTCCCACGTGCGGCCGTTCGCCCCGCCGCGCGATCCGTGCGATGGTCTCTGTCGTCACGCCGCCTGCGACGCGACAGCAAGGCCAGAACGAGTGCGAAGCCCTCCATCGTCGCGTCTCCGTCGTCTCTCGGACATCGCCGACGACGACTCACGTCCGCTCCCGCCGCCGCCTCCCGCGGCGCCCGCAGGAAGCGCGGTCGGGCCCTCGAATCGAAACGGCTACGCGAACGTGATGGGCCGCGTCGCAGATCTGGTCATGAAGGGTTCGAGCGCGACGCAACGCGCACGGCCGCAGCTCTCGCTCGCCGACGAACGTCTGATGCGTGACGCCGACGAGGCGCAGCTCGGAAGCGTCGGCGTCCAGATCGCGTCGGCCGGCTCGAAAGAACAGTGGCGCGCCTTCGTTCGCGATCACGTGCGGCGGCGCTACGACCTCCTCGTGCTCTTCGACGCGACGTCGACCAGCGCGAAGTAGTCGCGCACCGAATCAGCCCGAGATCGGGCGGCGCCGAGCTCCCGGCTGACTGGGCTCGCCGGCCGCGGCGCAGAGCGGTCGCACGTCGACGGTGTCCTCCGGCGCCTCGCGAAGGGCCGCGGTTTGTCGAGCATGCAACGCGGCCGAAGCCGTGTGGCGCCGCATTCCGTCTCCCGTGGGGCAAAGTGTCGCAGGCGGGGGATCGTTCGCGCGCATGACGGCGAGATGTCTCATCCGATGGCTGGCACACGGCTCGCTCCAGGGCGTCGCCGGAGTCACCAAGAACATGTGGAATCGCTCGATCCTTACCCTCTCTGTCATTGCCGGCCTTTCGTTGGTCACGGCATCTCCTGCGCTTGCCCAGCACGGTCACGGCCATGGTCACGGCCGCGGCCATGACGAAGGCCACGACGAGGGCCACCATCGCGGCCGCGGGCCGCGCGCGCACGTCGAAGTTCATGCTCCGCGCGCCCCGCGCGTGGTCGTCCGCCGTCCTCGGACGAGGGTGGTCGTGGTCGCGCCGGCACCGCCGCCGCCGCCGCGCGTCGTGGTCGTCGCCCCGCCGCCGCCGCGCGTCGTGGTCGTCGCCCCGCCGCCGCCGGTGATCCTTCTACCGCGTCCGCCGAGCGTCGAAGTGCGCATCGCGCCGTGATCCGATGAACACCCAGTCGAACACGAGGTCACGATGATAGACGAGACACTGGCGAGCGACGACGCACGGAGGACCGCCGGGCGCGGCGACGTGAAGAGCGAGATCGGCGGCGATGTCGACGCGGAGATCGCGGCGCGCGCGGCGAGCCCACGCACCGACGACTCGCCACGGATCGAAGCGGTCGCGAGCGCGCTGCGGTCGAAGGCCGTCGACGAGGTCGTCAGCAACGAGAGAGAGGTGCGCGTCGCGCGCGGCGTGGCGCGGCTCTCCCAGGTCGTCGACTTCCTCTTCTGCGGCGTGTACGCCGTGCTCGCTCTCCGCTTCGGTCTCGCGCTGCTCGCCGCGCGCAGCGGTGCGGGCTTCGCACAGGTCGTCACTGCGATCTCGGACCCGCTCTACGAGCCCTTCCGCGCGATCATTGCGGGCGTGGATCTCGGGACGGGGCACCACGTGGTGCTGCCGATCGTCGTGGCGATCATCGCGTATCTCCTCGCACACCTCGGAGTCCATCAGCTGCTCCGAGTGATCGCCGAGCGCCGCGCTGCCATCTGAGATCGCGATCGTCCGGCCGGATTGATTCTTGAGCTTCTCGAACAGAAAGAAACGAACCATGGAAACCCGAGAGATCTACAAACAGAAGTATCAGGCTCAGATCCACGAGTGGGCGGCCAAGCTCGACGTGGTGAAGGCGAGAGCCGAGAAGATGAGCGCCCAGAGCAAGCTCGACGCGAAGCCGCGGCTCGACGCGATGCACGAGAAGCTCGAGGCGGCGAAGGCCAAGATGCACGACATCGGCGCAGCGAGCGACGAGAAGTGGGAAGAGGTCAAGACGAGCATCGATCACGCGTGGACCGACACGAAGGGCGCCGTCGAAGGAGCCTACGACGCGGTCATGGCGATGGACGCTGGTCCGGCCCCGCGCGCCGCGCCCAAGACGCCCGGAGCCTGATCCCAACGCCGACAGCGTTTGGAATCCGGCACCCGAGTCGCACCTCAAGATCAACGTCGGGGCACCACAGCCAGTGCCCGAGGAAGCCGAGGCGGCGAGCGCCCGGGATACCCTTCCGCTCGTTCGTGGCAAGGTGACCTTTGGTCCCGGACCCAACCCGGGTAGAGAGCCTCTTCCTATGGCACCGGGCGCGCTGGCTCGCGGCGAGCTCGTGCTGGCCATCGCTCTCGGTCGCAAAAGCCTCTGAGCCAGCGCCTCGCGTCGGCTCACTCCGCATGGTCCCAACAACGAGCCCTCCAAAAGCGCACGTGCTCGTTGGCGGCACGATGGCCATCGTTGTGTACCGTGTACAGCCGGTCCTCCTCGGTGATCAGCGTTCCCGTGAAGCGGTCCGGGTTGTATCCGCGTCGCGAGCCGCAGGCGACTTGAACCACTTCAAAGGAAGCCGCTCCAAAGTTGACCCGGTCCCCCTCAATGCGACCGTGAGCGGACATGCGGACCGAGGTGTCGAAAGCGCCGGCACGACATGCCGGCGGCGCGTGATCTGCCGTGCCTCCGCTCCAAAACCGAACCAAGATCTCACCGCGCAGTTCGGCTCCCGTCCGCTCGATGTGCAGAGTGAAGCGGTACCAGTCGTGGTAGTACGCGGAGTATATCAGGGCGACCCACTCGCCGTTGATCGGGTCGCCGCAGCGGGGGCCTGGGACGGCTGCCGGTGGACTGGCGCCCAAGGAACGGTCACCGCTCCCGGCAGTTCCGTCGCCGACGCCCACAGTTCCGTGGCCGGCGCCTGACCCCGCTCCCCCAGCCTCGCTCCCGTCTGGCGTCGCGAGCTCGGTCCCTCTGGCGAGTGCGATCTCTGCATCGCTAGGCTCGCTGCCGGCGCTCGACTCATCCTCGACGGTCGGCTCAGCCACTGCGGCGGTCGGCAGGCTTAGGGGCCCGATCACGATTACCTGATCAACTTGCTCGGCGCGGGTGTAGCTCATAGTTCCATTCACCATGGAAGTCGTGCTTGTGCAGAGAGAGCCTCTTCATCTCGGCCTTCGTGATCCTGACGCCCGTCGGATAGG
>JBBSAT010000155.1:0-17926 GCA_038252025.1 Polyangiales bacterium | reverse complement strand
TGACTCTGCGCGAGGGGCTCGAGGAGTACTACGGCACCATCGAGAACCTGGTCACCGAGAAGAACGCCGATCACGAGGTCGCCGCGCTCTTCCACTTCCACGACGTCTGTCACGTCGTCTTCGGCTGCGACACGTCTGCTCGCGGCGAGGCGCTCGCCGACACGTGGTCGATCTTCGGCACGACCGTGACGCTGAAGACCTATCAGAAGTACCTGTCGTTTCAGGAGACGCAGAACATCTTCAAGTCGATGACGTTCAACGAGATGTTGAAGATGCTCGGCGAGTCCACGACGGCCATGCCGGTCGCGTTCTGGCGTGCGCAGCACATGACCCACAAGTGGCCGTTTCGCGACAACGACCAGTACCTCGACCGGCCCCTCGACCAGATCCGCGCGGAGTACGGCATCGAAGTCGTCGAGTGACCTCTCGTGAGACTCGCTTCCCAAGGGGGGCCATCGAGGCTCATCCTCTCCGGATGGTGCGCGCCGCGCTCAGCCTCTCGTTCGCCTTCGCCTTCGCGCTCGCATGCCCGCGCCCGGCGAACGCGCAGACGGTCGCGGCCATCGCCGCGCGCGGAGCCTGCAGCACGGCCGGTGTCGAGGGTCTCTCCGATCAGCTCGTCGAGGCGCAGATGTGCGCACACCCCGGCGCGTTCGTGGAGTTCGCCCCGCACGCCGGGATCACGCTGACCAGCACGCGCATCCATCCGTTTCTGCAAGCGTCTGCGCGCGACGCGGTCTGGTCCGCGGCCTCACGCGTGCCGCTCGACATCAACAGCGCGTTTCGCACGCTCGCCGATCAGTACGTCCTCTACTACTCGGGCGGGTGTGGGCTCGCCGCGACGCCCGGACGCAGCAACCACGAGACCGGCACCGCCGTGGACGTGAACAACTACTCGGCGGCGCGCTCGGCGCTCGAGGGCGCTGGCTGCGCCTGGCTCGGGACGTCCGATCCCGTGCACTTCGACTGTCCTGGGACCGATGGGCGCGCCGACTCCATCCAGACGTTTCAGCACCTCTGGAACGTGAACAACCCGGGCGACATGATCGCGGAGGACGGCCTCTACGGACCGCAGACCGAGATGCGGCTCGCGCGCTCGCCCGCTGCAGGCTTCGCGACGGGCGGCTGCGCGGCCACGTGCACGGCGGCGTGCGACGGGAGCGTGATCGTCGGCGCGGACTGCGGGCGCGGAGACTGCGCTGCCTTCGGTGCCTACTGCAGCACGGCCGGCGTCGCGAGTCCGCGCTGCGTGTCCGTGTTCTGCGTCGCGAGCGCGACCGAGGTCCCGGACGCGCACGACATCTGCCTTCCGGACGGACAGATCGCGACCTGCGACGGCGCGGGCGTCGTCATGGGGGCGGTCGAGTGCACAGCTGGCTCCACCTGCGTGAGCGCGGGCGGCACCGCAACTTGCGCGCCCGACGTGGCGATGAGCGACGCGGGTGCTCCGCTCGACGCGGGCGCTCCGCTCGACGCGGGCGCTCCGCCTGACACCGGCCTCGGCTCGAGCGATGGCGGAACGTCCGGCGGGGATGGGTCGATACGCGCCAGCGCGGTCGGCGGCTGCGGATGCAGCGCAGCAGGCGCGCACGGGCCTCGCAGCGAGTCGCTCTTCGCCCTGATCGCGCTCGGCCTCGCCGTACACGTGCGCCGACGCAGGCGCGCCCCCGTCGTCACGGCACGAGCGGAACGAGCCAGCGCGAGCCTGACGGAGCGCCGAGCTCGCCGTTGACCCATCCCGTTCGCCCCTACCTCTTCTACTCCGCGACGCGCGCTCTCTGCGGCACGTGTCTCCGCATCGTCGATGCGAAGGAGCTGATCGAGGACGGCCGCGTCTGGCTCTGGAAGCGCTGCCCCGAGCACGGCCAGCAGCGGGTCCTGCTCTCGGACGACGTGGACTACTTCCGTCTCGGGCGAGAGGTCTTCCTCAAGGCCCCCGAGCAGGTCGCCAAGTACAACACGCAGTTCGAGCACGGCTGTCCGTACGACTGCGGCATCTGCCCCGATCACGAGCAGCACGGCTGTCTGACGCTCCTCGAGATCACCGATCACTGCAACCTCCGCTGCCCCACCTGCTACGCGGACAGCGGGCCCGAACGCCTCACGCATCGCTCGCTCCCGCAGATCGAGGCGATGCTCGATCGCATCGTCAAGAACGAGACCGAGCCGGACGTCGTGCAGATCTCGGGCGGCGAGCCGACGCTCCATCCCGCGTTCTTCGAGGTGCTCGACGCGTGCAAGCGCCGGCCGATCCGCCACCTGATGCTCAACACGAACGGCGTGCGCATCGCGAAGGAGGACGGCTTCGCGGAGCGCCTCGCGACATATGCCCCGCGCTTCGAGATCTACCTGCAGTTCGACTCCCTGCGCGAGGGCCCGCTCCGCACGCTGCGCGGCGCCGACCTGCGATCGGTGCGCGAGCGCGCGCTCGATCGGCTCGACGCGCTCGGCCTCTCGACGACGCTCGTCGTCACGCTGAAGCGCGGCGTCAACGACGATGAGATCGGCGACATCCTGCGCTTCGCGATGAAGCGGCCTTGCGTGCGCGGCGTGACCTTCCAGCCGGTACAGGACGCGGGGCGGAACGAGGGCTTCGATCCGGGGATCGACCGCCTCACGCTCTCCGAAGTGAGGCGCGGGATCATCGAGCAGTGCGACATCTTCACTGCCGAGGACGTGCTTCCCGTGCCTTGTCATCCGGACTGCCTCGCGATGGCCTACGCGATCAAGGGCGTCGGCGAAGACGCCGGCACGCTCACGCCGCTGACGCGCTACGTCGACCCGAAGCTGCTGATCGAGGGCGGACGCAACACCATCGTCTACGAGCGCGAGAGAGGGCTCGCCGCGTCTTTCGCAGAGAACCTGTTCAAGACGTTCAGCACCGCGCACGGGCCGGACTCCGCGGCGCACGCGCTCCAGCAGCTGCTCTGCTGCCTGCCGCGCGTCGATGCGTCCTCCGAGCTCACCTACGACCGCGTGTTCCGCGTGATCGTGATGCAGTTCCTCGACCGCCACACGATGGATCTCCGCAGTGTGCGGAAGAGCTGCGTGCACATCGCGCATCCGGACGGCAAGCGCGTCATCCCGTTCGACACGTACAACGTTCTCTATCGCGACGGGCTCGAGCGCGACGTTCTCGAACCGCTGCGCGCAGCCGCGAGCGGGGCGCGGCCGGTGACGAATGCCGAGGTCAAGCGACATCTCCCGCGCGCGCCGGTCGACTGAGCTGCGCGCTGCTCGCGTGCCCGCGCGTCAGTCGACACAGCACAGTACGCCGCCGCCCGTGGCGCCGGGCTTCACGACGAAGTCGCTCTCACGGAGCCCGGCGGGATCGGCGTCGCAGCGCCACGGAGCGCCGAGCGCGCCGCAGAGGTCGTTGCTGAAGCGGTCGAGCACGCCGCACGAGGATGCCTGCGGGATCGCGCCGAGGTCGCCGCAGCCGAAGATGTCGTTCGTCGTGCGATCGGTCTGCGCGCAGCCCGGCCTGCAGGAGCTTCCGTCGCAGCTCGGGTCGGTCCCATTCGCGCAGTGGCCGCAGCCAGGGCCGGTCTGTCGCGTCGCGAAGAACGAGCTTCGATCGGCGTCGTTCGCTCCAGCGCAGCCGTCTGGCGAGTGCATCTGGACCTCCGCGGCAGAGACGCAGATGTGCCAGCCCGGTGCGCAGAGGTCGGTCGCGCTGCACCCGAGGCCGCTCGGGTTCGGACCGTCGTCGCCAGCGCCGCGACTGCACGTGGGTGACACCGCGTGGGAGAGCCCGGCGACGCTGAAGCCGCCCGCGCACGCCGCGATGAGAGGATAGCGAAGGGCGTCGCGGAACGCGTCGCGGCTCCCGTCCGCGCAGCCGGCGCAGTCCGTGGGCGGGAAGGTACAGCCCGAGATCGGATCGCATCGGTTGGCGGTGCACGGATCGGCGTCGTCGCAGGAGATCACCGCGTGCGCGCACCCTCGCGCGTGGTCGCACGAGTCGGTCGTGCAGACGGTGTGGTCGTCGCAGTCGGTCGATAGGGCGGTGCAGCCGAGGCTCGGGTCGCACGCGTCGTCGGTGCAGGCATCGCCGTCGTCGCACGCGCGCGCGACGTGGGCGCAGCTCCCATCGGGCAGGCAGTCGTCGACGGTGCATGCGCTGCCGTCGTCGCAGCGCGTCGGGTCGTCGAGGCAGTCGATGAACGGCGCGTCGACGAACGGCGCGTCGCGCGTGTCCGCATCGGGCAGGGCGGCGTCCCCGATCGCACCGTCCAGTCCCGCGTCGCGGGCGCCGGGCGGGGTCAGGCCCGTGCGCGCGCCACAGCCCAGGACGGAGAGGAGCAGCGCCCCGAAGGCGAGGCGAGACGCGTGGGCGAGCACGTCCTCGAGTCTACTCCCGCCGGACGATGCGCCGGCCGGGATCCACCTGAGCCACGACTCGGGCGTCCCTGCGCACGCGCGGCGCGATCAGGGCACGTAGCGTCCCTCGCGCGCGAACGACGCGAGTCGTTGCTGCATCGCGGGCGAGTAGATCGTGTACCCGCCCTCGGGGCCCGCCTTGCTTCCGATCCCCGAGCTGAGCCAGATGACCACGTCGAGCTCTCGAGCGACCGTGTAGCGCGCCAGATCGTCCACCCACACAACCGCCGCCGCGCGGTCCGGCGCATCGTAAGACTTGCACGCCGTCTCGAAGACCGCGAAGCGCGTGAAGCGTCCACGAGCGAGCCGTCGGTGGCGGCGCTGTCGGCTGCGTCCGGCGACGACGCGGCGCCACAGCCCATCCCGATGATGATCTGCGCGAGGACGAGAGCGATCGGGACGAGGCGCTGACCCACCGCCGAGTGTATCCGAGCGCGGTCGGATCGAGGCCTCTCGCGCGGGCTTCACGACGCGGTGGCTCTCGCGGCGCCCGGCGGGATCGGCGTCTCTTCTCTGGCGAGGGTCCGCGTCCCGGCGCAAGCCTCGCGACAGAGCGCATGCTGCCCATCGACCCCAGCGCGATCCGTGACGTCCTCGAGCGCGCCATCGGCGGCGATGTCGGCAAGACGCTGCGGATGGAGGAACGCATGAAGGCGCGCGAGCTCGTGGGCTTACTCCCCGAGATCGCGCGCGCGCTCGCCCACGCGGAGACCGGCGTGATCGTCGACGCGGCGGCGGGCCGCGGGTGGGTCGGGCTCGCGGCCCTCGCGCTGCTCGCACCCCAGGTGCGCGCGCCGATGTCCGTCTGCGCCATCGAGCGCGACCCGCGCCGCGCGGCCCTCGCCGCGGCCGCCGGGGAGCGGCTGGGGCTCACGGGCTACGCGTCACGCACGGGCGAGCTCGCCGACGAGGCGCTCTGGCCTGCGCGCGCCGATCTCGTGATCGCGCTGCACGCGTGCGGCTCGGCGTCGGACGACGCGATCGACGCCGCCGTCCGGGTGCGCGCGCCTCACGTGCTCATCGCGCCGTGCTGCGTTGCGCGCCGCTTGCCCGTCGCGCTCCGCGGCGAGGCCGAGCTGATGCGCCTCGGTCTTCCGTCACGCGGGGCGATCCGCAGACACTTCGTGGAGGCCTTCGTGCTCGGCGCGCGCACGCTGAAGCTCGAGTCGCACGGCTACCACACCGAGCTCGTCGCCTTCGCGCCGGACACGGTCACGCCCTACAACGTCGTGCTGCGCGGGCGCCTGGTGAACGAGCCGGTCCGCCGCGAGCGCGCCGTGCGCGACCTCGCGCGCCTCCTCGCCCCGATCGACAGCCGCGAAGAGATCTGACGGCGCGGGCCGCTCCCGTGGTGCGGCGTGCGCTGACGCTACACCGCGTGGCACGAGAGCCGCCGCGCGACGCGCGTGCCCGGCGAATTCGCTGCGCGGACGCTGGACCGCTCCCTGCACTCGCTCGGGCGATGGCGCAGCGCCCGACCGCTCGAACGACTCCTCGCCGCGCGTCGAAGAAGCGCGCCAAGCCGTCCAGCGCGCCAAAGCACGCCGAGGAGACCGCGAGCCCGTCCTCCTCGAGCGACGAGACCGGGAGCGCGCGCTCGCCGGGCCGCGCGATGTGGTCAGGGACTCTCGGGTTCGGACTGCTGCAGATCCCCGTGAGCCTCTATCCGCTCGAGCGATCCCGCGAGGTCTCGTTCCACCAGCTCGACGGCCGCGACATGTCGCCTGTCGGCTACAAACGCTACAACAAGTCCACGGGTGAGGAGGTCGCTTACGACGAGATCGTACGAGGCTACGAGATCAGCAAGGGTGAGTACGTCGTCGTCACCGACGAAGAGCTCCGTACTGCCAACGTCGAAGCGACCCAGTCCGTCGACATCATGGACTTCGTCGATCCTTCCGAGATCCCTCATGCCTATTTCGAGACACCCTATCTGGTCGCGCCGGCCCGGCGCGGAGAGAAGGCGTATGCCGTCCTCCGTGACGCGCTCGCTGCCAAGAAGCGCGCCGCGATCGCGACGGTCGTGCTCCGCACTCGGCAACACCTCGCTGCCGTCCTGGTGGACGGCGACTCGCTGGTGCTCGAGCTGCTTCGCTTCCCTCACGAGCTGCGAAAGGCCGACGCCGCCGCCGTCGCGCAGGCGAGTGTCCACGCGCACGTCAGCGACCGCGAGCGGGAGATGGCCGAGACGCTCGTGGAGCGAATGAGCGCGGACTGGGATCCTGCGAAGTACAAGGACTCGTATCGCGACGACGTGTTGGCCATGATCGAGAAGAAGGCCAAGACCGGCGAAGCAGTGGCGATCGCGTCGCCCGCGCCTCCTCGGGCGGACAACGTCACCGACATCGCCGCGCTGCTCCAGCGCAGCCTCATGAAGGCGCCGAGCTCGGCGCCGAAGAAGAAGGCGAGCTGATGACTCTCGTCGAAGCGCAGCTCGCGACGCGTGTGGACACGCCGCCGACCGGTGATGATTGGCTCTTCGAGATCAAGTACGACGGCTACCGCGCCCTCGCGCGCAAGGAAGGGCGCCGCGTGACCATGACGTCTCGTCGGGGCCTCGCCTACGCCGGCTTCGGTGCGATCCGGAAGCGCATCGCCCGACTCCGGTGCACGGAGGCGACCTTCGACGGTGAGGTGTGCGCGCTCGACGAGCGGGGGCGGCCTCGCTTCGAGGCGCTGCAAGCGGCGCTCACCAAGAAGGACGACGCCGCCTTCGTGTACTTCGTCTTCGACGTGCTCTCCATCGACGGCAAGGACCTGCGTTCGTGCTCGCTCGTGGAGCGCAAGCGCGTGCTCGCGCGGCTGATCGGGAACACGCGAACCGGCGCGCTGCGGCGGGCGCCCGGCCACGCGGGCGACGGCGCGACGTTCCTCGACGCGGCGCGATGGCTCGGGCTCGAGGGCATCGTGGCCAAGCGCCGGGACAGGCCCTATCGCGCGGGGCGCTCGATGGACTGGCAGAAGATCAAGACGCAGCAGCAGCAAGAGATGGTCATCGTCGGCTTCACGCCTCCATCGGGGAGCCGACTCGGGATCGGCGCGCTGCTTCTCGGAATCCACGAGAATGGTGAGTTCCGCTATGCGGGGAAGGTGGGTACGGGCTTCGACAGTGCGATGCTTGAGATGCTCCCTCGGAAACTCGAAGCGCTGACGACGCGCGAGCCCGCCGTGGTCGATCCACCGCGCATCCCCAAGGCTCGATGGGTGCGGCCGAAGCTGGTGGCCGAGGTCAGGTTCGGTGAGTGGACGCGCGACGGAAGGCTCCGTCATCCCGTCTTCCTAGGGCTCCGCACGGACAAGCCGGCGAAGCGCGTGGTGCGCGAGAGGTCGGTCGCGTGAGCCCGATGCAGACAGTCGCCGCTGGCGCACCAGGCGGTTCCGCCGAATCGTTGCTCGGTGCTCGGACGCATCGCCCTGTCGCCGTTGCTGGTGCTGAGCCTCTCCGGCTGTTCGGTGCATCGAGCGGCGCGTTCGTGTGTCGCACCGCGAGCCGCTTCACGGACGGAGTCGTCGCCGCGTCGATCGGCTCCGCCGTGC
Organism: Polyangiales bacterium; assembly: GCA_038252025.1. GTDB lineage: Bacteria > Myxococcota_A > Polyangia > Polyangiales > Sandaracinaceae > JBBSAT01. The sequence continues at coordinate 10,006 of JBBSAT010000155.1, read as the reverse complement.
GATCGTGTGAAGAGCTCAACGCCGAGCCGTGCGTGTGTGCGCCTCGCGCGATCGGAGCGGGCGAGCAGGAGGACTGAAGGTCCGACCCAAATACTTTGGTCAGATCCCTTCGACTGAGAGAAATTCCCAGCGCTTCACGCTGGGAGAGGACAAGGCGCGACCATTGTTGGTCACGCCTCGAGCTCGGTCGTGCGCCGTGCGAAGCGACGCAGTGCGAAGCTCTCAGCCGCTCATCACGACGCAGCGAGCGCTTCCGGCGCCCTCGAGCGCCTGGTCGAACGCCTCGACCAGCTGTCCGACCGCAGCGAAGTCCCCGGCCACCTCCGGGTCCGACTCCCTCAGGCAGTCGGGCAGCGCTGCGAGATCCGCTCGGAGCTGGACCGACGACGCGACCACGAACGCGGGCGCGTCCCACGCGCTCTCGAGCGCGACCGGCACCCAGAGCGTGTCCATGCTCATCACGAGCAGGGCCGAGAACGGACCGCTGGGCCTCGGCGCGGCGCGAGGAGGCACCTCGAGCGCAGCGCGCACGTCGTCGTAAGTGGCGTCCTTCCCGAGCTTCGCGCCGGCCTGCATCGCGTGGGCGATCGAGGCGAGGCGATCGATGCCGTCGGGCGCGACATCGGCGATGAAGTCACCCGCGATGGCGCGCACGACGTCCGCCGACGTGTCGACGGCCGGTGGCGCGGGCTCCTCCCAGGTCGCCGTCGACCGATCGGCTTTCGCGAGCAGCTCCATCACGGCGCGCGCGCGCGTGACGCCAGCCGCGAGGCACGCCGCGTCGATGGCATCCTCTTCGAGCCGGTCGTCGAACGTCACCGCCTTGCCCATGCGCGTTGCGCCGTGGACCGCCCAGTACTCCGGGCGCGTGATCACCTCGGCGGCCGGCGGCCGCCACGTCGAGAGCTCCGCCCAGAGGGTGGTCACCGCCAGATCGATTCCCATGACCGCCGACTGTAGACCATGGGCCGATCACGGCCACTGCACACGCATCGGCGTGGATGACGGCACGCCCTCTCCGGCCGCGACGGTCGCGCTCGGCAGGAGCTCGTCTCCGAGCCAGCTCAGACGGGGCAGGGCCAGCGCACCGAATCGGTCGCGCAGAGGCAGCGCACCTCTGCGGGCGAGAAGCACGTGCCGACGTCGCCGTGGCCGGTCTCGTACACGCACTCGCTGCGGATCGGGTCGGTGCAGGGCGCGCCGGCGAAGCCGCCGCAGGTGCCGCGGCCCTGAGGGACGCAGCGGCCGAGGTCGCAGTCGAAGCCTGTCGGGCAGGGCGTCGTGTCGTTGCACGTGTCGCCCAGCCCGGGCTCGACGCACGCTGCGCCGGAGTCGACGTCGATCGCGCCGGAGTCAGCCATGGTGGCGGAGTCGACGTCGGTCGTTGCCGAGTCGGTCGTGGTGGCGGAGTCGACGTCGGTCGTTCCCGAGTCGACGGTGGGCGTCCCGGTGTCGGCGGTGGTGCCTGCGTCCGCGACCGTGGCGGCGTCCTCGCAGGCGAGGCCTGCGCCGCAGGACGGGTCGGGACCGTCGGTGGAGCAGCCCACGACGAGGGAAAGAAGGACAGAAGCAAGGACCAAGAGTGAGGCTCGCATGCGCGGAAAGATGTCACGCGTCGCCTGCGAGGCCAGCGCCGTGTGCGACGCGCATCTCCCAGAGCTGGGATCTGGCGGACGCGCATCTTCGTACGTCGTGTGCGTTGTGGTTGCTGGCGCGACTGCCGACTCGCTACGGTGGAGGCGATGGCGCGCGCAACCCGACCCTTCGGGCTCCACCTTCTCGCGAACCATTTTCCTACGCTGCACGGCCTGCGCGCGCTCGCCGTCGTGTCGGTTCTCCAGATTCACGTCACGGTCTCGCTCACGGCAGTCGGGCTGATGCACGACGATGCGTTCTTCGTTCGATCCACGAGCGTCTGGTTCGGGATGGACCTGTTCTTCTTCCTGAGCGGCTTCCTGATCGGCACGCTGCTGGTGCCGCGGGAAGGCGGACCGCCGCGCGGGGGCATCGGGCGCTTCTACGTCCGTCGCGCGTTCCGCATCATCCCGCTGTACTGGTTCGTGCTCACCACGCTCGCGATCCTTCTCCCCCTCTCGGCGGGGCAGCAGGCCGGGCTGCCGTACGAGTACGCGTACCTCGACAACTACCACCGCTTCTCCGCGCCGCCGCTGATGCCCTGGGCGTGGTCTCTGTGCGTGGAAGAGCACTTCTATCTCGCCGTACCGCTGGTCGCCGGTCTGCTCGCGCTCCTGCCGCGCACGTCCTGGCGGATCGGCGCGCTCGTCGCGCTGTGGCTCGCCGGCTTCGGCGTGCGCTACGGCGTCTTCGCGATGCGTCCGACGTGGACGCCCGGAGAGATGTTCGACGATCTGTACCTGCGCACGCACACGCGCTTCGACATCCTCGTCGCGGGTGTGTTGCTCGCGTACGTGCAGAGCGCTTTCGGGGCGCGGATCCGCGTGGCCCTGACGGCGCGCTGGCGGCAGCTCGTGCTCGCCTTCGTGGCCGCGCTGTGCTGCTGGACGCTCGTCGGTCCGCTCGCATATCGCTACGACCTCACCACGATCTTCGCGTGGGGGACGATCACGAGCGTCATGTACTTCTCGCTCATCCTTCTCGTGCTCAACACCGAGAGCGCGCTGACGCGCTCTCTCTCGTCGCGATGGTTCTTGCGGTTCGCGACGCTCGGCTACGGCGTCTACCTGGTGCACCCGCCCGTCATCTCGATCGTGGTCGTGCCGCTGGCCGCGCTCATGGTGACCACGTGGCAGCTGCCGCTCGGCGTGGTGTGGGTGGGCTCGCTCGCTGCGTTGCTTCTGGCCTCGACCGCGCTCGCCTACGTGCTCCACCTGGTCGTCGAGAAGCCCGCGCTGTGGATCCGCGACAAGGTCGCTCGCTGAGGCGAGCTACTCCGGCGCGTCGTCCGCGCCTGGCTCCTCGTCCGCGCGGATCACGAGCTCTTCGGCCATGTGCACCTGGCGCACGCTGGCCGGCGCGGACGCCTCGGGCGGCGCGGCCGCGACCGCGGGCGGTGCGGTGGGCGCCGCCGGCGGGAAAGCGAAGTGAGCGGCGAGCACGCCGAGCGCGCCGACCACGAGCGCGATGAACGCGAGCCCCACGATCTTGCCCATCGACGGCGACGCGCCCTCCTTGGGCGGAAGGGGAGGCGGCGCGCGGCCGACCTGGGGCGCCGCTGCTTCGTCTTCACCACCCTCTTCACCACCCTCGTCGGTCCCGTGATCGACGATCTCGACGTCCGTCAGCGCGTCGATCTGGATGGTACGGTGGGACGGCGCCTTGCCCGGCGCCTGGCTGTCATCGTCGTCCACACCGAGAAAGTACCAGAAGCAGCGCGGCCGGGGCATCCACGAGGGCTCCGCAGGGCCAGGCCGCCCCTCGCCACGTTCTTTTCTCGGGCGGGCCGGTCTGTTCCGCGTCCGTGGACGTCAGTACCGTGATATCCAATTTCTCAATGCGACTTCAACTCGGTTCGTTCCTGGCCGCGGCCTGCCTCTTCGTTCTGGTGCTCGGCGCAGCGAACCGCGCGGAGGCGAGCCACTTCCGGTACGGATCGATCAACTGGACGGTCCCCGATCCGATCGGCGCGCCCCGGACGGTCCGCTTCACCGTGAGCGTGGCGTGGCGTTCGACGTTCATCGACACGACCACGCTCGACTTCGGCGACGGCACCAACAACGGCGCGGTCACGGGCACCGTGATCGGCACGGGCACCGACGCGTCAGGCAACGCCTACACCGTGCTCCAGTACACCGCGACGCATACCTATGCGACCGCCGGGACGTTCACGGCCTTCTTCACGAGCTGCTGCCGAGTGGGAGGGCTCCAGAACGGCGCCGACTCGGACTTCCGCGTCGAGACCCGCGTCTCGCTCGTCGCTGGCAACACGGAGGGGCCTGTCACATCCGCGCCCGCGATCATCCAGCTGCAGTTCGGCGCCATCCGCACCTACACCTTTCCGATGGTCGACAGCGACGGCGACCCCCTCTCGTGTCGCTTCGCGACCGCAGCCGAGACCGGGCTTCCGGTCGGTCAGGTCATCCCCCGGGTGCCCGCCGGCGGAGCCGTGCCGACCCTCAGCTCCGGGCCCCTCGGTTGCACAGTCACGTGGGATCTCGCCATGGCCGCCACGGGCCAGCAATTCGTCCTGCACATCGTCATGGAGTCGACGCACGGCGGCGTGATCAGCAGCGCGGCGATCGATCTCATCGTCGAGATCGTGACGCCTCCACCGCCGACCTGCGCGGGCTCGGGCGTGTTCATCGCCAACGTCGGCTCTCTCTTCAGCACGACGACGACCGGCACGTGGACCACGGCGCCGCCCGCGACGGTCACGAGCGTGGGAGCTCCCGTGGGGAGCACGCTGACTCCCGTGACCGGTGCGTCGCCGCTCACGACCACCTTCCGCTGGACTCCGCTGGTGACGGACGCGGGCACGACGCGGATCGTCCTGGTGAACTACACGAGCGCGAGCCTCTCGGGCACGTGCTTCATCACCCTCGAGGTCCCGGAGTGCGTCGGGTTCGGCGTGGCGTGCAGCGCCGGCGTCGGCGCGTGCAGCAGGACCGGCACGCAGGTCTGCGCGGGCCCCGGCGTCACCGTCTGCAACGCGATCCCCGGCGCCCCCGTCGCCGAGCTCTGCGACGGGCTCGACAACGACTGCAACGGAGTCGTCGACAACGGGAACCCGGGCTCGGGCCCGAACTGCTCGACCGGCCTTCCGGGGCTCTGCGATCACGGTCACCTCAACTGCATCGCGGGCGGGCTGGCGTGCATCGGTGACGACCTGCCCGGGACGGTTCCCGAGGTCTGCGACGGGTTCGACAACGACTGCGATGGCGTGGTCGACAACGGCTTCAACGTCGGCATGACGTGTAGCGCCGGCGTGGGCGCGTGCGCCCAGAGCGGCGTCTTCGTCTGTGGAGGCGCCAGCACGCTCTGCAACGCGGTGCCCGGAGCCCCCGCGGCGGAGCTCTGCGACGCCCTCGACAACGACTGCGACGGTGTCGTCGACAACGGGAATCCGGAGAGCGGTGCCGGCTGCAGCACCGGGCTCATGGGCGTCTGCGGCGTCGGCGCGACCGACTGCGGCGCGGGCGGCGTCCTCGGCTGCCTCACGCTCGTCACGCCTGGCACCGTCACGGAGACGTGCAACGGCGCGGACGACAACTGCGACGGCGTCGTCGACGAGATGGGCGCCGAGTGCGCCGCGCCGACGGCCGTCTGCGGCGGCGTGCTCGGGTGTGTCGAGTGCGTCGCGGCGAGCGACTGCGACGACACCGTCGAATGCAGCGTCGACTCGTGCGCGGCCAACGCCTGCGTGCACGCCGCCAGCCCGGCCGAGACCACGTGCTCGGGCGGTCTCTGCGACGGCACGATCGCTCCGACTTCGTGCACCGTCTGTCTCGACTCGACGAGCGGCGGCGTGGACGCGGGATGTACGTCCAGCGCGCCTGCGTGCCTCGTCGGAGCCGGTGGCGCTGCGTCGGTCTGCGCGGCCTGCGAGGACACCGAGATGCTCCCGACGCCGGACAACGGCTGCGGGGCCAGCGCGCCCATCTGCGATCTCGGCGGCGCGTCGCCGATGTGCGTCGAGTGCCTCGGGAACGCCGACTGCGCGACGGGCACCATCTGCGGCCCTGCGAGCACCTGCGTCCCCGGCTGCGCCACCGACCTCGACTGCGCGGCGACGCCGACGACGGCGTTCTGCGACGTCACCAACATGGCGTGCGTCGAGTGCACGATGACGAGCCAGTGCAACGGCGATCAGGTCTGCGTGACCGACACGGGCACGTGCGAGCAGCCGGACACCGACGGTGACGGCATCCCGAACGACCTCGATCTCGACGACGACAACGACGGCATTCCCGACAGCGCCGAGCTCGGCGGGACGGACCTCTCGATCGACACGGATGGCGATGGCATCCCGGACTACGCTGACGCGGACTCGGGCTGCACGGACGCGGACGGCGACGGCCGCTGCGACATGCTCTCGATGGAGGTGGACTTCGACGGTGATGGCATCCCGAACCACCTCGATCTCGACTCGGACGGCGACGGCATCCCCGACCTGATCGAGGGAGGCGGCGTGGACGCGGACGGCAACGGTAGGGTCGACGGATTCGTCGATGCAGACGGCAACGGCCTGCACGATCCCTACATGGCCTCGCCGCTCCCGCTGCCGAACACCGACGGTGCGGCGGGCCCGGACTTCCTCGACCTCGACAGCGACGGCGACGGCGTGCCGGATGCGACCGAAGGTCACGACGCGAACCACGACGGCCGAGCCGACAGGACGGCGACGGGCAACGACACGGACGGCGACGGCATCGACGACGCGTTCGACGTGGACTGCACGGCGGCGACGTGCGCGGGCACCGTGGGCGTTCGCGCGCCGCTGCCCGACACCGATGGCGATGGCGCTCCGGACTACGCGGACGCCGACGACGACGGGGACGGCGTGCTCACCGCCGACGAGGACACCAACTCGAACGGCAACTTCGCCGACGACGATCTCGACGGCGACGGCATCCCGGACTACCTGGATCCGACCGACGACCGCGGCCGGGACGCAGGCGTCCGCGATGGCGGCGTGGGCGACGGCGGCGCGGACGCTGGCCCCGAGACGCTGGGCGGGCTCGCGGGCGGCGCATGCGGCTGTGCGGTGGCGGGAGCGCCGACGTCGACCTCGGCTGCACCGTGGCTCCTCGCGATGCTCGGTTTGAGCCTCGCGGCGCGGCGGCGAAGGCGCTCGCTCACGCGCTGACCGCGTCGGATGACGTCGAGCGTCTCCCGTGAAGGGTAGCGCTCGACGTCTCTCCGGCACTGCAGCCCGAGACACGAGGGCTGCCATGACCACCCTGAGTCGGTCACGTGAAGGCATCGGGGGCGGTGCGAACCACGCGCCCGCGACCGTGAACTTCGCGGCGGTCCGGCCGGCGCGCACGCGAGGTTCTTGCGCGAATCACGGCCTGGGCGTTTGGCAGTGGAGTTGGCACCGTCGATGCAGTGCTGCGGGCAACCACTCGGAGGTGCCCCATGCGCCGGTCCACGTTCGCTCTGCTTTTCGCGCTCTTCGTGGCCTCTCTCGCGCCGGGCTGCATGTCCCACGGCTACGCGCGAGCCAGGTACGCCCAGCCCGGCTACGGCCGCGGCTATGCGCAGCCCGTCTACGGCTACGCTCCACAGCCTGCCTACGGCTACGGCGCTCCGTCGCCTGCGTACCGGACCGGCTATGCGCAGCCCTATCGCGGTGGCTACGCGCAGCCCTATCGCGGACGGGGCTACGAGGGTCGTCACGACCAGGTCGTCGTGACGCCTCCGTATCGCGGTGGCGCCAGCGTCGTCGTGACGCCGCCCCGCGGCGGCGGCGTGGTCGTCACGGTCCCGCGGTGACTGCCCTCGTCGCCTGACGCTCCCGCGAGCATGCTTGCGGCGCGGCTCGACGCGCGGGGGCTCTCGTCGATGGCGGTGGCGACGCGGACAGCGTGCTCGACGCCTTCGTTCCTGCTGCCGGAGATCTCCGTCGCGCCCGATGGCCAGCTTCAGGGCGACCCACGCAGGCCGTAGACCTCGAAGGGCTCGGCCTTCCCCTTCAGCGGGTGCGCGCCGCGGCTCTCCCAGCGCGCGCGCTCGTCCTCGGGCACGTCGGCGAGCAGGGCGCCCGACACGAGCACGGTCGCCCCGATCTGGCTGGTCAGCGACTCCAGGCGAGCAGCGGTGTTCACGCAGTCGCCGATGAAGGTGAACTCCATTCGATCGGGCGCGCCGATGTTGCCGGCGATCACCTCTCCGCGGTGGACCCCGATCCCGATCTTCAGCGGCCGCACCAACATCGGGTTCAGCCGCTCGACGGCCTCGAGCATGCGGCGCGCGGCGCGGGCGGCGCTGAGCGACGCGCCCTCGGCCGAGCCGAGCCCGAACACGGCCATCATCCCGTCGCCGATGAATTTGTCGACGACGCCGCCCTCCTCGTGAACGATCTTCACCATCTCGGTGAAGTAGCGGTTGAGGTTCGTCACGAGGACCTCGGGCTCGGTGCCCTCCGACCAGGAAGTGAAGCCGCGGATGTCGCTGAAGAGCATCGTCAGCGTGCGGCGTGACCCGCCGAGCGAGAGGCCGTCTTCTCCGGCGAGCAGCTCACGCACGACCTCGGGGCTCACGATCTTTCCGAGCGCCTCGCGCACCTTTCGCCGCTCGCGCAGGCCCTCGATCATCGCGTTGGTGCGCGCGGCGATGACCCCGAACTCGTCGTCGGTGAGCACCGGGACCGCGCCCTCGAGCTCGCCCCTGCCGATCGCGGCCAGCACGCGTGTCTGGTGACCGAAGAGCAGCGCGACGTTCCGCGCGAACCCGGAGATCAGGTTGAGCACCAGCGCCGTGACGATGGCGAAGACGACCGCCAGCTCGTTCACCACCGAAGCGCGAACGCCGCTGCTCGCGGCGCCGCGCGCGTCCATCAGCACGTCGATGTCGCGGATGACCATGAACGCGACCACGAGGATCACGAGGGCCACGGTGGTGATCGCGAACGAGGTGAGCCGCCGGACCAGCGAGCGCCCCTCAGGCACGACCGTGCTGCCGCGCACGTCGACCGGCGTCCCCTCGAGGAGCGCGCGCTCCTTGGCCAGCGCGAGGTCGATGCCCGCGAAGTGCCCGAGCGTCACGGAGCCCGCGGCGACCTTGAAGCCGTTGGTCCACGGCACACCGAGGAAGTAGCGGTCCCAGACCGCGAGGCAGAGGCCGACGGTCAGGAAGCGCGCGAGCGTGATCACGTAGAGGCGACGCGTCTGCGCCTCGGAAGGTCCGCGATCGACGGCGCGCGCGACGAGCGGCGCGTACGCGAGCTCGAACACCACGAACGCGGCGAGCGCGACGTAGGAGACGCGGAACGCGCCGACGCGCTCGAGGACGGGGCAGACCTCGGTCCCGTAGATGGACAAGAGGAAGACGCCGAGCAGATCCCAGACGAGCGAACGCCGCACCCGCGGATCGTACACCTCGGAGAGATCACGGCGGAAGCGATGCGATCGTCGTCGCGCGGCGGCGCGGGCTCAGCGCGCTGCGATCACGGCCAGCGGGGACCCGCCTGCGCGATACGGCGAGCCATGGAGACGAGCCCGTACGGCGACGCGCGTCGGGGCGTGTCGATCGCTCTCGCGGAGCGGAAGCGCTCCGCCCTCGGTCGCTCTCTCGAGATCGAGCGGGCCGTCGGTGAACCAGATCGGATGCGTGCTCGAGAGGATGGCCTTGGCCGTGCGCGCGATCTTGCGGTGCTCGAGCCATGCCGAGAGCGAGAACGCGATCAGGCCGACGTAGAGGGGAGCCGGCAGCACGAGGAAGCGCGTCCATGCGGCGTCGGTGCCGTCCGGGACGACGACGCCGAGGGCGGGGAGCACCGCGCTGAAGAGAGTCTCGCAGTAGTTCCCCTCGAGTATCCCGCTGAGGGCGAGCGCGACGCACGTCGCAGCGAAGAGCATGACCGCGCCGCTCGATCGTGCGCGAAAGACCACGTCGTGCGCGGGTCGCTCCATCGGCCCGCGCACCCAGGCGATCCCAGCCCAGAAGACGACGCCGAACGTCGCGCCCGATGGGACACTGAAGAAAGCGCCGACCAGCGTGAGCAGGATGGGGCCCACGACGACGCCGAGGAGGACGTCTTGCAGACCGCGCCCCGGCCACCAGAGCAGCGCACACGGCGCGAACAGGCAGACGGGATAGACGATCCCCGCCGCGATCGACCCGACGATGACGAACGCAGGCTGCGTCTTCTTGCTCTCCGCCAGGGCGCTGCCGACCACGGCGGCCGCGAACATCGCACCGAGGATCGCGCTCCAGCCCCCGAAGAGGACGAGCTCACGCAGTCCGACCCGTTCTCCCAGGAGCCGTCCGAACAGCAGCAGCACCACGAGCGGGGCGAGGCTCATCGAGGACAGCACGGCGGCGAGGACCAGCGGAAGGCGCGCGCGTCTCCGGAGCGTGGCCACAT
>JBBSAT010000154.1:0-17947 GCA_038252025.1 Polyangiales bacterium | reverse complement strand
TCGACGGCGCCCCGGAAAATTGACGTGCGCGCGCCGTCGCGATGTTCTCCATCGATGCGCGCTTCCGGCCTCGCGTTCCTCGCGCTCGTCGCCTGTGGGGGCGGCTCGACGACCGAGCCGGTCGACGCAGGCGCGGACGTCGTGACTCTCCAGGCAGCCACGGCCCCCGTCGAGCGGCAAGCGGCTGGGCCGCGAGTCGACGTGCCTCGCGGGATCGTGCTCGCGGGCAGCCGGCCGGGGACGCCGTTTCGACGCACGTCGCTCGAGGCGGACCTCGTCGTGATGGAGGTGCCTGCCTTCCGGATCGATCGACATCCCGCCCGTGCCGTCGATCGCAGCGATCCTCTCCGCGCCTCGGCCGAGGCCGCCGAGCGCGCGTGCACGGCCGCGGGCGCACGCCTCTGCGACGAGCTCGAGTGGGAGCGCGCGTGCGAGGGCGACGCGCACGACGCCTTCTCCGGCGGAGCGCCATTCGAGGACTGCCTCGCGCACCCCGAGGCGTGCATCGCCTCCACGGGCGCCGTAGCGATGGGCGTCGAAGCGCCCGAGTGGGCCACGAGTGGGAACGGCTACGTGCTCCGAGGAGCGCGCATCGATCAGCCGGCCGCCTTCCACCGCTGCGACTCGCGCGTTCCGCTCGACTCGCCGGGCGACCGGGACGCGGCCATCCGGTGCTGCGAGGGCCCACGCCCCTCGCTGCCCTATCCCACGCCTTCGTCGTCCGCGACGTTCGCTCCGCTGCCGCTCGCCACCGACGCGCTGCGCGCCGCGATGCGGAGCACGCCCGAGCTCGCGCCTTATGCCGAGAGCTTCGACCCCTACGCGCGAACCGACGCCGAGCGGGCATACACCCGCGCCGATCTCGCGGTCGACGACACCACCCGCGCGAGGCTCGCCGACGGGCCGCTGGCGTGGTCGCCCGCGCCGGGCGAGCTCATCTGGCTGGTGAGCGGGCGCTCCGGGCCTCACACGCTGATCGCGGCGCTCTATCCGCTCGCAGACGGGACCGTCATCCACGCAGCGAGCTTCGTGTTCTCGAACGAGACCGTCCCGGTGGCGCTCTTCGCCGTCCCCCAGACCGCTCGGGAAGTGAGCTGGTCGACGGCGGTCGGTCGAGCCGGCGAGAGCGGCGCCGTCCGTCTCGACGAGGACGGCGTCGTCCGCGTCGTCGCCCACTGACGACGTACGTTCCTGTACCCTGCGGCGGATGCGGATCCTGCGCTTGCGTCACGGAGGGATCGACTACTGGGCCCAGGAGGTCGACTCGGGCACGGCGCGCCTGCTCGACGGCGCGCCCTACCTGGGAGGCAAGGTCACGGATCGCTTCGTTCCCCTTCGCCCCGAGTCGCTGCTCGTGCCGGTGACGCCCAGCAAGATCGTCTGCGTCGGTCGCAACTATCGCGACCACGCGAAGGAGCTCGGCCACGAGGTGCCGAAGGAACCACTGCTCTTCCTCAAGCCGCCGAGCGCGCTGCTGGCGCCCTTCGCGCCGATCGAGCTCCCGAAGGAGAGCGAGCGCGTCGAGCACGAAGGCGAGCTGACAGTGGTCATCGGAGCTCGACTGCGCCGCGCGAGCCGCGAGGAGGCCAGCACGGCGATCTTCGCGGTCACGGCCGGGAACGACGTCACTGCGCGTGATCTGCAGAGACGCGACGTCCAGTTCACGAGAGGGAAAGGCTTCGACACGTTCTGTCCGGTCGGCAGCACCCTCGAGACCGATCCCGGCCCGCTGGCGGAGCTCCGGGTGATCACTCGCGTCGACGGTGTCGAACGCCAGAACGGCTCCGTGGCGGACATGATCTGGCCGGTGGACGTCCTCCTCGCCTTCATCAGCGACGTGATGACGCTCTGGCCCGGTGACATCGTCTTGACCGGCACGCCGGCCGGCGTCGGGCCGCTGGTCGCGGGCAGCTCGGTCACCGTCCAGATCGGTCCGAGCGGCCCGACGCTCGAGAACCCCGTGATCCTCGATCCACGCACGACGGCCTGAGCGAGCCCGTGCGTTTCCTGACGAACCGCCCGGGCGAATAGCGCGATTTCGCACATTTTCGCCTCGTTTTCTGCCAAAACAATGGCACGCGCCTTGTGTATGGACCTCGCTTGATGCGTCCCTTGCTCCTCACGCTGGTAGCGATCGCTCTGCTTCCGGGCTGCTACCTCGCCCACGAAGACGACGGCGAAGCCGGACGGCGCGACGCCGGTCGGGATGCAGGCTCGCGGTTCGATGGCGACGCCGGCGATGCGAGCGATGCCCAGGACGACGCGGGTGACTCCGCGATGGACCCAGACTCGCCCGTGACGCCGGACGCCGGAGTCGACGCGGGTGTCGACGCCTCGGTCGATGCGAGCCGCCCGGACGCGCCGCCCCCGCTGGACCCGCCTCCCGACCCGACGAGCTGCCGCGTCGATCCGGTGATCGATCCGTTCACGACGCCCATCCTCGAGCAGCGCTGGCCGGGCACGACGAGCTTCTACAACGCGGGCGCCATCCAGGTCTGTGCGATGCCCGTCGTGATCGATCTCGATCCACGCGAGGGCGACATCCAGCCGGTGGTCGTGTTCACGTCGTACGCGGATCTGAACCGCACCGAAGACGCGTACCTCCGCATCTGGGATCCGCGGACCGACATCACCATCAGCTACCCGGCCAGCGGCGCCGACATCCCTGTCCTCGAGGCATCGACGAACCTCGCCGCGGGCGACCTCGACGGCGATGGCGTGAGCGAGATCGTGGGCATCGGGACCTACACGAGCTCGTACGCGTTCCGCGCCGACGGGACCATCATGTGGGAGTCGCCGTATCCGTCCATCGTCGACCGAGGCGACCGCTGGAACCGGACGATCGGCGGCGCGGTCGCGCTGGCCGACCTGGAAGGAGACGGAACGGTCGAGGTCATCATCGGTCGAACGGTGCTCGAGGGCGCGACCGGAGCTCTGAGATGGAACGGCGATGCGCTCTCGAGCCGTGGCGCAAACTCGATCCTCGGTCCGATCTCGTGCGTGGCGGACCTCGACGGCGACGGCATCCAGGAAGTCATCGCGGGTCGCAGCGCGATCCGCGCCGACGGCACGACGATGTGGGTCGACATGGACGCAGGGGACGGCTTCTGCGCCGTCGGCGAGCTCGTTGCTTCGTCGCCTGGCCCCGAGGTGGTGCTGGTCTCCGTCGGGTACATCTACGTCATCGCCGGGCCGACCGGCGAGACTCTCTGGTTTCGCCTTCTCGAGGGTCGCGGGGGGAGCGCGATCGGTGGCCCGCCCACCATCGCGGACTTCGACGGTGACGGTCGCGCCGAGATCGGCGTGGCGCACAGCACCGCCTATGCGGTGTACGACATGGACTGCACCGGCCCTGGCAGGCCCGACCCGAACTGTCATGGCGCGGGCGTGTTGTGGAGCGCGGACACCGAGGACTCATCGTCGGCATCGACCGGCTCCAGCGTCTTCGACTTCAACGGCGACGGGCGAGCCGAGGTCGTCTACAACGACCAGTTCACCTTCCGCGTCTACGACGGCCTCACGGGGTTCCCGCTCGTGGAGGAGCTCAACTCCTCACGCACGCGGACCGAGTACCCGGTCATCGTCGACGTGGACAGCGACGGCCGCGCCGAGATCGTCTTCTCGGCCAACTCCGAGGCTGGCTTCTTGATGCGCCCGCGCGATCGGACGACCGACCCCGGGATCGAGATCTGGGGCGACCGCTACGGTCGATGGGTCGGCGCGCGCCGGATCTGGAACCAGCACAGCTATCACATCACCAACGTCGACGAGCGCGGCCACGTCGCGAGCCCGGAGACGCCGAGCTGGCTGACGCTCGATGCCTACCGAGCGAACCTCCGGGAGGGCTCGGACGTGCTCGTCGTGCCGGATCTCTGGGGCGGGCGCGGCGGCTACACGTGCATCGGCCGTGGCCGAGCGCGCTTCTCCATCACGGTAGCCAACTACGGGCTCGAGCGGATCGGTGCAGGCGTCGTGGTCGGCTTCTATCGCGGTCGGCCGAGCGCGGGCGGCGAGCGCATCGGCCAGGTCGAGACGACGACCGTCCTCTTGCCGGAGGGCGGCGAGACCGTCACCTTCGACGTGACGCTCGAAGCCCCGGTCACGGACTACTACGCGTTGCTCGACGATCCGCCGGACGGGATGGGCGGCGTCATCGAGGAGTGCCGAGAAGGCAACAACGAAGTCCTGATCTGGCGCCCCTCCTGTCCGTGATCACGGCAGCCGTGCTCCCGAAGCCCGGGCGTACCAACCGATTCATCGGCTGACCGTTGCCAGGGCTCCTGCGGTGAACAACGCTGAGGGGTATGAGCGCAGAAGAGAAGCCGGGTCCGGACGAAGCGGCGCCGGACGAAGAAGCCGAGGACGAAGGGCAGCGACCCCAGGACGAGCTGGCCGCGGCCTTCTCCCACCTCAAGAGCGCTGCGGATCTATTCGCAAAGAAGCTCGATCCCGCCGTACGGCGCGCGGCTGGCGAGGCCGAGAAGGCGCTCGAGAAGGTCGCGAGCGAGACCGAGCGTGCGGCACACGAGATCGGAACGGCGGCCAAGCCGCTCGCCGCGAAGGTCGGTGGTGAGCTCGGGAAATTCGCCGACGGATTCCGAAAGGCCGTCGCAGGGCTCGAGAAGGCCGACGACGCGCCCGCCGAGCCGAAGTCGCCGCCGGATCCAGACGATCCGAACGCGTCCTCGCTCTGACGAGCTCCCGTCCGCGCTCGGCTACGCGAGCACTTTGGCTGGCTCAACGGATCGGCTCGCTCCGCCGAGCGCTACCGTCCGCGCTCTTCGAGCACTCCCGTCCGCGCTCCGCTACGTGAGCACTTTGGCTGGCTCAACGGATCGGCTCGCTCCGCCGAGCGCTACCGTCCGCGCTCTTCGAGCACTCCCGTCCGCGCTCCGCTACGCGAGCACTTTGGCTGGCTCAACGGATCGGCTCGCTCCGCCGAGCGCTACCGTCCGCGCTCTTCGAGCACTCCCGTCCGCGCTCCGCTACGCGAGCACTCCGGCTGATCAGAACACGTAGTCCTTGAGCCGCGCGACGTCGTTGAGCGCAGCGAGCTTCGCGAGGCCCGCGGTCTCGACCTGACGCACGCGCTCGCGCGTGAGGTTCATGATCTCGCCCACCTCTTCGAGCGTGATCCCGCCGCGATCAGCGATGTCGAGCGCGCAGGTCTCCGTCATCTCCCAGACCTCCTGGTCCGTGAAGTTGACCTTGATCGATCCGCGCACCGGATGGACGTCGACGTAGAGGTGGTACTTGCACGACACGAAAGGGCACGGCCGCTCCATGTCGACGCACTCGGACCGCATCTTCGGCTTCCAGTAGTCCACCTCGGGATAGAGCATCTTCCCGCGGTTGAGCTCCGTCTTGCTGAGCCTCCGGATCGAGATCGTGTGGGCACGCGCGCGGTTGCGCCGCTTGCGTCGACCCGACTCGTCCTCGGTCTCCGGGGCCTCGTCCTCGAGGCTCTCGAGCGCGAGCGCGAGCGATCCATCGATCGCCAGTGCCTTCGGCTCCGTCTCCGTCACGCCCGTCTCATCCATCCGATCCGACATCGCACGCCTCCCGCTCTGCCCGCCCTGTTTCACACCCTGGCGATGAGGTCCGCCTCGCCCGCGGACTCCACCGTCGCTCTCGTCAGACGTGCGCCCGCTGCATGCGTGCGCGCATCGACATGCGCTGTTCGATCTCGTCGAGACGCTTCGTGAGGTCGGCCCCGACCTCTCGCGCTTCGACGAGCTTCCGCTTCGCCAGCTCGTCGCTGTCGCGTGACTCGAGCGCCCGCTCGAGACCCGCGTAGAGACGATCGAGGCAGCGCCCGAGCTCGTCGAGCTCGCTGCGCACGAAGAGAAACTCCTTCTGGATCTGCTCGATCGTGTAGCCCTGCCCCATCAGCCGACGGATCGCGTCGATGCGGCGGACGACGTTCGAGGGATAGAAGCCCTGCGAGCCGCGGCTCTTGCCCTTGCGGCCCACGCGCACGCTGCGCGGCAGCAGCCCGAGCTGGACGTACTTTCGGAACGTCGCCTCGGTGAGGCTGAAGCCCGACGCCACGAAGGCATCGACGATCTGCTGAACCGCGAGGCCCTCCGGGTGAGCGCTCTCGAGAGCAGCGAGCGTCGCCTCGCTGAATCCCCCGCTTCCGCTGCGCTCGGTCTCGACCACGACAAACCTCCCCGCCGGCCACTTCGCTTGCGTCGACGTCTGCTCATAGGAGACGGTCCGTCGAACACGCGGGAATGTATTCTATTGAAGAGAAGACCGTCAAAGAAATTGCGCAGGCTTCGTACATTTCAATTAACACATTGTAATTGTTGATATTTTTCTCCTTCGGCCGCGTCCACTCGCTCGGCGGCCCCGGGGTCTGAGGGTCCGATCGGCCCGGAATTCCGATCTCCGGATCACGTTGGCGATCGGCCTTGCCGGTCGCACCGGCCCCGGGCCAGCATCAGCCGCGATGCGCGCCCTCCCCCTCTCTCTGCTCCTCGTTCTCCTCGCCACGGCCTGCGGCGGGCGCGGCGAACGCCGCTTCGGCGAGCACTGCGAGAGCGACAACGAGTGTCAGCGCGGTCTCTGCGTCGGCGGCGTGTCGGGAGACGCTCCCGTCTGTACGACGAGCTGCGGCGGCTCGGACGAGTGCCCGACCGGCTGGAGCTGCACCGGCGTCACCCAGCATCAGGTCCTCGTCTGCGCGGCCGGCGGCAACACGCCGTTCGGCTTCTGAGCAAGCGGTGGGCGTCGGCCTATTCGCCCGCTTCCTCGGTGTCCTCGACCCGAGAGCGCGCGCTCGCTTCTCGAGGAACCGCGGCGCCGTCCTCGGTGGTTGGATCGTCGTGCTCGTCTCGGTGCTCGGGCTCTTCGGCCCCTGGGCGGCACCATTCGATCCGGACCAGCAGTTCGAGAACGGCCTCACGCACGAAGGACGCCCGATCGGCCCGAGCGCCCTCCACTGGCTCGGCACGGACACCCTCGGGCGTGACGAGCTCTCGCGGTTGCTGCACGGCGGGCTTCTGTCGCTGTCGGTGGCGCTCGCTGCGACGGTCATCGCGCTGGCCGTCGGGCTCACGATCGGAGTCGTCGCCGGCTACCGGCGCGGCGTGTTCGACTCCATCGCGATGCAGGTCGCCGACGTCACGAGCTCGATCCCGTTTCTCCTCCTCGCCATCGCCGTGAACAAGGTCATCGATCGACCGGACCTCTCGAGCCTCGCGATCCTCCTGGGGGCGCTCTCGTGGACGACGCTCGCTCGCGTCACGCGGACGAAGACGAGGCAAGTGCGCGAGCTCGAGTACGTCCAGGCCGCGCGCGCGCTCGGGATGAGCGAGGCACGCGTCGTCTTTCGTCACGTGCTGCCGAACGTCCTCGGCCCCGCGATCATCCTCGGCACGACGCTCGTCGCGCAGATGATCCTCGTGGAGTCCGCGATGAGCTACCTCGGCGTCGGCGTGCAGCCGCCGACCTCCACCTGGGGGGCGATGCTGCGCGACGGGCAGGGGATGATGGCCCTCGAGCCGCAGCTCGTGATCTATCCGGGCATCGTGATCGCGCTGACTGTCTTCGGGTTCAACCTGCTCGGCGAAGGGCTACGCGATGCGCTCGACCCGAAGGACTGAGAGCCGAACGGGGCTCGCAGCGTTCTTCGCGCTCGCGGCGAGCGTGACGGCGCTCTTCGTCTTCCTTCCGCCGATACCGACGCACCCGGCGTTCATGGGCGCCGGCAGCGAGACGCCGCACATGGGCGGAACGTTCGTGTTCTGGCACGAGTCGGACGTCCGCGGCCTCGACCCTCACGTCTCGTACGACGAGCTCTCGGGCATGGCCCTCAAGCTGCTCTTCGAGGGGCTCATCGACTACGACGACGAGGTTCAGTTCGTCCCGCGGCTCGCCCGTGAGCTGCCCGAGGTCTCCGAGGACGGGCTCGTCTACACGTTCCGCCTGCGTCAGGGAGTGCGCTTCCACAACGGGCGCGAGCTCGTCGCGGAGGACGTGCGCTGGTCGATGGAGCACATGCTCCACCCGGACACGCACTCGCCAGGCGTCGGCTTCTACGAGCTCATCGACGGGCTCGACGACTACCGTGAGCGGCGCACCGAGCACGTGCGTGGGATCGAGGTGCTCGACCCCCTCACGGTCCGCTTCACCCTCGCGCGCCCCGACCAGACGTTCCTCAACGCGATGGCGATGATGTTCGCCTACCCCGTCCCTCGCGAGAACTACGAAGCGCACCCGGACGATGTCTCGCGCCACCCGGTCGGAACCGGCGCCTACGTGATCGAGTCGTGGGAGCCCGGTGTCCGCATCACGTTCCGCCGCAACTCGGACTTCTTCATCCCGGGGCAGCCGTACTGCGACCGAATGGTGTACGAGCTGAACCTCTCGCGCGCCTCGGCGTTCATGCGGTTCGTCTCAGGCGACGTGGACGCGCTGCACCGGCTCTCGTCGACCGACTACCTCTGGTTCCGCGAGCAGGAAGCGTTTCGCCCGTACTGGGTCGAGACGCCCGTGCTCGACATGTACGGGCTCGTGATGAACACGGAGCTCGAGCCGTTCACGAACGTGCACGTCCGCCGCGCGGTCTCTTTCGCGGTCGATCGCGAGCGATGGCGACGAGCCAAACAGAATCGCTTCCTCGTCAACGGGCTTCCGCTTCCGCCGGACCTACCGGCCGCCGACTCGGGCGTCCCTCCGCAGCACTTCGATCTCGACCGCGCGCGAGAGGAGATGGCGCTCGCCGGCCACCCCGTGACTCAGGTGGGCGATCGATGGGTCGCGGCGGGGCTCGAGGAGCAGACGATCCAGATGTGGCTCACGGAGGGAGACTCCGGCCGCGTCTGGGGCGAGCTCGCGCAGCAGGACCTCGCCGCCATCGGCTTGAACATCGAGGTGCGGCAGGTCTCCTTCCCCGTCTGGCTCTCGGAGACCGGTCATCGCCGCACCGTGCCGCTCATGCTGGGCGGCTGGAGCGCCGACTATCCGGACCCGTCGAACTTCCTCGACGTGCTGTTCCACTCGCGCTCCATCCACGAGACGGCGTCCGAGAACCGATCCTTCTACCATCGGCCGGAGGTCGACGCGCTGCTCGACCGGGCGCGCGTCGACCGCGACCGCACCGCGCGCATGGCGCTGTACCGCGACGCCATGGCCATCGTCGTCGAGGACGCGCCCTGGGCGTTCGTCCTGACCGACCTGAAGCTCTACGCGTGGCAGCCCTACGTGCGGAACTACCGGCCGCATCCCGTCTGGGATCAGATGTATCGAGACGTCTGGCTCGATCTCCCGCGCCAGCGCGTCGCGTCCACGCTGCGCGCGGCCGGGGCTTCGAGCTTCGCGGCCGTCGCACCGTTCGGAGGGACCTGGTGAAGCGTCTTCGCGCCATCGGGCAGCGCCTCGGGCGCTCGATCCTCGTGGTCTGGCTCGCGATGAGCTGCGTCTTCGTGCTCACGAACCTGATCGGCGACCCGGCCGTGGCGACCCTCGGGCCGCGCGCGCACGCCGAGCAGATCGAAGAGTTCCGTCGCGCTCACGGTCTGGACCGTCCGTTCCACGCGCAATACGCGAGCTACTTCGCCGGCGTCCTCACTGGGGATCTCGGCCGCTCCTATCGTGACGATCAGCCGGTGGTCGGTGTCGTGATGACGCGCCTGCCGCGCACGATTCTCCTCGGGCTGATGGCGATCGGCTTCGAGCTCTTCATCGGCCTCTCGCTCGGGCTCATCGCGGCGCTCCGCCGGAACACGCTCATCGACACAGCGACCATGGCCGTCGCGTTCCTCGGGCTCAGCACGCCGAGCTTCGTGCTCGGGCTCTTGTTCCTCCAGATCTTCGCTTTCCGGCTCGGCTGGTTTCCCGTCGGGGGCTACGGGGTCTCGACGCTCGATCACGTCGGCCACGCCGTCCTTCCCGCGCTGACGCTCGCCATCCTCGGCGCAGCGACGTACGCACGAATGATCCGCGGCGAGCTCATCGAGACGCTGCGCGCCGACTACGTCCGCACCGCGCGCGCGAAGGGGCTGTCGAGAGGGCGCGCCGTCCTCGCTCACGCGTTTCGCAACGCGATCTCGCCGATCGTGACCCTCGTGGGGCTCAGCCTTCCGCTGCTCGTCGGCGGCGCGATCGTCACGGAGAGCATCTACGACTGGCCCGGCGTCGGACGGCTCGCGATCGAGGCGATCTACGCGCTCGACGTGCCGATCCTGCTCGGCGTGGTGCTGATGTCGGCCATCGCGGTGCAGGCGGGGAACCTGCTCGCCGACTTCGTGAACTCCTGGCTCGATCCGCGCGTGAAGCTCGACGACGAGCACACGTGAAGAGGCTTCAGCGCTTTCGCGGCCGGAGCGGGTAGATGCGGCGCTCGCCGTCTTGCCGCGCCGGCAAGACCTCCATGAAGTCGAGCTTGATGTGCTTCCGCATTCCGCTCGGCAGCTTGATGATGAGCGCGCCCTCCCCGTCCTCTCCGTCGACGCGACAGAGCCCGAACTGGCGGTGCTCGATCCAGTCGCCTTTCTGAGGCGAGGGCTCGTCGATCTCGCCCGCCGTGCTCGACGAGCGCGGATCGCTCGCGCGTCCCTTCTCGGCTTGCTCGGAGACCGCCGCGACCTGAGCCCAGCCCAGCGACGCAGCTGACGACGACGCAGGAGACGGCGCCGGCCGTGGCGAGAGCTCGGGCGCCGGCCGTGGCGAGAGCTCGGGCGCCGGCCGTGGCGAGAGCTCGCGCGGCACGGGGGCGGGCTCTCGCGCTGGGGCCTCCCTCGCGGCCGGGGCCCGCGCTGCCGTCCCGCTTCGCGCGATCACGCCCGGTGTGCGCTCGCCCTTCCAGAGGGAGAGCCCCGTCGGTGGATCCTCATCGCGCTCGAGCCGGGCGTCCTCGTAGATCTCGATGCTCATCTCGAGCGCTAGCGCCGAGAGCGCTGCGATCTGCCCGCCGACGACCTGCAGGCCCGCGTCGTTCTCGCGCGAGAACGAGCCACGCAGGAGGGCGAAGGGCTCGCCGAGCCGCATCGAGACGTTGCCCTCGATCGACAGCGCGAGCAGCGGCCCCTCGATCCGCCGCGGGCGGGTCTCGATCTCCCGCGCGGGATCCCAGTGCACGAGATCGACCCACTCGACGTGGCCGGTGCCCCGGAGCCAGGCCGCGCGGAAGCGCTCGCTCGCAGCGAGCTTGCCGAGGGAGCCGATGAGCTCCTCCCCGCGGTCGAACCGGACGATCAGGCGGCGGGCGTGGCGGCTCTCGAGGACGAACACCGGCGCGAGATAGCACGCGCTTTGAGACCTTCCCACGCCGCGCTACAAGGACCCGCCATGACGAAGAAAGTGCGAATCGACGATCTGGGCGGCCACGTGGGCGAGAAGGTCACCGTCGAGGGGTGGCTCTACAACAAGCGCTCGAGCGGCAAGCTCCACTTCCTCGAGATGCGGGACGGCAGCGGAATCTGTCAGTGCGTCGTCTTCAAGGGCGACGTGTCGGCGGATCTCTTCGCCGCTGCGGACCGCCTGACGCAGGAAACCTCGCTTCGCCTGACGGGCGTCGTGCGCGAGCACGGCAAGCACAAGGGCCAGTTCGAGATCGGCGTCGCCGAGCTCGAGGTCATCGCCGCACCGACGCGCGAGTACCCCATCTCGCCGAAGGAGCACGGCGTCGACTTCCTGATGGACAACCGGCACCTCTGGCTGCGCAGCAAGCGCCAGCACGCGATCCTCAAGGTGCGCGCCGAGATCATCGGCGCCATCCGCGACTACTTCGACAGCCACGACTTCACGCTCGTGGACGCGCCCATCTTCACGCCGAACGCCTGCGAGGGGACCTCGACCCTCTTCTCGACCGAGTACCACGGCGAGGAGGCCTATCTCACGCAGAGCGGCCAGCTCTACATGGAGGCGGCCGCGGCTGCGCTCGGCAAGGTCTACTGCTTCGGGCCGACGTTCCGCGCGGAGAAGAGCAAGACGCGGCGTCACCTCTCGGAGTTCTGGATGGTCGAGCCCGAGGTCGCCTTCCTCGATCTCGAGGGCGACATGCAGCTCGCCGAGGACTTCCTCGTCTCGATCGTCGCGCGCGTCCTGGATCGGCGTCGCAAGGAGCTCGACATCCTCGAGCGCAACATCGCCCCGCTCGAGTCCGTGAAGAAGCCCTTCCCGCGCGTCACCTACCGCGAGGCGATCGACACCCTCGTGAAGGCCGGACATCCCGCGAAGTTCGGCGACGACTTCGGCGGCGACGAGGAGACGGTGATCTCGCAGGGCTTCGACCGACCGGTGATGGTGCATCGCTATCCGATCGAGATGAAGGCGTTCTACTTCAAGCGCGATCCCTCCGATCAGCAGCTCGCGCTCAACGTGGACGTGCTCGCTCCCGAGGGATACGGTGAGATCATCGGCGGCGGTCAGCGCGAGGACGACCTCGATCGGCTCGTCGCGGCCATCGACACGCACAAGCTCCCGCACGAGGCCTTCGAGTGGTACCTCGACCTGCGTCGCTACGGGAGCTTCCCCCACGCAGGGTTCGGCCTGGGGGTCGAGCGCACGGTCGCGTGGCTCTGCGGTCTCCCTCACGTTCGCGAGACGATTCCGTTCCCGCGCATGCTCAACCGCCTGCATCCGTAGGGCAGAAACTCGATTGCCGCAGCGCGTCATTCGATCCATCGTCGCGGTCTTCGCGAACGGAGGATCCGATGAACGTGCGTCTGAACCGTGAGTGGTCGCGTCTGCTCGAGAGCTACAAGGCAGACCACAAGGATCCGCGCAACCGCGCGACGCACATGGTCGGGATCCCGATGATCCTCGCGTCCTTGCCGATCGCGGCGACCATCGTCGGCTTGCCGCTCGGGGCAGCCCTCTTCACCGGCGGGTGGGCGCTGCAGTTTCTCGGTCACCACTACGAGGGCAACGACCCGGCGTTCTTCACCGATCGCAGGAGCCTCGCGGTCGGCGCGATGTGGTGGGCGCAGAAGGTCGGCCTCGTCTCGCTCGAGAGCGAAGCGCAGCAGGCCGTGACCGGCGGTCGCACGAGCACGTCGGCGACCGTCTGATCGAGGCGCCATTTAGGAGCGCTCGGCGTCGGTGAGGCGCTTCTCCTTGTTCTCGACGGCTTCCACGAAGAGCTTCACGTACTCGCCTGCGCTCGTGATCGCGAAGACCACCGAGACGTAGAGGAGCACGAGCCCCACCTCGTGGAAGTCGGTGTGCGCCTGGAAGAGCCCGAAATCGAGATCGTAGCTGTAGTGCATCATCAGCATGAAGACGGCGACCATCTGGAGCGCCGCCTTGTCCTTGCCGCCGCGGCTCGCCGCCATCTCGACGCCTTCGCTCATCGCGATCACGCGCAAGCTCGTGATGGAGACCTCGCGCGCGACGATCAGGATGACGGCCCACGCCGGCACGCGTGACATCGCCACCATCGCGATGAGCGCCGAGATCACGAGGAGCTTGTCTGCGAGCGGATCGAGGAACTTCCCCAGCACGCTGATGAGCCCCATCCGGCGCGCGAGCCAGCCGTCGAGGAAGTCCGTGATCGAGCTGACTGCGTAGACCATCGAAGCCCAGAAACAGGCCGCGGGCGTTCCTTCCGCGATGAGCCAGAGCGCCACCGGGATGAGGACGATGCGCAGCATCGTCAGCATGTTCGGGAGGTTGACGGCGTCCTCGCGGATCGTTCGCCTGCGCTCGCGACGCTCGATGATGCTCGGACGCTCTTCGGTCATGAAACCCGCACCACGCTCGCACCTCGGTTCGGCAGTTCGTGAGAAGGGCTCACGAGATCAGCACGGTCCCCTCGCCACGTAGCGCGACCAGCGGCCCGTCGCCATCGACGGGCAGCAAACGACCCGTCCAGCCGATGAGAGCGCCCGGATCGACCTGCACTTCGTCACCGGAGGCGACGTCGAGCGCGCTCGGAGGGCGTGGGACGCGAAGCACCACGATCCCCGTCCCTCGGAGAGAGACCACGCGCACCGAAGCGTCCGCGGGCCCGAAGCGCGCGCTCTCGTGGGCGAGCGTGGCGCCGAACGCCTGGACGGATCGCTCGGCGACGAAGAGCACGTCGTCGGTCAGTCTCACTGCGATGAATTGCGACCCCGACGGCGGCGCGATCTGCGCGCGCACGGGGCCCTCACATCGCACGATCGGCTCGTCGCTCTCGCCGCCCTCGGCACCGAGCGGCCCCTCGTCGTGACCGACGCGATCACGGCGAGAGATCGGCTCGCAACGGAGCGCGCCGTGGCAGGCATGGAGACCGCCGAGCCGGCTCGCGACGGCGTCTTTGCTCTCGATGACAAGCAGCCCGTTCGGCACGACGAAGAGCGACGCGCCTTCTGGAACCACCGTGGTCCAGAGATCGATCCAGCGCGCCAGATCGCGCACCGTGCCCATCGACGCCGGGTGGAGGGCGCGCGCCGTGCGAGGGATGGCATCGCGCCCTTGCTCGAGCACCTGCCACGGCCCGCTCGCCCCGAGGTTCTCGCGTGCCTCTTCGATCGCGAGTGGAGGCTCCGAGCCGTTCATCCGATCGAGCGCGTCGCTCGCCGCGCCGCGCACCTCCGTGGACTGCGCGGACGTCGCCGCTAGAGGCGGAGGCGGAGGCGTGGACCTCGTTCGCTCTCCGAGCATCTCGGCCATGCGCTTGGCCATCGTGGCCTCGCCACCGCGGAGGAACGCCTCCCGAGCGCGGTCGAGCCTGCCGCAGCGCCACTCGGAGAGGCCGAGGTAGCGCCATGCGCGTGCGTGCTCGGCGTCGACCGCGGTGGCCCGCGCGAACTGCGTGCGCGCTTCCTCCGCCTGGCCCGTCTTCAGGAGAACGAGCCCGAGGTTCACGCGAAGCGCCAGGTCGTCGGGGTGGCCGCGCACGAGGCGAGACCAGATCTCGATCGCTCGCGGATAGAGCCCGAGCCGGAAGTAGACGCTGGCGAGGAGGTCCTGGCCCTTCGAGTCGTCCGGCTGATAGCCGAGCGCGCGCTCCAGCTCTTCCTTCGCCTGCTCGACGCGATTGCCGATCAGGTACTCGCTGCCGCGCGACAGGTGGAAGAGGAACTCCTCTTCGTGCGGCTGCGTATCGCCCATACGCTCGAATCGCGCATCGCGCGTGCCGTCTTCCATCCGCGAGAGAGGGTAGAGGGCGCCTAGGGCGCGGTCCAGCCCATCGCGGTGCACGCCGTGAGGGCGCCCGGGACGCGCGCGGCCCAAGCCGCCTCGTTGTGGCCCTCGCCCGGCGCCCAGGCATACGTGAGATCGGTGCCGTCTGCGTAGCCCAGCCCGCGCAGGACGTCGCGCATCTGCACGTTCACGCAGTAGTTGTCGGCGTCGTCGGCATCGTCGTCGATCCCGTCCGCATCGCCGTCGAAGCAAGCGCCCGTCACGCCGCCGCCCGTGTCGAGATAGAGGGCGGTGGTGCCGTGCCCCGCCGCCGCCGACCAGGCGCGTGCGAGCGCACGCGAGCTGTCTGCGGTCGGAGAGAACGACCCCCATCCGACCGTCGACGAGAGCGCTGCCCCGCAGCCGAACGAGATCGTGTGCTCCATCGCGAAGTACATCGTGACGAGACCACCGAGCGAGGAGCCCGCGATCATCAGCGAGTCGTCCTCCGCGACGATGCCGTAGCGCGCACGGAAGAACGGCAGCGCCTCCTCGCCGACGAGCCTCGCGTAGTCGTCCGCCCGTCCGCCGACCGTCGAGCCGGCGATCGTGTCGACCACGTGCGTGTAGGCGTCCATCCGATCGGGGGCGTTGTCGATCGCGAGCGCGACGACGTCAGGGTGCGCCGCGAGCGCGTCGTCCACGTGCCACCCACCGTAGAAGGCGCCGGGATCGAAGACGTTCTGTCCGTCGTGGAGGAACAGCGTCCGAAGGTGCGCGGCCGCCGCGCTGCCCGCGACGAAGCCCGCCGGGAGGTACGCGCGAAAGGCCCGCGCATCCTCGAGGAAGGCGGATCGGAACGCGACGAAGCGCTCGAGGTGGGGCTGGTCGAGAGGCGGACGAACCCAGCCGAACTCACCGAACGCGTCGTAGCCGTACGCCACCGACTCGGGCGGCGCGCGATAGTCGTCCGGCGCCGTGTGCCACTTGTACTTGCTCCCGACCGGCGACACGTCGAAGTCGCTCTCGTCCACGACGACCCAGAAGTGAACCCCTGTGGCGCTCGACTCCGCGGGCCAGCGCCCCGGCGTCCAGCCGTTGATGTCGCCCACGACGGAGACGCCCGAAGGACCGTCGTCGTACCGCGTCGCGAAGAGCCAGCGCGTTCCTTCGTGGAGCGGCCAGCCCTCGGACCAGGCGACGTCGTGCAACGCCGCTTCGATCGCGACGGCATCCGCCGGCGAGCCGGCGAGAAGCGCGACGATGTCGTCGATCCGATGAGCCGGGGTGGAGGCATCGATCGCGGAGGAATCCGTGACGGCGGCGTCCGTGGCCGACGCGTCTGGCGCGCCCGTGTCCGGGCTACCCCCGTCATCGGCCCGAGCGTCCGTCGAGGGCCTGGTGTCGGCTATGCCCACGTCGCCCAGCCCCGCGTCGACGCCGGGCGTCATGGTCGGACAGGCCACGAGGAACGCTGCGCACGAAAGAGCGACGAGGCGGACACGGATGAAAGGCATCGCGTGGTCTAGCCGCGGGCCGCCGCGCGGGCCATCAGAG
Organism: Polyangiales bacterium; assembly: GCA_038252025.1. Lineage (GTDB taxonomy): Bacteria > Myxococcota_A > Polyangia > Polyangiales > Sandaracinaceae > JBBSAT01. The sequence goes on along the minus strand of JBBSAT010000154.1, from coordinate 1,333 downwards.
CGCCGCGGTCGGGCTCGGCGGCCCGTCCGTGCCCATCGGCGTCGGCATCGGCGTATGGACCATCTCGGCAGGCAGGAGCCCCATCATGTCGCCGATCACCAGGTCGTCGTCGTCCGCATAGATCGGCTCCCGACCGTAGATCGTGTAGACGCGCACGCGCCGGCCGAGCCGCTCGTCGTCGCGGTCCGCGAGCCGCAGCAGCGTCACGTCGCGCACGACCTCGATGGGCTCGCGGATGTCGAGCACCGACTCACGAAGGCGCCCCCCGACGGACAGGTGCGCGCGCCGAAACCAAGCCGTCAGGAGGCCACGGCCAGGCCCGATGATCGCGTGAGGCGTCGGCGCCCGGTAGAGGAAGCGCTCGATCTCCCCGAGCGGAGCGCGCCGCATCATCTCGACGTGCTCGCCGCGGAAGTCGTAGATGCGAGTGTCGGTGCGCGTGGCGATGGGCTGCGGGCCTGGTGCGGTCGAGCGCTTGTACGCCCGCACCGGCTGGAGCGAGGCGTCGAACACGACCTCCACGTCGCTCGCGCCCATGGCCCATTCCTCGTGCCCGGTGAAGACGATGTGGCAGGCGCGAGAACGAAGCTCGAACGTCTCGAACGCGCTCGGCTCCCGCATACCCGCGCCTGCGCGCAGGGTCCGAGCGAGCAGCACGGGGTCGGCGGCGGGCTCTCCTTCCGCGCAGCTCGGATAGTCGCGAGCCGGGAGCGTCGTCACGCGCTCACGCGGGAGCTGAATGCTGCAGGCGAGCGCGCCGGCGGCTCCGAGCGCCACGAAGTAGTACGACGCGAGCCAGGGTCGTGGCCCGCGTCGCGAGCTCGTCGAGCCCCATCGCTTCACTGGGCGCCCAATCGCTTCACTCCGTAGCGGCGCCCTCTTCGTGCTCGGCGCCGTCGTGGCCGCCGTGCTCGGCGCCACCCTCGTGCTCGGCGCCGCCGTGCTCGGCACCCTCGTGATGCGCGCCATAGCCGGGCATGTCCGTCAGCGGAAGCGTGAGCTCCGTGCCGGTGCGGTTCACGCACGAGAGCTCCGTCTCGCCGACGAGACAGCCGATGAGGTCTCCGTTGTGAAGAACGCAGATTCGGTCCTGCGCGATGCCAGGCTCCGGATCCTCACCGACGAAACGGCAGCCCACGCCTCCAGGAGCGCGCTCGCCCGTCGTCGGAAGAACGTGGACGCCGTGAAACGGATCGCCCTGCCCGCGGTTCGCGGTGTCGTTCATCGTATACGCGAGGAAGACGCCCGCGAAGAGCACCGAGCCGATGAAGACGAGCGCGTTGAAGCGCGCGTCGTCACGCAAGTGCATGAAGAACGTGACGACGAGCGAGGC
>JBBSAT010000153.1:0-17953 GCA_038252025.1 Polyangiales bacterium | reverse complement strand
GGAACGGACGACACGGGCATCCTCGACAGCGGCACTCGCGACGTGGGCACCGACGCCGCCGTCCCCGTGGACAGCGACACGCCCGACGTGGGCGAGGACGCTGCGACGGTCGACGCGGACATCGACGGAGGGCCGTGCGCGCTCGCGGACGGCGGCTTCGACCTCTGCACCTGCGGCAGCTACGGCGCGGAGTGCGCGACGACCCCCTGCGCGAGCGGCACGGTCTGCCTCGAAGATCCCTGCGGGATGCACTGCGGGCCGGCCGGCGAGATGTGCACCGGGCCGACGGACTGCGCGCCCTCGAGCACCTGCTCACCGGGCAGCACGTGCACGCACCCTGGCGGCGGCTGTGCGGACTCGCGCGACTGTCCGAGCTCCCATTCGTGCGAAGGCGGGGTCTGTCAGGATCGACGCGTCGGCTGCCGTCCCGCCGACGGATACGACTGCCCGTGGGGCTTCGTCTGCGACACCAGCGGGATCCCGTTCTGCCTCCGCGCCGTGCGTCGCTGCGGGATCTCGGGCGCGTGCGAGGCGGGCTGGAACTGCATCGACGTGGACGGCGACGGCTCTCCCGAGTGCGCCGCGCTCGGCACCTGCATGTTCAACACGATGTGCTCGGGCGGGCTCGTCTGCGGGACGCGTCCGGCGGAACGGTTCGCGTCGTGCGAGCGCTACGGCCCGTGCCGGACGGCGGCGGACTGCTCGACCGGCATGCTGTGCCGCGACCTCTGGGGAGACGGGGTTCGCGAGTGCGTCGAGGCCGGCGGGAGCTGCGCGAGCCAGAGCGACTGCCCAGGCATCGCGATCTGTGGAACGCCGACGGATGGCGGGCCACCGACCTGTCTGTCCAGGCCCCTCGGCGTGTGAGCGTGCGGCCACCTACGAAAATTTTACCTAGCGCCGCAAATCTCGCGCGCTCGCGCTGTCACGATTCCCGCCATTTCTCGCCAGGTTTGCCGTCGAGCGCTCCGGTTCGATCATTGCATCGCGACTGCGGCGGGCGTGCACACCCTGGGTGCCGCGCCCTTCCTCTCTTCGGATTTGCCGCGCCATGGAGTAACGCATGAAGCGTGGGTTGACCCTCCTCCTCTCGATCGCTCTCGTGGTCGGCTGTGATGCCGCCGCGCCGGACGGGATCACGTTCGAGGACCCGCACCGCACTCCGATCGGCGGCGACGCTGGCGCTAGGCTCGATGGCTCCCTCTGCGCGCACCCGGAGCTCGGCTGCCCTTGCGCGGGTGACCCGCCGATCGACTGCTACCTCGACCCGACGCTCGGCGGGGGCGGCTCGATGACCTGTCACGCCGGGACGCGATATTGCCGGAGCGGCACCTGGACCGCGTGTGAGTCGATCACCGACTACACCATCCACACGACTGGCTCCGAGCTCCTGACGGGCCCCGATCCGTGCAACCCGTGCGACCCGCGCTGCTTCGGCTTCCGCGACACGCCGACGACGGGTGACCTCACGCCGTCCGACTCGTCGGGCGCCGAGTACGATCCCGGACGTGGCGGAATCCGGCCGGTCTCGACCATGCCGGTGAGCGTTCCCCTCATCGACTCGGACGGCGACGGAATCCCGGACGTCGCGGACGATTGCGTCGGCGCCGGCGCGTTCCGCGCGGCCGACGGCAGCTGCTACGGCGACACGTTTTTCTATCACACGCTCCCGATGGGAGCGCCTGCGGTGATCGACTCGGCGCCCATTCGCATCCAGATCCGAACCGCCGACATCTACTTCCTGATGGACACGACGGGCTCCATGGGCGGCGAGCTCACCCGGCTGCGCACCGACCTGACCTCCGGCACCTTCTTGCCGGGCTGCAGCGGCGGAATCATCGGCGCGATCCGCTGCACGATCCCCGATGCGTTCTTCGGAGTCGGGTTCCACGACGACTACAACTACGGCGGCTACGGAAGCCCCGGCGACCTCGTCTATCGCAACACGCAGGACATCACGGGCACGCTCTCGCTGGCCCAGTCAGCGGTCAACGCGCTGGTGATCCACGGTGGCAATGACGGTCCGGAGTCGCAGATCCCGGCGCTCTGGGCCATCGCGACGGGTGGCGGCCTCGGGACCTATGCTTCGGCGCGCACGACGTGTCCCGCGGGGACGTTCGGGTATCCGTGCTTCCGCGCGGGCACCATCCCGATCGTCATCCACATCACGGACGCGCCGTATCACAACGGTCCGGCCAACGCGTATCCGTACTGTCTGGGCTCGACGAGCGGCGGCACCTTCACGTTCCCGACCCCGACGGCCGTGACCACGACGACGCAGGCCGAGCGCCTCGGCGCTCCGTACGACGGCGGCTCCAACTACGACATGGGCAACATCACGGGTCTGACCCGCAGCTACACCGGCAGCACCGGCGGCAGCGCGGTGAACGACTACGACTTCGGCTGTAACTCTGGCGCGCGCGACGCTGGCTTCCGCTTCACGCTGACCTCGGCGCAGAACACGATCATCACGCTCGAAGGGTCCTCGTACGACACCGTGCTCGGCGTGTTTCCCTTGGGCGGCTCGGGCTGGTGCAACGACGACGCCGTCGGGCTGCAGTCGGAGCTCACCCTCTCGCTGGCGGCGGGCACCTACGTCGTGCTCGTGGACGGCTATGGGAGCAGCACCGGGAACTACAAGCTGACCGTCGGTCCGGCACCCGTTCCGACCTGCTCGGCTTCGCACATCCCGCCGACCTTCGACCAGGCCACTGCGGCGCTCGTGTCCGCGGGCGTCCGCGTCATCACCGTCCAGACGTGCGGCTCCTGGAGCAACTCGTACTGCCTCGAGGGCGAAGACCACGCGCAGGCGCTCGGCAACGCGAGCGGCTCGCTCGGCTCGTCCGGCCTCCCGTACGTGCTCCGCGCGAACGCGGACGGCTCGGGCCTCTCGTCGACGATCGTGACCGCCGTCCAGGACCTCGCGAACTATTCGTCGATGGACATCTCGGCGCGCGCGTCGGGTGACACGCAGGGCTTCACGCAGTCGATCGCAGCGATCTCCTGGGGCCCAGGCACGTGCGCCAGCATCAGCGGCGGCACCACCTTCCGCGCGTGCTTGCCGGGCACCAGCGTCAACTTCAACGTCTCGTTCCGGAACAACGCCGTGCCCGCGACTGCCGTCGCGCAGGTGTTCACGTTCTTCATCGAGGTGGTCGGCAACGGCACGGTGGTGCTCGCGCGGATCCCTGTGCGCATCGTGGTCCCGCCAAACGCGCCTGCCTTCGCGCCCACGGCCACGTACTGGCACGACTACGACTCGACGACGCGCTGCCTCATCAACGAGCGGCCCGACTGGGGCAGCCTCGGCTGGACGGCGGACATCCCTGCGGGGACCAACATCCGGATCGACGTGCGCTCGACGGACACGCTCGCGTCGATCGCGACGGCCACGCCGGTCGCGACGGTGAACGTCACCACCACGGGGACGGGGACCGCCGACATCAGCACGCTCTTGCGCGGCGTCGGTGGCCTGTCCGGCCTGCGCTACCTGCGTGCGTTCGTGACGATGTCGTCGAGCGCCGACCTGACGCGGGCGCCCGTGCTGAACGCGCTCACGGTCAACTACACCTGCATCCCGTCGGAGTGAGCGCGCGGTCGGGTCGGCTGGGCCCCGCGATCAGCTCAGGAGCCTGACCATGCCCTCGCGCACGAGGCGCTTCACGAGCACGACCTTGCCTGCGTCGTCGAGATCGCCCGGCAGATCCTTGATGGTGAACGAAGGCGTCTCGAGCGCGTAGCGCGTCGGCTCGGCGGCGTGGATCGGCAGCCGCATCTCGGCCCCGTAGCAGGAGACGATGAACTGCCCGTCCTTCTCGCGGTGGCGATAGAGGAGATCCGGGCGCGCGCCCGCGCGATCGTCGGCGCTCACGTTCCCGAGGCGCAGGAGCTGCTCGAGCTGCCCTTCGAGGAGCGCGGAGCGCGAGGAGACGAGGTCGTCCGCGAAGTGATCGAGCGCGGTGTCGGCGTCCGCCTGCTCGGCGACGCGAAGCAGGAGCTCCTTGAACTTGGCGCGCGCCTTGGTGCGATCGAAGTCGCTCTGCGCGTAGCCCGGCGGCATCGCGCGCCGGAAGTCGGTGTCGGTCAGCGAGACCTTCGCGACGGCCTCGAGCAGAACCTCGGTCCAGGTCGTGGCGATGGCGCCGAGCGTGATGTGCAGCGTCTCGCCCTCGCGCGTCTGCGCGTCGTGCATGACGCCGCGCGGCAGATAGAACATGTCGCCGGGGAACAGGTCGAACTCGAGCGTGACGTCGCCCTTGTGGGTCTCGTCGCGCTTGAACGGCTGGCCGCGAAACGGCAGCTCGATCGGCGTGTTGAAGATCTGCCAGTGCTTGGTGCCGTGCACCTGCAGGATGAAGACGTCGTGGCTGTCGTAGTGGGTGGGGAAGCCCTGCGCCTTCTCGGGCGACATGTAGATGTTCGTCTGGAAGCGGCAGCTCAGCTCGCGCTCGAGAGAGCGGCAGAGCGCGTGCAGGTTCGGGACGACGGTGTGCAGCTGATTGAAGACGATCGTCCCGCCGTCTGCGAACTGCTGATAGAGGCGAGCGACGTCGACGAGGCCGTCCGGGTAGGTGAACTCCTCGGCCTGGACCTGGCGGGTCGCGTTCGCGATGAACGCCTGGCTCCGCGTCAGGCTCTGCGACGTGAGCACCTGATCGAGCGAGCGGATCGAGAGCAGCTCGCTGTAGTACGTGCGGTCCTCGCGCCGCACGATGAGCGGCTTTTTCTCCCAGTAGTCGGAGAAGAATTCCGCGCGGCTCATCGGCGCGATCAGTCGATCGAACGTGTACGTCGTGGTGCTCGCCGCCATCTTTTCCTCGACTCCTCTTCGATGCATTTCCGCTACGAGAGCGCGTTTGTACTACGTCGTTCGCGCCGCGAGCGCAGACGGAGGATCGCCGGGTGCGATTCTAGCGAGCGAGGGGAGAGAATGGTTCTCATCTTGGTCGTCCCCGTGCGGCGCTCGTGGCCGGGCGTAGGCGCGCGGTCGCGGGGTGCAAGAGGCTCGGATCGAACTTGGCGATTTGGATTGCAGCGTGAATAGGGTCTAATGTTCGATCGTCCTGCCCAGTTCGGCGGCGTCTGACGGCGCCAGACCGAGTTCCGAGGAGAGAGCGAATGGCCGAGAAGAAGACCCTCTCGATGGACGAGATCGTGACCGAGCGAGCGTTCGGTCGTCGCGCGAGCATGGGGCTGATCGGTGTGGGGCTGGCCGGTGCGGGGCTGGCTGGTGCGGGGCTGGCCGGTGCGGGGCTGATCGTCGCCGGAGCGAGCCCTGCGTCCGCCCAGGAAGCTGTGCCCGCATGTAGTGACAGCGACCCCTACGACCCGGGCGGCTACGGCCGGCACTGCGGCGGCGGTTGCTACCCGTGCCGCGGCGTGAGCGACAGCGATCCGCGCGACCCCGGCGGCTGCGGCTGCCGCTCCTGCAGCGACAGCGACCCGTACGATCCGGGCGGCTCCGGCCGGCACTGCTGAGCTCGCACGTCCGCTAGATCAGCTTCTCAGTCGATCGCGCTCAGCGCGCTCGTCGCGCTCACGACGTCCCGGAAGCGATCGCTCGGGCTCTTCGCGAGCATGCGCAGCACGGCGGCGTCGACGCGCGGCGGGACGCCCTGGGCGAGCTGACCCGGCGCGACCGGCTGCTCGGCGAGGAGCATCGCCATGACGGCGAACGGTGTCGAGCCGAGGAACGGCGGGACGCCGGCGACCATCTCGTAGAGCAGGGCCCCGAAGCCGTACACGTCCGTGCGCTCGTCCACGGCCTCGCCGCGCGCCTGCTCCGGCGCCATGTAGTGCGCCGTTCCGACGATGGCGCCCGTGCGCGTGACGAAGTGGCTGTCGCTCGCCTTCATCGGCTTCGCGAGGCCGAAGTCGACGAGTATGGCGCGCTCCGCCGAGCCCTCCATGGCCCTGAGGAAGACGTTCGACGGCTTCAGGTCGCGATGGAGGATGCCCGCGCGATGGGCTGCGGCGAGAGCGTCGCCGATCTCGAGCGCGATGCGCTTCGCGTCCGGCCAGGCCAGCCGCCCGACGCGCGCGAGGCGCGTCTCGAGGGTCTCGCCCTCGAGCAGGTCCATGACGAGATAGTGGAGCCCGTCGTCCGTCTGATCGAAGTCGTGGATCGCGACGATCCCGGCGTGGCCGACCGCGCTCGCCGCGCGCGCCTCGCGCTCGAAGCGCGCGATGGCGTTCTTCGAGAGCTGCTCGTCCGGAAGGAGCGTCTTGAGCGCGTAGCGTCGTCCGGTGCGCGCATGTCGCGCGGCGTAGACGGCGCCCATGCCGCCGGTCGCGATGCAGCCTTCGACGATCCACGTCTGCTTGATCGTGACGCCGGTCAGATCGCGCACGTTCGCCGCCGGCGGTCGCAAGCTCTCGGGCGACGGCGAGCGCGTGCTCGGAACGGGAGCCGCCGCGGGCGACTGACGCAGGCCCCCGCTCGCGAGCGCCGTCTTCGCTTCGCCGAGCGATCCGTAGCCGCTCGCAGGCGCGGGCGTCGCGACGACGCGCGGCGACGTCGGAGGCACGAACGCGGGGGTCATGCGTGGAGAGGGCCGCGGATCGATCCGCGGCGGCGGCGTCGCCGGGGTCGCGATCACGGCACCGCCGTTCATCGCGTCGGCGATCGCCGCGTCGGCGATCTCGCGCGTCAGCTTGCCGTCGAGCTTCGCCCGATCGAGCGTTCCGTCCGGTGCGGTGCACTCGGCGAGCGTCTCGAGCCGCGCCGCGCGACGGAAGGCGCGGAACGTGAAGACGCCCGCGAGGGCCACGCCGCCACCAGGGACGAGCACGCCCGAGAGCAGACAGCAGGTCGTCGCGGAGAACTGGAGCGCCGCCGTGTTCAGGTGCCCGAAGGCGGTCAAGAGCGTGCCCGAGGTGCCCACCGCCGCGACGAAGAGCGCGAGCACGCCCGCGCCGATGAGGAAACCGCCCTGGATCTGCAGACCCCGGATGATCTCGCCCAGTTTTCCGAGGTCGATCCGCACTGGCCGCGAACCTATCACGGTCGCTTCGCGCGCGAGCCGAGCCCGTTTGACCGCGTTTGATGACCGTTGAGCGAGCCCGGCTCCCACAACTCTCCTCGTGACGGCGGCGGCGAAGAGGCCTCCGCGACAGACGGTTCGCCCACATTCATCGAGGAGAGAGTCATGTTCGCCATCGGAGCCCTGGTTGCATTCGTCGGTCTGCTCGCGCTGGTCGGGGGAGTCTTCTCCCGCGTCCGCGCCGGTCGTATCGCAAACACGCCGTTCGCCAAGACCGGCGAGATCGCACAGAAGGGCGCGGCTGCCGCGAGCGAGAAGGGCGCCGTCTCGACGGAGGGCCGCGTCCTCGCTCCGAGCCTCGCGACCTCGCCGGTGAGCGGGACGATGTGCCTCTACTACGACGTCGTGGTGACGGCGCGCTGGAAGAACGGAGACCACCAGCACACGCAGCGCGTCTCGGAAGAGAAGATCGCTGCGCCCTTCGTCCTCGACGACGGCACCGGTCAGGTGCGGATCGACGCGAGCAAGGGCGGCGACTTCGACATGAAGACGACGTTCAGCAAGAAGCAGGGTCGCGGCCTGATGAGCGCGTTCACCGGCAAGCCGCTCAGCTTCGGCGACCGTGGCTTCATCGTCCCGCAGGGCATCCGCATCGGCATGACCGTGATCCCGGACCACGCGGAGTTCGAGGTCGTGGAGCGCTGCCTCCCGGCGAGCGAGTTCCTCTATGCGAACGGAAAGCTCGATGCGGGCGGCGTCATCGGCTCGCCGAGCTGGACGGCGCTCGTGCTCTCGACGAAGAAGCGCGAGGAGCTCCTCGCCGGGACGGCGCAGATGGCGAAGATGCTGCTCGTCGGAGGCGGCGCGACCGCGGGCGTCGGCGTCGTGGTGGCGGGGATCGGCGCGCTGATGGGGTGAGCGCTGGCGGCCTTCGCCGTCGATCGCGACCGGCCGGTTCGTCTCCGCGCGAGACGAGCCGGCCGTTCGCGTTCCGTCGAGCTCGATGCCGTGCGGCTCAGCGGAGCGCGGCGCCCGAGAGGTCCAGCATCTGATCCATCTCGCACGAACCGCGGTGCCGATGCGGGCGCCCGGGGCACGTCATGCTCGCGCGGAAGGTGCGTCCCTCGCAGTCGCAGAACACCTGCGTGTCGGGGTCGCAAGGCGCCGGCGGCAGCTCGCAGGTCCAGACGATCCCGCAGGCGGGCGGGCCGGTGCAGACCCGACCTCCGCGGCAGTCACGCGAGGAGGTGCACCCTCCAGGGCTCGGCGTGGAGGCGACCGTCGTGGGCGCGCGGCCTCTCGAGGTCGAGGTCGACGTGGAGGTCGAGGTCGAGGTCGGCGGGGGCGCGCCGAGGCTCTCGGTCGTCGTGCTCGCGATCGCCTCGTCGCACGCGCCTCGACGAACGAACGCGCGGCCGGGGCAATCGGGGCTCGCCATGAAGGTCTCCCCGTCGCACCCGCAGAACGAGACCCGCTGCCTCGAGCAGCCGCGCACTCGCTCGCATCGCCAGCCGCCGCCACAGCCCGCGATACCGAAGCACACCTGGCCTCGTCGGCAGTCGCTGCTCGAATCGCACGTGCGGTCCTGGGTCGTGATGGGCTCGTCGCCGTCCGGCAGACCGAGCGAGGTCTCGGCGATGCTCACGTCCTCGCAAGGACCGACGTGCATGTAGGTCCGCCCCGGGCAGCCCGAGGCCGCATGGAAGGTCACGCCCTCGCAGTCACAGTAGGCGACGCGCTCGGTGCCGCACTCGCCCGGCGCTCCGCACGCCCAGCCGCTCGCGCAGCCGGCGACGCCGCGGCACGCGAGGCCGCTCGTGCACTCCCGGTTGCGCTCACAGGCCTCCCCATCGGGCGCGCTCGTGTCTTCCGGGACGATGAGCCGCGCCGGCTCCTCGACGTCGCCCGTCGACTCGGGCTCGGCCCCGGGGTCCGGGTCGGGAACGGGCGTCGTCGTCTCGACGGGCCGCGCCGTCGTGCACGCGAGCAGAGTCGCGGCGAGAGCGAACGGACCCAGGTGGACGCGCGCCCAGGCGAGATGACGGAGCGTTCGCATCAGTGACGACCGGGCTCGTCCTTCCCGGGCTTGCGAGGCCCGCGCGGCTGGGCGGAGTCTCGCTTCGCCTCGTCGAGCGCACGGCGGACGGTGTCGCGCACGGCGCCCTCGTCGACCACGCCGAGAGAGAGCGCCTCGCCGAGCGTCTGCCCGGGGCGCGGCTTCGAAGGAACGCCATCGCGCGCCGGAGGGACCGACCGCTGCGCGCGCATGACCTCCTGCCGGAGCGCGGTCACGCTCTTGCGCGATCGCTCCGCCAGGAGGATCGGAAACAAGCGCCACGCGTCGGCGCCGTCGAACGGACGGATGGGGATGAGGTTGAAGAGCGCGATGAACACGTTCGTCGCGATGAGCATGTCGTAGAGGTCGCGCTGGAGCTCGCTCGTCGCGGGCAGGAAGCGGGCGACCGGGAGCGCGATGCAGAGCACGAGCCCCTGCGCCATCACGCCGCCCCAGGCGACGATCGATCGCTGCTTCGGGCTCGGGGTGCCGAGGTAGGCGCAGTGGCCTCCCATCCCGTGGATGACGATCTCGGTGACGTCCATCTGGAAGCGCCGCGCCCAGAACGCGTGCCCGATCTCGTGGAGCAGCACGACGAGCACGAGCCCGAGCCACGCGCCGGGGGCAAAGCGAAGCCCGCCCGCAAAGAGCGCCACGACCGGCACCGACCAGTGGACGCGAATTGGCGCGCCGCGGTAGCGCGCGAGGGTGATGGCGCCGCGGGTCATGCTCGCGGCCGGAGTCTATAACGACAGCGAGGGCTTGAGGGGCACATGCCGGATCCGGCACTCTCACGGACCATATGAAGATCAGCGTGGCGGGAGAGACGGACGTCGGCCGGGCGCGTCAGCTGAACGAGGACTTCCTCCTCGTCGACTCGGAGCTCGGGCTCTACGTGGTGTGCGACGGGATGGGCGGGCACGCTGCCGGAGAGATCGCGTCCTCGACCGCGGCTGCGCACGTCCAGCAGCTCCTCCTCGACAAGCACGAGGAGCTGGCGGCCGTCGATCGCGGAGAGCTCCCGCACGATCGGGCAGCGCAGATCCTGCGCGAGGCGATCGAGGACGCGTCGCAGACCATCTTCCGGATGGGACAGGCCGAGACGGGGAAGAAGGGCATGGGGACGACGTTCGTCTCCCTGCTCATCCGCGGCGGCAAGGGCGTGATGGGGCACGTCGGCGACTCGCGCCTCTACCTGGTGCGCGCCGCGCAGCTCTACCAGCTCAGCGAAGATCACACGTTTCTCCAGGAGGCCATCCGCTACGGGATGATGACGCCGGAGCAGGCCCGGGAGAGCACGCACCACAACATCATCACGCGGGCCGTCGGTCCGCTCGAGAGCGTCATCGTCGACACGCTCGTCTTCGACATCCTCGACGGCGACACGCTGATGCTCTGCTCGGACGGCTTGCACGGCTACCTCGCCGAGGGCGCGGAGCTGCCGGGGCTCATGTCGGGCGAGAGCATCCCCGACATCGCCAAGCAGCTCATCGGCATCGCCAACGATCGTGGCGGCGCGGACAACATCACGAGCATCGTTCTTCGCGTCGAGAGCGTCTCGTCCGAGGAGAGGACCGCAGAGACGGCGCGGATGACGCTCGTGAACGAGAAGCTCGACGCGCTCTCGAACGTGGAGCTGTTCGCCGAGTGCTCGATGAGCGAGCTCGTCCGCGTCTCGAACGCGTTCACGCCTCGCGACGTCCCGGCGGACACGGTCATCATCCACGAGGGCGAGGCGTCCGAGACGCTGTTCGTCCTGATCGAGGGGCAGGCGATGGTCGAGCGCGGCAGCCTTCCGGTCGCGCTTCTCAACGCGGGGAGCCACTTCGGCGAGATGGCGCTGCTCAACCAGCGGCCGCGCTCGGCGACGGTCCGCACGAAGACGCAGGCGCGGATCCTCGCGCTCGACCGCCCGCAGTTCTACGCGCTGCTCCAGCAGGACTCGGTGCTCGCGACGAAGTTCCTCTGGCGCCTCGCGCAGACGCTCTCGCTGCGCCTCGACGACTTCTATCTGTTCCACGAAGCGATCGGCGGAGCGACCGGGAAGACCACGATGCGCCTCGGGCTCTACCCGTCTCCCTTCAATCAGAGCTGAGCCGGGCGAGGACGGACGGATGAGGCTCGCCGAGATCATCCGATTTCCGATCAAGAGCTGTCGTGGGATCTCCGTGGAGCGCGCTCGCGTCGCGCGCGGCGGGCTCGAGCACGATCGACGATGGATGATCGTCGACGACGCCGGCCGCTTCGTCACGCAGCGGGACGAGCATCGGCTCGCGCTGGTCGACGTGGCGCTCGAGGGAGAGCACATCCGCGTCTCGGCGTCGGGCGTGTCCGAGGTCGGCGTGCCGCTCTGCGCGACCGGCGGAGAGCCGGCTCGCGTCACGGTCTGGGGCGATGCGGTCGATGCCTTCGTCGATCGCGCGGGCAGCGAGTGGTTCAGCGCGTTCCTCGGTCGAGACCTTCGGCTCGTCTACATGCCGGAGGGCGCGCTGCGGCCCATGAGCTCGGCGCGGAGCCTTCCGGGCGACGTCGTGAGCTTCGCGGACGGCTATCCACTTCTGCTCGCGAGCGAGAGCTCGCTCTCGGATCTCGGCGACCGGATCGAGGCGCGCGGTGGCGCTCGCGTCGCGATGAGCCGCTTCCGCCCGAACGTGGTCGCTGCGGGCGCGCCGCCGTGGGACGAGGACTCGTGGGAGGCCTTCACGATCGGATCGATCGCGTTTCGCGCACCGAAGCCGTGTGACCGCTGCGTCATCACGACCCTCGATCCGAGCACGGCGATCGCCGAGAAGGAGCCGCTGCGCACGCTCGCGACGTTCCGCCGCTGGGCGATCCCCGGAGGCGCAGTGGGGGTGTGGTTCGGCGTGAACCTCATCGCGGACGACGTCGGCGAGCTCAGCGTCGGTGATCCGATCGCGATCCGGCGTCGTGCGCCGGCGTGAGCGTCAGCGGCAGATGCCGTCGGCCGGGCCGCACCAGATCGCGCCCGCGGCGCCGGGCCGCATCCCGATCGGTGCGATGACGAGCCACCGGTAGAAGTTCCCGGCGTACGAGCCGTCGTCCCGCTTCAAGGAGTACCCGAACGGATACGCGCGCATGCAGCCTCGCGGGAGCTGACGCTGCTCGAAGCGCATGGAGAACGCGAGCAAGGTGCGGCCGAAGACGCCGGGGAAGCGCTCGTTCTCCACGACGCCGCGCACGTTCTCCATGGGTGATGCGCCCGCCGCGCGCCCACCGGCGTAGAAGGTGACCGCGCTCGTTCCGTCGTCCTGGATCAGGAGCGGCTGCGCGAGGTACGAGCCGAGGAAGGTCTCGCCGACGCCGCGAACCGAGAACGTGAGCGGCACGTCGATGAAGCCGTCCGGCGTCTCGGGCAGGAAGACGAGGAGGTCGCGGTTCGGCGAGTCGAGCATGAACGGATCGCTGCCGGCCAGGAGCTCCGCGTAGTCGGAGAAGCCATCGAGATCCGTGTCCACGCTGAACGGATCGGTGCGGCGCTCCACTTCGTTGCGATCGCAGAGCCCGTCGCCATCCGAGTCCTGCTCGGGGGACGGTCCTCGGTCGTCGGGGCCCGCGTCCATCGGTGCGACGACCGTTGGAGGCGGTCGACGGCAGCCCGCCAGCGCGACCACCACGAACACGAGCGGAGCGGCAACGATGCGCACTTGCGGTGAGCGTGCGGCCACTCACGTCGGCTCGCAAGCGCAAGGCGGGCGCGATGGCACCCGGCCGGCGCCGACGCTAGGACAGTCCGGATCCATGACGAAAAAGCCTCTCGATGCGAGCGCGGTGGGCGCCACCACGGACCCGATCGCGACCACCTACGGCTTCCGAGACGTCGCTCTCTACGCGCTCGGCGTCGGGGCCGGACATCGTGAGCTGGACCTCGTGTACGAGGGGACCGACCGCCACGGGCCGAAGGTGCTCCCGACCTACGCCGTCATCCCGACCTACGAGGCGGCCAAGGCGCTCTTCGGCGTCGTCGGTGGCGACTTCGGCGGCGTCGTCCACGGCGGACAGATGATCCGGCTGCACAAGCCCTTCGCGCCGGGAGGGACGCTGAAGACGATCGGACGGGTCGCCAGCGTGGGCGACCTCAAGCGGATGGCGCAGGTCGTGTTCGCCACCGAGACGCGGGACGAGGCCGGAGAGCTGGTCTGCGAGACCGAGTGGACGATCATGTACCTGCTCGACGGCGGCTTCGGCGGCCCGCCTCCTCCGAAGAGCGTGCGCGTTCGTGCGCCCGAGCGCGCGGCCGACTGGGTCGCCGTGGAGAAGACGTCGCCCGACCAGGCGCTGCTCTACCGGCTGTCCGGAGACTACAACCCGCTGCACGCAGATCCCGTCGTCGCCGAGCAGGCGGCGAAGGTCACGATGGGCCGGCCGATCCTCCACGGGCTCTGTACCTACGGCTACGTGGGTCGCGCGATCCTCGCGAACGAGTGCGGCGGCGACCCGGCGAAGCTCTCGCTCTTCGCGGGACGCTTCAGCCGTCCCGTCTGGCCGGGCGACACGCTCGAGATCAGCGGCTGGCGCGAGGACGGCCGCGTCATCGTCGTCGCCAAGACGAAGGAGCACCCGGAAGAGCCGGTGTTCGCCAATGCGTGGGCCGAGATCGCCCGCTGATCTCTGTACTGACTGAGCTGTGTAGTGGCTGAGCTGTGTAGTGGCTGAGCTGTGTACTGAACGAGAGAAGCAAGGAGTACCCGATGAAGAAGCTGTCGAAGGAGATCTGGATCGTCGCGGCAAAGCGCACGGCGTTCGGCGCGCTCTCCGGCTCGTTGAAGGACATCAGCGCCATCGACCTCGCCGTGCACGCTGGCAAGGCAGCGCTCGCACAGTCGGGCGTGAACGCGAACGAGATCGATCAGGTGATCCTCGGGAACGTCCAGCAGACCAGCCCCGACGCGATCTACGGCGCCCGGCACGTGGGCCTCAAGTGCGGCATTCCGATCGAGACGCCCGCGCTGACGCTCAACCGCTTGTGCGGCTCGGGCTTCCAGGCGGTCATCAGCGCCGCCGAGCAGATCGTCCTCGGTGACGCGAAGGCGGTGCTCGCGGCCGGGAGCGAGAGCATGAGCCAGGCGCCTCACGCGATGTGGGGCCTGCGCGACGGTGGCGCCAAGTTCGGCAAGCCGCCGGAGATGGTCGACACGCTCTGGGCCGCCCTGACCGACAGCTGGTGCAAGACGCCGATGGCCATGACGGCGGAGAACCTGGCCGTGAAGTACGGCATCACGCGCGTCGACTGCGACACGTACGCGCTCGAGAGCCAGCGCCGCTGGGCCGCGGCCTTCGAGTCGGGCGCCTTCGCCGACGAGATGGCGAAGATCGAGCTCGTCGAGCGGAAGGGCACGAAGATCGTCGACAAGGACGAGCACCCGCGCCCGACGGCGACGATGGAGTCGCTCGCGAAGCTGCCGCCCGTCTTCAAGAAGGACGGCGTCGTCACCGCGGCGAACGCGTCGGGCATCAACGACGGCGCAGGCGCGCTCATCGTCGTGGACGCCGAGTGGGCGAAGTCGCGCGGCCTCGTGCCGCTGGCGAAGCTGGTTCAGTGGGGCGTCGCGGGCGTCGAGCCGACCCTGATGGGCATCGGCCCGGTCCCGGCGATCAAGAGCGCGCTCGATCGCGCGGGCCTGAAGCTCGACGACGTCGATCTCTTCGACGTGAACGAGGCCTTCGCGGCGCAGTTCCTGTCGGTGCAGAAGGAGCTCGGCCTCCCGCCGGAGAAGACGAACGTGAACGGCGGCGCGATCGCGCTCGGCCACCCGCTCGGCGCGAGCGGCGCGCGCATCACGGCGAACCTCGTGTACACGCTCCGCCGGCAGAACAAGCGCTACGGCGTCGGCGCGGCGTGCATCGGAGGCGGTCAGGGGATCGCCGTGGTGCTCGAGCGCGCCTGAGGCAGCGGTAGAGAAGACGAGCGAGCGCGGGCCGCGAGGCTTCGCGCTCGTTTCGTCTTGGGCGACAGCATGCGCAGAGCTCGCGGGCCCGCCGCTTTCTTGACCCTCCCGGCGAACCGAGGCGATACCGGCTGCTTCGGAGGCCCACATGTACGACGGTTCTCGCGTGACCGATGCAGTCGATTATTGGAAGCGCCGCGAGGAGCTGAAGCGGGCCGTCTCGATCGTGCGAGGTCGTGTTCCCGAGCGCTTTCGCTGGCGTAAGGCGGTCGCTGCCGTGGCCCTCGGGGCGAGCCCGCTACGCGGGATCACGCGCGCGCGCGTCGAAGAGCCCGTGTGCGAGCTCGTGCTCGATCTCGCCGACGACGTTCTCAAGCGCGAGGTCGTGATCGACGCGCGGCGCGTGGGCGTGGACTTCGATCGCGGCGAGATCCTCCCGCGCAAGAGCCTGTCCGAGATCCGCGCGCTCGCGCGCACAGCTGGCACCGACCTCTCGCGCGTGGGCCGCCACGTTCGTCTGCCGGAGGACGGCGTGGCCGCGGTGGACGTCGCCGCGATCATCGTCGTCGGCCGTGCGCTCGGCGATCACTATCGCACCAAGGCGCAGCGCCTCTTGCTCTCGGTGCCCGATCCCGACGGCCCCGAGAAGCTCCGCCTGCACCACCGGATCATCATCGAGCGCGCCGACTCGGACCGCGCCGAGTCTCACCGCTGGTTCGCGTTCGCGCGCAGCATCCTCGACGCGCCGCCCGGCATCGTCCTCGGATAGTCGAGACGCGGGCGGTCGCCTGCGTCAGTGGACGAGCGACTGGAGGCGCTCTTCCGCGCGCGTCACGCCGGCTGGATCGCGATCGCGGACGAGGCCGAGGTAGCGCTGGTAGATACGCACCGCGTCGTCCGGCCGGCTGGTCTGCTCGTAGCAGTAGCCCAGGTCGAAGAGCGGGGCCGGGTCGGTCGGCGCCGGAACGAGGGCCATCCACGCCTCGTACTCCATCGTCGCCTCGGGGTAGCGACGCGTCGAGCGATAGGCGATCGCGAGGTTCAGGTGCACGCCCGGATCGTCCGGTAGCCGCGCCAGCGCGCCGTCGAGCGCCGCGATGGCCTCTTCGGGACGTCCCGCCTGCCGGAGCGCGACGGCGTAGTTGTTGAGGATGTCGGGGTTGTCCGGGTTCGCCGTGAGCGCCTGCTCGTACGCAGTGATCGCGTCCTCCACATGATGCTGGCGCCTCAGGCACGCGTCGAAGTTCGCCCAGCTCGAGGTGTCCGTCGCGAGCAGCGCGACTGCGCGACGAAGCTCGGGGACTGCTTCGTCGCAGCGCGTGAGCCGCGCGAGCACGGCGCCGACCATCGCGTGCCCGGTGGGATCTTGAGGCTGAAGCCGGACGACGTGCTGGAACTCGGTGAGCGCCTCGGCGTAGTGCGTCTGCTCGCGCAGGATCGCGCCCGCGGTGAAGTGAGCGGCGGCGTAGTCCGGCCGGAGGCGCAGCGCCTCGCGCGCGGCTGCGAGCGCGGCGTCGAGGTGGCCCGCGCGCCGCTCGGAGACCGCGAGCCGGTACTGGACCTCGGCGTCCTGAGCGGAGGCGACGGGGACCACGCCGAGCGTGGAGAAGGTGAGCAGAAGCGCGAGAAACGGCCGCATCGGTGACTCCTCTTCGGTCTGACGGAACAGGCGAGCCGGGATTCTAGCCTGCGGCTTCGGGGGGATGGGAACCGCGGTACCCTCGCCCTCGATGGAGGGCTACGCATCCTCGGCGCTCGCGACGGACCAGGGGCTCGTCGTCGCTTGGAGCACGCCGGCCGGCGCGATGCTGGCCGCCGTCCCGTACGTCGATGGCGCTCGTGTCGAGCCGCTCCTCCTCGGACGGGTCGACGCGGCCCGCAGCGGGGCGCCACAGCTCTTCCAGCTCGAGCGCGGCATCGGCGCCGTCTGGTGCGAAGCCGACGGCGCCTACCTTGCCGTCGTCGCGCTCGACAGACGCTCGTTCGTTCTGCCGCCCTACTGCATCGTGCCCGGAGCGCGCGCCGTCACCGCGTCCCCGGGGCGCAAGAGCACACGCCTCTTCTTCCACGACGGCGAGGGCATGCTCGCCGGACGGGTCGACGGTCGCGGGGACTTCCAGCGCGACCGCGAGCGATGGTGGACCTACGGGTCCGTGCCCACGGGGCTCGTCGCGGCGCGCGCCGCGGACAACGACGTGTGCTTCGCGACGTTCAAGGACGAGCGCGCGCTCTGGATGCTCTTCGAGCTCGAGGGCGTCGTGCAGCGCGTTCGCCACGAGCTCTCGAGCGTCCCCTCCGGCCTCGCGGCGAGCGGCGCGGGAAACCGGATCGGGTTCGCGATCGTGGTGGAGGACGGCGGGCGGCTCGACACGGGGGTCGTGGACTGGCGCGGGAAGATGATCGAGCGCATGGGGCCGACGATCGACGGGCGCGGCGCCGACCTGGCCTCGCCGCGCATCACGTGGATGGAGGTCGGCTTCGCGGCGCTCACGTTCGATCGGCGCACGAGCGTTGCGACGCTGGTGCGCCGGACCGATGGTCACGTGCTCGCGACCTTTCCCCGCGCGAGCGCGAGCCCGGCGCTCGTCTATCGAGAGAAGCGCCTCGTCCTCGCCAGCGTGCTCGCGAGCGAGAGCCACAGAGGCGGGGCGCGCATCGTCGTGCATCGGGGCGAGGTCGATGGAGCGACCGTGGGCTCGTGCACGATCGAGGTGCTGCCGCCCGTGCTCGTGGCCCGCCACCGCGGGCTCGAGGTCGCGCGCCGGCTGGTCTCCGAGCTCGAGCCGATGCTGGCGCACGGCACCTACCGCGAGCGCGGCGTGAGCCGGGTCGAGCTCCCGAAGGGGATGGCGCTCGCGCTCCCGCACGAGCGTCAGCGCATCGAGATCGAGGGCTCGGAGCACGGCCTCCGCGTGAAGCTCGTCTCGCTCGTGGATGGTGCCGACGCGGAGCCGCGCCCGATGGACACGTTCGAGCGCCTCGCGCGATGGGTGCGCGAAGGGCTGAGC
>JBBSAT010000152.1:0-18005 GCA_038252025.1 Polyangiales bacterium | reverse complement strand
TCGATGGCGCGCATCGTCGCTTCGGCCTCATCGATGAGGCGCGGGAGAAGGAACGCGTCAGCCGAGAGGAGGCTCGCGCGAGCCCGCCGCGAGTCGGTCGACGGTGCTTCGAGCGAGTCGAGCGTCTCCTCGTAGCGGGCAGAGAGTCGATGCGTGGCCGAGGCGTCGCCCCCGTCCAGCCGGCGCCTCGCGGCCGCCATCATCGGCGCGTGCGCGGCCTCGTGCTCACCCGACTCTTGTCGGTGGTGCGCCACGCGCTCCGGATCCCCGCCATGACGCTCGACGAGCGCCGCGCACGTTCCGTGATGGGCCGCGGAGCGCTTGCCCTCTTGGGCGCCGCGCTCGAGGCTCTCGCGCAGCATTCCGTGCACGAAGCGGGCGCTCGAGGCACCGGCCCGAACGAGGCCCGCGCTGGCGAGCGCATCGAGCAGCGGATCAGGCGACGGCAGCCCGCTCGCCGTGCATGCGAGGCGCCACTCGGAGAGGTCGACCCGTGTTCCGAACGCGGCGCCGAGCTCGAGCGTGCTTCGCATGGCGGGCGCGCTCTCGCCGAACGTCGCGAGCGCCCGATCGACGCGCGCGCTCCAGACCTCGTGGATGTCGTCCGGAATGCGCGCGCTCGCCCCGCCCTTGCGCCGGAAGCCCGAGGGGCCGGGGACGAGGATGGCGCGCTGTACCCAGTCGCCCACGAGCTGGACCGCGAAGAGCGGGCTGCCGCTCGTTCGCTCGGCGACCTCGCGCGCGACGTCCGTCTCGAGGCCGAGGAGCTCCTCGACCAGCCGACCGTGCGAGGCGGAGTCGAGCGGCGCGACGCGCAAGACGCTCGCGTGCTCGCTCGACCCGAGCCGAGCGAGGCGTGCCGCCATGTCGGGCCCCGCCGCGAGGTCCTCGTCTCGCGCGGTGGCGACGACGAGCACCGGAAGGCTCGGCTCGGGCGCGGTGAGCATCGACTCGATGAACGCGACCGTGTCGGGCGCGACGGAGACGTCGTCGAGCGCGAGGATGACCGGCACGCGCAGAGCGATCCGCGCGAGCACACGACGAAGCACCGCGTAGCGATCTCGAGGCCGCGCGAAGCGCGCATGGCGTTCCTCGAGGATCGCGACGACGTCGTCGGCGTCCGCGCGAGCGCTGCCCGCGCCGCCGAGCTCGGCGAGCCAGCTCTCGACGCGCAGCACGAGCTCGTCGTGCGAGAGTCCGACGGCGCGCAGGTACCGCGCGAGCATGGCGCCGAGGCCATCGGCCGGTCCGCCGCCCGGGCCGTGCGTCGCGACGAGGGCGACCGCGAGCCCGAGCTCCTGCGCCGTCTCGACGAGCCACTCGGCGAGGCGCGTCTTGCCGAGACCGGTCGGGCCCCGGAGGAGCACGGCGCGCGGGCGTTCGGACTCGATGGCCTCGACCAGCGTCTCCCAGAGGTGGTCGCGCTCTTTCTCGCGCGCCGCGAGCGGAACGGGGCGAAGCCCGTAGAGACCGAGGCCGGCGCCGACGAGACGTCCGCGCGAAGGCGGAGCAGGGAGCGCGCGCCAGGTGCGGATCACGCGTGCCTGCGGCCAAGTCGACGGCCGCCGCGATCGGAACGGCGCGACCTCGTCGGCCGCGATCGCATCGCTCTCGACTTCTTCGCTGCGCTCGCCGCCGGTCACCGGAGAAACGGTCGGCGCGTCACGCGAAGCGACCACGACGCGCGGCGCCGGCGGAGCGACCGTCACGAGCGCCTGGGCCGCATCGATCGATCGAAGGGCCTCCAGCGCGGCCGCGGCGCTCGGAAAGCGCTGCGACGGTCGCTTCGCGAGCAGCGTGAGGGTCCACTCGAGGAACGCGCGCGGGAGCGGCCACTCGGCCGTGAGCAGCGGCGGAGCGCTGAGCATGTGCGCGCGGCGAACCGCCTGTGCATCGCCCGGGAACGGTGGAGCGCCGGTCGCGAGCCGGTACACGAGACAGCCGACCGAATAGAGATCCGTGTGCGGGCCCTCGTCCCGCAAGCGGGAGCTGATCTGCTCGGGCGCCATGTACTGCGGCGTCCCGCCGTCGAACGGACCGTTCTGGTCGTGTGCGCGGAGCGCGTGCGCGATGCCGAAGTCGCTCAGGAGCGCGGTGTGAGCGCCGTCGGGCTCGACGTGGAGGAGCACGTTGCTCGGCTTCACGTCGCGGTGGAGCACGCCTCGCGCGTGGGCGTGTGCGAGCGCCGAAAGGACGCGCGCAAGGACGACCCGGAGCGCCTCGAACGACGCCGGCAGGGGCGCGTCGTCGAGCGTCCCGCCGTTCGTGCGGACCATGACGAAGTACGGCGTTCGCGCGACGAGCGCGCCCTCGCTCCGCTCGGCGACCTCGTCGGAGATCTCGCCCTGATCGAGGACCGGAACGATGGCCGCGTGATCGAGGCGCGCGAGCGCTCGGACCTCGTTGCGCAGCGCGTCCGCGCGGAACGCGGAGTGTCCACCTTCGCGACGGATGACCTTGACGGCGACGGCGACGCCGGACTCCACATGCACAGCGGCCCACACGTCCGCCATCCCGCCGCTGCCGATGCAGCGCTCGAGGCGGAGCGGGCCGAGTCGAAGGTCGGCGATCATCCCCACGGGCATTAGAACACGGGTTCGCGCGGCGCGGATCGACCCCCACGTCGTTTCGCGAGCGTGACCGATTCGGTCAGTCCTTGCGCACGGGCATCCCGGCGCGCGTCAGGATGCGCTTGCCGAGCGACACCTTGTGGACCTCGTCCGGCCCGTCGTAGATGCGGGCCGCACGCTCGTGCCGATACCACCACGCGAGCGGCGTCTCGTCGGTCATCCCGAGCGCGCCATGCACCTGGATCGCGCGGTCGAGCACCTCGCTCAGCACGCCGGCGACGAAGAACTTGATCGCCGAGATCGAGTCGCGGGCCGACGCCGCGCCACCCTTGTCGATCCGCTCCGCGCAGTCGAGCACCGACAGGCGCGCGGCGTCGATCGAAGCGCGGCTCTCGGCGACCCAGATCTGGATCTGCTGCTGGGTTCCCAGCGGCTTGCCGGGCGACAACTCTCGCGCGATCGCGCGCTGCACCATCATCTCGAGGGCGCGCTCGGCGATGCCGATCCAGCGCATCGCGTGATGGATCCGGCCCGGCCCGAGCCGCTCCTGCGCGAGGAGGAAGCCCGCGCCCTCCGGACCGATGCGGTTCGTCTGCGGCACGCGCACGCCGCGCAGCGTGACCTCCGAGTGGCTCGCCCAGCCGCCGCCGCGCTCGCCCATCACGCTGATGTTGCGGACACGCTCGTAGCCCGGTGCGTCGGTCGGCACGATGATCTGAGACGCGCGAGCGTGCGCCGGGCCATCGGGATCGGTGACGGCCATCACGATGCAGAACGCCGCGCCATCCGCGCCGCTCGTGAACCACTTGTGGCCGTCGAGGACGTAGTCGTCGCCCTCCTTGCGAGCGCGCGTGCTCATCCAGACCGGGTTCGATCCCGCGTGCTCTGGCTCGGTCATCCCGAAGCAGCTTCGGATGTCGCCGCGCGTCAGCGGTGCGAGCCAACGCGCCTGCTGCTCGGCCGTCCCGAACATGTGGAGCAGCTCCATGTTCCCGACGTCGGGCGCCTGGCAGTTCAGGACGTAGTGCGCGACGGGCGAGCGTCCGAGCGCCTCCGAGACGAAGCCGTACTCGACCAAGGAGAGGCCGAGCCCACCGAGCGACTCGGGGAGAAACGGCGCCCAGAGGCCGCGGCTCTTCGCCTCCTGACGAAGCGCGTCCAGCGTGGGCACGAGCGCCACGAAGCCGTCGGCCCCGAGACGAGGCTCCATCGGGATCATGCGCTCGTTCACGAACGTGGTGACCTGGTCGACGATCTTCTGGACGCGTTCGGAGAGCACGGGGGGCATGGGCAACCTCGGCGCGGAGCATCGCGTGGAAGCGCCGCCGCGTGTAGGCCCTTCTTCGCCGTGGTCAGATGTGCGTGAGGAGCCGCGGCTCCGCGAGGTGCGGCGTGGCGTTCAGCGAAGCGAGCGTGATCTTGCGGTCGCGAACGACGAGCTCGGTGATCGACGCGTTCAAGAGGTGCCACATCACGTCGAGCGTGCGCTCGTCGTCGAGGCCTTGCGCCTCCGCCACGGCCGCCGAGATCGCGCCGCCGGAAGTGAAGGCGACGGTCGTCCCCTCGAACGCGCGCGCAGACTCGATGAAGCGCGACACGCGCGCCTTGAAGTCCTGGAAGGGCTCGACCTCGGGATGCGAGAGCTCGCCGCGCACCCACGCCGGGATCACGTGCGCGAAGAGCCGGCCCATCGCGCGCTTGATGTCGCCCGTCTCGCCGCCGTAGGCCGCACGGGCGAGCGTGCCGAGCTCGTCCTCGCGCGCGTGGAGCGTCGGTCCGAGGTGAACGACGAGCTGCACGGCGTGGTGCTCGTCGAGCTCCTGGACGGGCTCGGGCGTCGGCCAGCGATCGCGCGTGTGAAGGGCGGAGAGCGTCTCGTCGTGCGTCTGCGCATGCCGTCGTCGCGGCCCGACGAGCACGCGATCCGGAACGATCTCGAAGCGATCGAAGTGGCTCGCGAGGAGGCGCGACTGCTCGCGACCGAGCGTGGAGAGCTGGTCGTAGTCGCCCGAGAGCGCCGACGCCTGACCATGCCGTACGAGAAAGAGGCGCCCCACGACGCCCTACTGCTTGACGAGGCTGAGGATCTCGTCGACGACCGGCGTGAACCCGACCCAGAAGTAGATCGCGGAGAGCACGGCGAGCCCGAGGAGCTGCGCGGCGCTGACGCCGAGCCAGGCCGGATTCAGGAGGTTCCACTTCGGCATGCGCATGAGGCGAGAGACCTCGGGGCCTCTCGCCGTCGGCTTCACGAAGGCGAGCACGCGCTGCCCGGCGGCGAATGCCTCCGAGCACGGGCCGATCATCGTGGGCGCGAGCTTCGCTGCGAGCGCGCGACCTTCACGCATCAGCGCGAAGCCCATCGGCGTCTGCTGCACCTCGACCGCGATCCAGCCTGGCGCGCGGCCGCTCTCGAGCAGGTCGCGCCCGGTCTCCGCTGGAAGCTTCGGGCGGGCAGGCGGCATCGGGCAGAGAGGGAGGACGCCGCCCCAGCCCTTGCCGCCGGCGCCGATCATCGCCACGCAGCCGACCAGCCCGAACGAGAGCATGCCGACGCTGATGATCCCGCACGAGAGCATCCCGACCGCCACCACCCCTCGCGCGCCCTGGCCGATCGCGATGACACCGGTAGCGACCTGGCCGATCGCGATGACGCCCGTCGCCTCCTGCCCGATGGCGATGAAGCCGTTGGCCGACTGCCCGATCGAGAAGAATTCCATTCGGCGCCATCGTACCCGATGTCGCGGCGCTCGCGAGCCGCTGGCGATGCGGGGCCGTGTTCGGTACGGTCGTCCGATGCTTGCACGCGCAACCGCCGCCCTCACGCTGCTCCTCCTCTGTTCGTGGGCGCTCGGGTGCGAGGCTCCAGCTCCCCCACCCGAGGACTCGGGCGCCGACGCGGCGGTCGATGCGAACGTCGACCCCGGGGACGCGGGGACCGACGCCGGGCCGACGCCGCCCGACGTGTGCGAGCAGCTGAGCCTGTCGCGCACGCCGTTCCGAACGACCGGCACGGGCACTCGCATGGGCGAGGTCGCCGGCGACTTCACGGTGCACACGGTCGACGGTCGCAGCTTCTCTCTGCGCGCCGACTGGAGCGGATGCGAGAGCTACGTCTTCTTCCTCCACATGCCCGGCTTCACGGACGACTTGATCCACACGCCGCCCGATCGCCTGATCACGGAGGGCCGGCGCAACGTCCGCTACTTCTTCCTCTCGACCGAGCCCGACGAGGGCACGAGGGCCGGGCTCATGGAGGGGCTCGCCTCTCAGCTCGAAGAGGCCTTCGTGTTCGAGGCGATCGACGATCCGGCGGAGCAGCAGTTCTGGCGCGACCGCTTTCACTACGTGACGGACGAAGCGGGCTCGATCGACGGTAGCGTGAGCGCCTACATCACGGACTACCTCGCCTACGCGAGCAGCGCAGCGTCCGTGGTGGACCTCGGAGATCGGGGCCATGCCTATCCGCCGCCGCCGAGCGTGTTCGGGATCGATCGCGCGCAGACCTGGGATCCCGGCGACAGCCTGAGCCCCGCGGTCGGCGCGCCGGCCGATCAGCTGGGCATGGCGGCGTTCCTGAGCCACTTCTACGAGTACCGAGGCACGCTCGAGGCGCGTCTGGCGGCGGAGACGGCCACGACCGTCGTCTCGCTGCTCGACGAGACGACGACGGGCCGTGTGTTCACGCGCGACGTGACGCTTCCGTCGGCGACGCAGATGGCGGCGTTCGACACGATGGAGGTCGACATCGAGATCACCTGCAACAACGGCAACCCCTTCGGGTGCTCGGAGTGGGATCGCATCGCCGACGTGCAGCTCTGCGTCGACGGCGCTCCGTGCACGGAGCGCCTCGAGATCGCGCGCTGGATCACGCCCTACTGGCGTCGAGGTCGTCAGCACTATCTCATCGACGCGACGCCGTTCCTCGGGCTTCTCCGCGACGGCGGCGACCGCTCGTTCTTCGTCGAGCTGGGCCCCGACTGGGAGCGCGCGACGGAGTGGGACGCGCAGGTCTCGCTCCGGCTTCGCACGCAGTCGGGTCGGCCGATGGCGTCCGGCGCGGTGCGCGCGTTCACCGGCGGCGCGTTCGATGCGTCGTACAACACGCGCCCGCCGTTCTCGTTCACGCCGCCCGCCGGCGTGACGCGGGTCGAGCTCGTCACGATCCTCACCGGCCACGGGCAGACTGCGGGCGACTCGTGCGCCGAGTGGTGCGATCACCGTCACGACTTCTCGGTGAACGGGACCGCGCTCGCCGAGATCCGTCACGACGGCGCGCCCATCGGGACCGACCGCGGCTGTGCGGCGCGCGCGTCGGAGGGAGTGATCCCCGGCCAGTGGGGCAACTGGGCCCAGTCTCGCGCGTACTGGTGCCCGGGCCTCGCGGTGCAGGCGCTCCGCACCGACATCACGAGCCTCGTGACCGCGGGAAGCGCGAACGACGTCGCGTACCAGGGTCACTTCCGGACGGGCGCACCGAACGGCGGCGACATCGCGCTGAGCGCCTACGTCGTCTGGTACGTCGACCCCTGAGCGACGCTCGGGGTAGCCACGAGGACCTCGCGCGCCGGATGATCACGGCGACGCGGGTACGAGCCTGACGCTGACCGAGGCCGGAAGCTCGACGGTGAACGTCGTGCCCTGATCCACGCCTGGGCTGGTGACGCGCACCGTTCCTCCGTGCGTCTCCACGATGCGGCGCACGAGGGCGAGGCCGATCCCGAGGCCCGAGCCTCGCGACCCCGGCGACCGATCGGCGGGGTACGTGTTTCCACGCGTGAAGAGGTCGAAGACGGTCGGGAGCTCCGACACCGGGATCCCACGGCCCGAGTCCTCCACCGCGAAACGCACGACCGATGCCTCGCGCGTCGCGCTCGCTTCGATGCGGCCGCCCTTCGGGGTGAACTTCAGCGCGTTCTCCAGGAGGTTCGCGACGACCTGCCGCATCCGGTCCGCGTCCGCGCGGATCATCGCGGGCTTGGCGTTCGCGCGCACGCGCAGCTCAACGCCCTTCGCGGCAGCGGCGGCTCCGAGCACCTCCGCTTCTTCGACGGCCAGACGGTGGAGATCGATCTCCACAGGGTCGAGGCTGAACGTGCCGCTGCTCGCGCGATCGAGATCGAGGAGGTCCTCGATCAACCGGCTCTGCATCAACGCGTTGCGCTCGATGACCTCGAGAGCGTGTGTGATCCCCTCCGGCGACAGCTCGCGGCCGCGCAGGAGCCGCGTCCACTGGATGACCGGGTTCAGACGGTTGCGTATCTCGTGCGAGATGACGGCGAGGAACTCGCCCTTCGATGCGTTCGCGCGCTCCGCCATCGCGCGCCCCTCAGCCACCGCGTCGCGCTCCGTCGCGAGGTTGCGCTCGCTCTCGAACGTGCGAGCCAAGAGGCGCCGGTTGACGAGCACGGTGCCCAGGGTGCGTGCAAGCCGCTCGACCATCCCGTGGAGAATCGGTGAGAACGGTCGCGCCGCCGTGAACGAGAGCTGCAGCTCGGCCGGCGCCTCGGGCGTTCCCATCGGGAAGCGCCAGCAGACGAGCCCGGGACGCTCGAGCTCCGGATAGTGCAGCCGCGCGTCGGGGCACCCTAGCTCGAGCGCTGGCGCCTCGCCCCGGGCGACCGGCAGCGCGCGTGACTCCGTCGCGAGCCCGTTGGCGCCCGTCAGGACGAACCGGCCGCCCGCGTCGGTCTCGAACAACATCGCCGCATAGCAGCCGACCCGCTCGGCGACGCGATCGAGGAACGGGTCCGGGCGCCGCTGCGGATCGAACAGCTCGAGCGCGGCGACCGTCAGCTCCTGGAGCGCGCTCGCGTGCGCGAGGGGCTCGATGGCGGGAATCTCGTGGCTCTCGGCGCGCCGCTCGCTCCGGTCGAGCATGGCCCTCGACTCCGCGCCCGGCAGCCCGATCACGACCGCGGTCTTGTTGTGGAACTGCGGAGCCGCGTGCCCGAACGCGCCGACCTCGCCGATGCTGAGACAGCCCATCAGGGGCACGTCAGGGCCGATCCCGGCCTGGAGCGCGGCGAGCTCGTCGCGCACGCCGCGTCCGAGCAGCAGTGAGCGGGAGACGCAGTCGAAGACGATCGCGCCGCCGGGGGAGCGGTCGAGCCCGTCGCGCGCGTCCACCGCCGCCACGCGCGCCGCAGCGATCAGGTCGTCACGAGCGCCCTGCATCACGCGCACGATCGCACCCTCGGGAACCTCAGCGACGCAGCGGAGGCCACCGTCGAGATCGACCGCGAACGGATCGCGGATCACGAACTCACCGTCGGTCTGCGGGATCCCGAGAGGGTGGCTCATGGCGAACCGCGCGAAGCTGCCCTCGTCGATGCGCTCGCCGTGGCGCGCGGCGGTCTCCTGGTAGACATGGAACGCGCTCTGGTAGTCGAGCTCCTTCGCGGTCACGCCGCTCGAGCGTGTGATCGTGACGGCGGTGCCGTACGGACGCCATCCGTGTCGCATGCCGACCGAGATCGCGTGCGACGCGTCGATCGCGATCACGACCGCGCGATCTCGCCACGCTCTGCCGTGCGCGAACTGCGCGTTGTGGACGAAGTGCAGGTTGTCGCCTGTGCCCCCGCCTGCCCAGACCGCGCCCGCGCCCGCGCTGTAGGCTACGCCGCGCACTACCGCGGATGCGTTGCCGGCGAACGCGTCGGTCAGGACGATGAAGGCACGTCCGGTCGGGGGGACTGATCGCGCGAGCTCCTTCACCGCTTGCGCGCCCGCCTCGCGCCCGGCGGCGCGCGCGTCCCGGCTGACGGGCCCGCCCATCCCGACCCCGAAGGCGGTGTCTTCGGTCGAGAACACACCGACGGTGACGCCCTGCTCGAGGATCTCGGCGCCAGCGAAGACGCCCGGAGCGCAGCAGCCAGCCCACGGGATCATCCCGATCTCGCGCCCGACCGCGGCCGCGAGCTCGTCCGCGTCGTAGCGATCGGTGCAGAAGATCAGCGCGAAGGCCGGCCACGTCGCTCCGCGCAGCGCAGCGCCGATCGCCTGGGACGCGGCGCCTCGGGCATCAGGCGCGCTGCTCATCCCCACGTGAAGCCTCATCGCCATCGCTCGCTCCCGGCTGAGTGACTGCGGCAGTCGCGGTCCACAGCGCACCTCGACGAGGACGCAATCATCGTGCGCGCGCTCTCTGGTGGTCCTCGCCGCCCGTGCGCGTCGAACGGCACGCGACGCGCATGAGCGGGATCGGCGTCACCTCGGTCGGGCTCGCGATCCCCTCACGACGTGGACGTGATCTCAGGCATGACCGGGCCGTGACACAACGAGCGTTGCGTAAATAGAACGGTCGTTGTAACCAGGGTCAGACGTATGGGGAAACGACGAGTCTCGGGTGACTTCGACGCGATCGTGATCGGCTCGGGAGCGGGCGGGCTCGCGGCGGCCGTCGCGCTCGCAGGCGCCGGGAAGAGCGTGGCCGTCTTCGAGCAGCACTACCTGCCGGGCGGCTGGTGTCATTCGTTCTCCCTCGGCGGGTATCGCTTCAGCCCGGGCGTCCACTACGTCGGCGAGCTCGACGCGGGCGGGATGATGCGCCGCGTGTACGAAGGGCTCGGCCTCGGAGCCGATCTGGCGTTCTACGAGCTGAATCGGGACGGCTTCGATCACGTGCTCGTCGGCGATCAGCGCTTCGACATCCCGGCGGGCCGTGAGGCGTTCGCGGCGCGCATGAAGGAGCGCTTCCCGAAGGACGCCCGAGGGATCGACGCATACCTGCGCACGATCGGCGCCCTCGGCGAAGAGCTCGGTGACGTCTTCACGATGAGCGGCCTGTCGGACTTCGTGCAGCTGCCGTGGCGCGCTCCGACGCTCGCGCGCTGGGGCCTTCGCTCGGCGCGGGCGCTCATCGACGGACACGTCCACGATCCGCTCCTTCGAGCCGTCCTCGCAGCGCAGTGCGGCGACCACGGGCTTCCGCCTTCGCTCGCCCCCGCGCCGCTACACGCGGCCGTCACCAACCACTACATCGACGGCGGGTACTATCCGCGCGGTGGAGCCGCATCCATCCCGCGCGCGTTCATCCGAGCGCTGAAGCGAGCGGGCGGCGAGATCTTCGTCGGCAACGGCGTCGATCGCGTGCTGATCGAGGGACGCCGCGCGATCGGCGTTCGGCTCAGCGACGGCCGGACGGTCCGAGCGCGCACGGTC
This sequence comes from Polyangiales bacterium, assembly GCA_038252025.1. Taxonomy (GTDB): domain Bacteria; phylum Myxococcota_A; class Polyangia; order Polyangiales; family Sandaracinaceae; genus JBBSAT01. The sequence goes on along the minus strand of JBBSAT010000152.1, from coordinate 7,272 downwards.
GTCAGCAACGCCGATCCGGACGTCACGTTCCGCCGGCTCGTCGGAGAGGAGCACCTCGGGCGGGCGCTCAAGCACAAGCTCGCATCGACTCGCTACTCGCTCTCGGCGCTCAGTCTCTTCCTCGCCGTCGACATGGATCTCCGCGCGGCGGGCCTCGACTCGGGCAACTACTGGCACTTCGCGCACGACGACCTCGAGAGCATCTTTCAGCACGGGCGGTCCGGCTGGGGGCACGAGGTGAAGGACATGCCGGCGCTCTTCTTCACGGCGACGACGCTGAAGGATCCTTCGAAGCGATACGGCGGCCACCACACGCTCGAGGCCTTCTCCTTCGTGGGCCACGATGCGTTTCGACAGTGGGCGTCGACGGCGTTCGGAGATCGCCCCGGGAGCTACGAGGCGCTCAAGTCCGAGCTGACCGCGCGCATGCTGCGAACGCTCGCGCGGCGCATCCCCGGGATCGAGAGCCACGTCGTCTTCTCGGATCTCGGCACGCCGCTGACCAACCTCCACTACGTCGCTGCGACCGGCGGCAACCTCTACGGCACCGAGAAGACGCTCCGGCAGCTCGGGCCCGGCGGGTACGGCGTGCGCACGGAGATCGAGAATCTCTGGCTCGCTGGCGCGAGCACGCTCGGGCACGGCGTGCTGCCCGCGACGATCTCCGGGCTCGTCGCGGCACAGGGGATTCTCGGGTGCTCGCTCGACGATCTCTTGCAGCAGCGTGGGGGCTCGATCACCCTGCTCGCGGCGGAGCCGGCGCGGATGAGCGCGACCGGCCTGGCCGCCTGACACGCGGAGACGAACGCGCGCACGAGCGCCACGGAGCGCGCATGAACGCGATCGGGTCGATCCGGGATCTCAGACGCCAGCAGATCATCCGCGCTGCGCGGCGCATCGTCGCCGAGGAGGGCCTCGAGGCGCTCACGATCGGCACGCTCGAGAGCCGTCTCGACTTCTCGCGCGGGGTGATCACCTATCACTTCGCCAACAAGGACGAGATCGTCCTCGCGGTGCTCGACAGCGCCATCGACGAGATCGACGCAGCGACCCGGGCCGAGGTGCAGGAGCACGCATCGGCCGAAGAGAAGATCTGCGCCGTCCTCCGCGCGACCATCGAAGGCTTCGTCGGGCACCGGGAGGCGACTCGCATCTTGATCTCGTTCTGGGGTCGTATTCCCTCGAGCCCCGAGATCCGGAAGATCAACGCGCGGCTGTACGCGTCGTACCGCAAGGAGGCCGCGCGGCTCGTACGCGCGGGCCGGAAGTCGGGCGAGCTTGCCGACGTTCCACCCGACGCCATCGCCGCGCTGCTGGTGGGGATCGTGATCGGTGTCGCCACGCAGGCCTACTTCGATCACGCCGCGATCGACGTCGCGAAGGTGATCGACGAAGCGCAGCGGACGGTGCTCGCCCGCCTGCGCGCGTAGCAGCCCTGTCCGGCTCGAGAAGCGCGAGCCCGGCGGCCCTCGATGCGCCGGCAGACGGCGGCACCCGTGACGCGGGCCCGACGAGCTGCACCGACGACTGCCATGCGTTCGACAACGCTGCGAGCGCCAGTGTCCGCTCGCCATCGAGTGGAGCTGCTCGACCGCCCGCACGTGCGTCTGCGTCCCGAGCTGTTCCGATCGCGCCTGCGGCTCGGACGGCTGCGCGGGCAGCTGCGGATCGTGCGGGGCTTCACAGACCTGCGACGCGCACAACGCCTGCGTCGCATCGGCGCTCCCCGGCGACACCGCGGCGTCGGCGATCGCGATCACCACGACTCCGTTCACCTACGCGGGTGACACGCGCGGCTACGGCAACGACGCAACCGCGTGGTGGGCCTGCCAGGGCAACGGCCGACGTGGCCGCACCGTGAGGCTCGTGCGCGCCAGCGAGCTCGTACGGTTCCGGCGACCTGAAGCGAGGTCTGCCGCGAAACGCCTCAGGTGACACGCACGGCCTCACACCGGCGCAGCGGAGGCAGGTCGCGAGCGGGCACGCGCGTGGTTCAGGGCGTGCACTGCGTCGCGTGATGGCGCAGACGACCTCCACCTCGCCCGCCCTCGCCGCCGAGATCCGCAAGGGCATCCGCCAGGAACTGGAAGCCCTCACGCACGCTGGGCGCGAGGCCGGCGATCAGATTCCATCGCTCGACCCGCTACGCCGGCTCGCCCATCGAATGCGTCAGACGCGCACGACGCAGCGAGCTTCCACGCTCGAGGCGCTCTGCTCGCTGCTCGAGGAGGACACCGCGCTGCGCGTCGGGGTGAAGGTCTACTCCGCGCGTCTCGCGCTCGCGACGCGATCGACCTCGGCGCTGGCCGACCTCGGCCTCCTGCCTTCGCACGGCTTCTTCGCGGAGCTCCGCCAGCGTGTCTCCGCACGACTGCTCGCGTCGCACCGGCCGCCACACGAGCTCACCGAGATCCTTCAGACGGTCTTCGATCCGATCGACGAGGTGTGGCTCGAGGCCGTCGACGATGCGTCGCTCACCCGGATCCTCGCCCTCCTCGCGCCGGACGACGCGGCGGCGGAGCACGCGATCGCGCATGGAACGCTGCGCGCGATCGATCTGCTCGCTCACCGGCTCGCCGCCGCGGGCGACGACCCCGTCCTCTTCGACTTCGATCCAGGCGCGATCGACTTCGAGTCCCCGTTCCTCGCCCAGGCCCAACACGTGCTGCGGCTCACGGCCGGGCTTCGCGCGCGAGACGGTCTCGAGAGCGCGTCGAGCGGCCCACCGGCCGACGAGGAGGATGATCGTCAGGTCCGCGTGCTGCTCACGCAGTGCCACGACGCGACGGCGCGGCTCCGGAGGCGCGCTCCGATCACGGGAGCGACCATCCGGCTGACGTACGAGCTCGAACGAATCGAAGATCTCATCGAGCGCCTGTCGCTGCTGCTCGACGTCGTCTCGTCCGACTGCGTGGTCCGGACCGGTGCGCAGAACGCGCTGTTCCGGCGGCTCGCCCTCGCTCAGGGCGAGATCGAGCAGATCGTTCCGTTGCTCAGTCGCGGCTCGTACCTGGTCGCATCGGAGATCGTCTCGCACGCAGGGCGGACGGGCGAGCACTACATCGCGCGCACCAAGGCCGAGTACGGCGGGATGTGGCTCGCGGCCGCCGGTGCCGGTCTCGTCATCGCGTGCCTCGCCGGAGTGAAAGTGGGCATCGCCGCGCTCGGAACGCCCCCGCTCGTCGAGGCCGCGCTGTTCTCGACGAACTACGCGCTCGGCTTCGTGATCGTCCAGATGCTCGGCATGTCGATCGCGACGAAGCAGCCGGCGATGACGGCCGCGTCGCTCGCGGGCTCGGTCGACGCGAAGCATCCCAAGGAGACGCGCGGGCTCGTCGAGACCATCCAGTGCGTGGTGCGCAGCCAGCTCGCCGCGATCCTCGGCAATTGCCTCGTCGCGCTGCCGGCTGCGTTCGCTCTCTCGGCGCTCATCGCGCTCGTGCTCGGCGACCCGATCGCATCGATCGAGAAAGCGCACCACCTCATCGAGGAGCTCGACCCGATTCGGAGCCTCGCGCTCCCACACGCGGCGATCACGGGTCTCTGGCTCACGACGTCGGGCATCGTGGCCGGCTACGCATCGAGCTCGGTGATGGCGCGCCACGTTCCGGAACGGATCCGGCGCAGCGTCCAGGTTCGGAGACGAATCGGGAAGCGACGGACCGAACGCCTCGCGCGCTTCGTCGAGTCGGGCGGCGCCGGCGCCGTGATGGGCTCGGTCGTGCTGGGCGTGCTCCTCGGCTGCACGGGGACGGTCGGCCAGCTCCTCGGCATCCCGATCGACATCCGCCACGTCAGCTTCTCGTCTGCGAACCTCGGGCTCGCGATCCGGACCCTCGGCGTCGAGCAATCGCACCTCGCGCGCTCGCTCGCGGGGATCGCGGGCATCGGCGCGACGAACCTGGCGGTGAGCTTCTCGCTCGCGCTCGGCCTCGCGCTTCATGCCCGTAGGGCGCGGCTCCGCGACATGCCCACGCTCGCACGAGACGTGGCGACGTCCGCGCTGCGCGAGCTTCCGTCGTGGCTCTTGCCGGTCGGCGCGAGCGCGACGGCGCTGGACACGGCCGACGTGGCTCGAGCGCCAGACGCATCTTGAGCGGACGCGTGCGCGTGTGGCTCGCTCGCCTTCGCGCACCCGCTCCGATCTCGCGCCGAGCTCGGCAGCCGCCAGCGAACGGATGCGTCCGCTCCGCTCAGGGGCGCGTGTAGTCGACGGTGACCGTGCCGGACGAAAGCGCGAGCTGGAGCGTGAAGGTCGTCGCGCTCAAGTCGTAGGCGCTGGCAGCAGGCGATCTGCCGGGAGGTCCGCGATCAGGCGGAACATCGCGAGCGGCGCGGATCGGTTGATGGATGAGCCCTGCCGAAACGAGACCGTTCGGGCGGTCTGATGGTCGGTGGCCCGCAGTGATGATCCTTCGCATCGATCGGAGATGAATGCGGCTTCGAGACTCTCCGATGGCGTCACCGCGCGCGGCGGCGTCGCCACCCGCCCGCGAGCGCGACCGCCGCCATCACCAGCGCAGCTCCGCTCGCGTCTCGGTGGGCGCCGACGCGACAGCTACATCCACCCGCGGCCGCGGCACCACCGCCGTCCGAGCCCGGTGCGCCGTCGGGGCCCGTCCCCGGTCCGAGGCTGCCGTCCTCGTAGTCTGCGGGCGTCACCACGCGCCCGTCGGGCAGCACGAACACGCTCGAGTCCTCGTACACCTCGGGCCCAGCATCGAGCAGGTCCTCCGGATCGGGCGGTCCCGTCGGCGGCTCCATCGGCTCCGGACGATCGGGATCGATCGGGCCCGGGCCCGGCACCGGCGGTGGGGCTGCTGGCGTCGGCACCCAGACGCCGACGACGTCGACGACGAGATCGGTCCGCGCGCTCGCGAAGAGACAGAGCGACCCTGGCCCCGATGCGCCGGTTCCGAGCGAAGAGACGACGAGCGCGGCCGCGGGATCGTCCGAGTCGAAGTTGACGCTCGACGTTGCGGGGACGGCGGCGCCGCAGGGGAACGCGCTGACGTAGCCACGGCTGCCGGGCGAGATGGACACGAGGTTCGCCATCACCGCGAACACCTCGGACGGCATCCCCGGCAACGACTGGATCGGAAGCTCGATCACCTGATGGACGCCGAGCCGGCCCTGGTAGCGCGTACCGGCGGTGCGGGTGTCGAGCAGCCGGGCGCCGAGCATCGCCTGGTAGGAGAGCTCGCCGTCCGGCACGAGGAAGCCGGTCACGTCGACGATGAGCTCCACGGCCTGGTTCGACAGGAAGCAGACCGTTCCCCCGCTGAGCTCGGAGATCACCGTGGTCGTCGACACGAGGTGCGCCGCGAAGTTGATGTTGCTCGTGCTGGGCACGGCCGCCGCGCACGGGTAGGCGACGAGGAAGCCATCGGCCTCGCCGCCCACGACGGTGACGGAAGCGACGACGCCGTTCGCGTCCGCCGGCGCACCGACGTCGAGCGAGAACGGTGTCCCGGCCACGAGCGGTGTCGCGGAGGCGCGGGTGTCGAGGACACGGCGCGGGCCGTGGGTGCGCAGCCCGCTGCCGCTCGTCGCGAAGGCGCCGGTCCAGTCGCCGACGACGTCGACGTCGGTGCTCGCGGTGAACACGATGCTGTTTGCACCGCCGAGGGCGACCGCCGCAGCGTTCGCGCGGAGCCGAGGCGGGAAGAAGTTGACGGCCGAAGTGCTCGACGTAGCGCCGAGCGGGCCAACGCTCACGAAGCCCGGCATGGCGTGCGGCAACGCGGCGATGTTGAGCCAGACCGACGCCGCGCCTGCGGGGAGCCCGGCCCAGTCGCTGACGATCCCTCGACGCGACGCCGTGAGCGGGCCGGTCGTGGCGCCGTCGGTGCGCAGGAGCAGCGCGCTGTCTGCGCCGTCGCGCGTATCGAAGAGCCGGGTGGGCGCGACGGACGCGAAGCGAGTGAGGCCTCCGAGGAGCGCGATGGTGGGCGGCGGCGCGGATGCGACGAGCTCGGACTCGGGCGGCTCGGGCGGTGCGCCCGATCCGCAACGGGGCGGGCCTGCGAGGCAGACCTCGCCGGTGACGGCGCAGTCGACGTACGAGCAATCCGTCTGCACGACGGCGGTCCCGTAACAGACGTTCGGGCACGTCGCGGGAGGCGCGCCGTCGGTGAAGAAGCGCGTCCGCCGCGCCGCGCCGTCGACGCTGAGCTCCACGTGGATGTGGTTGACGTGGTGGTCCGTCCGGTAGCTACCGTCGCTGCGCCGCGTGTCGGAGATCTGGCTGAAGCCACGCTCGCCGTTCCAGTACCAGCCATCCCAGATGACGCGCTGGATGCCGATGTACTCGGCGTTCTCGATGAGCCAGTTGGCGACCGGATCACCCCTGGTGTTGTCGGCCTGTCCACCGATGGGCGTGATCATGAGATCGATCGCGCGACCGATGGAGTGGACGGAGAGGTGGTCCGAAGCATCGGGATTGCTGTTGCGGCGGCACGTGTAGGTGCCGCCCGCGCCCACGTAGCTCCAGCGGCCGCGAATGTACGCGTCGAGCTCCGTGGTGCCCGGATGCGCACGAAGACACGCGGGATGCGTGCACGTTCCTTCGAAGGGGCGAGTGGAAGTGCAGCTACCGAGCGGGAGGACCGGTGGCGGATCGACGACGTCGACACGCTGCGTCGCCGCGATGGCGCGCGTGGTGGCGGGCGCATCCCAGTCGCCAGGAATGGCGATCTCTTCTTGGCTGACCCCGATCCACGAGGCGTCGACGCAGCCGGCGATGCCGAGCGCGAGGACGAAGCCGGATCCCCAGACCGCGACGTGGGAGCGATGCATGTGCTGTCTCTCTTCGCGTCTCTGCACCCGCGAGGAACCGCGCGTCGAGCACCGCAAGGGCCATGCTCGGTGTTGGCCGCGCACGGGTCAAACGGAAACGCGCGCTCGAAGGCCATACGAACTGCGCGCGCGCGCGCGTCTACCGGCGAGGGACGGCAGGACGATCTCGTGATGGGCTGGCTCGTCCCTCGGTGAGCCCGGCCGCGTGGCGAGCGCCTGCATCGTCGTTTCATGTCGTCTCGTACGTCGATCCCCGACGTTGGCGTTGACGCTGCGGCCGCCCCGCCGCACACGCACAGCATGGCGCGTCAGGTCCTGATCACGGGGGCGACGGGGTTCGTGGGCGGGCACCTCTGCCGTTCGCTCGCTGCTCGCGGCGACTCCGTCGCGATCGTCTCGCGGGACGAAGCGAGAGCGCGCGCGCGCGTGCCCGCTGCGACCGCCGTGGTGAGCGCGGGGCCCGACCGGACCTTT
>JBBSAT010000151.1:0-18087 GCA_038252025.1 Polyangiales bacterium | reverse complement strand
GGGGTGCATGAAGAGGGGTGCATGAAGAGGGGTGCATGAAGAGGGGTGCATGAAGAGGGGTGCATGAAGAGGGGTGCATGAAGAGGGGTGCATGAAGAGGGGTGCATGAAGAGGGGTGCATGAAGAGGGGTGCATGAAGAGGCCGCGCGAGCTGCCGAGGTCTGCACCCTCTCCCCGGCCCTCTCCCGCAAGCGGGAGAGGGAGATTTGTGCTGGCTGGAGCCCTCGTGTTCCGTCCGGCAGGCGACTTGGTTGCTCGGCCGGTCAGGATCGGTGGGCTCAGTGGTCGGCGCAGCAGCGGAAGCCGGTCGAGTAGTCGTGGTGGCTCGTGTCGTGTGCCGTCGTCGCGTAGAGGCAGCCCGGGCCGTTGAGCACGGTGTCGACGTAGAAGCCGCCGCGAAACGTGCCGGCCGCGTCGCTCGTCCACTCGTGCAGGTTCCCCATCATGTCGAACGCGCCCGCCTCGGTGATGCAGCCGTCGTAGGCGCCGGTCCGCGCCAGCGACATCGGTAGCTGGCTGATGCAGGCGTCGTTCAGCATCGACCAGATCCAGCTCGCGCTCGTGCCGAAGCGCTCGACCGCAGGGTGCACGTCGCGGTGATCGTTACAGACGCCCGTCATGCGCACGTCGCCCGCAGCCGAGGTGCTGTACGGATACGTCACGCCCATCGAGCCCTGACACGCGCGCAGCCACTCCGTGTTCGTGCAGAGGCGCTTGCCCGCTTCCTCGCACGCCGTCTCGGCCTGAAGGCCGCTGATGTAGCCCTGCGGGACGGCGCCCCCGCGAGACAGCGCGCGCACGCGGGTCGTCCCCGGATTGAAGTAAGGCGACCACTCCGCCGTGGTTCCGTCCGCCAGCACCTCGACGAGCGAGGCCTCGTATCGGTCGACGCAGAGCGTGCTCGTCACCGGGATCATCCCGGAAGGGCAGCCGCCCTCCCCGGCCCGCTCGCCCGCGATGCCCTCGTTGGGCTGGACGTGGACGGTCGAATCGCAGCCCGTCGCCACGGCCCCGGCGATGCAGCACTGGATCCCGCTCGGGCCCGGGCAGTGCCCAGCGACCGGCATGCGATCGCCCGTGCAGCGCGCCACGTCGATGCACTCGCCGATCGCGGCGCCCACGGTGCACGCGCCATACGACGCATCGCCCGCCCCAGCATCGCCAGGCGCCGCGTCTGCCCACGTATCATCGGCCGCCGCATCGCGAGCGACGCCAGCATCGCCAGGCGGCGCCGCGTCGGACGCCGCACCGTCGAGCTCGGCGGCGTCCGCGAGCGATCGCGTCTCGACACCGACGCAACCCAAGCAGAGCGCGACGAGGCCGAGTGCGACCGCGCGGAGGCTCACCCGCGCAGCGCCCACGGCAGCAGGCGCGGCAGCTTCAGGAAGCTCGGCGCCGCCTCGAAGTCCGTCATGATCTCGCCGAGCACGTTCAGCGTCTTGTGATCGGGGAACCACGCGGGCGTCGGGCTGATCCGGAACGGCGCGCGAACGATCGACTTCTGCGGGTGATCGAAGAGCAGCGCGTTGTGCACGACGCCGCGTCCCGAGCGAATGTCCTCGAGCGGATGCCCCGGGAACGCGCCCCACGTGGGGACCACGAGCCCATAGATGACGCCAGCCCACGCGTTGACGCCGATCCCGCCGTAGCGAAGCCCAGCGAGCGCCGCGTCGAGGGCACGCGCGTGCTCCTTCGCCGTGTCCGGGTGGATCAGCATCATGCAGGAGAGCGATCCCCAGCAGTCGTCGTTCGCGAACGCCGTGGCCTTCGCGAGGAAGTCGCCCGCGTCGATCGTGTCGAGCGCGGTCTCTGCGAGGACGCCGCAGAAGGCCTCGTTCGTCAGCGCGTACTCGCCGCGCTCCGGCGTCACGTCCGGCAGGATCGTCCACGGCACCACGTCGGCCGTGCGCTCGCCGAGCGCCATCGCGTCCGGATAGTGATCGAGGAAGCCCTGATAGCGCTCCTGCGCGCCCGGGTAGTAGGCCTTGCGCGGCGGCGTGCGCTCGAGAGCCGCGTGGACGAGCTCGAGAAAGCGCTCGCGCTGCGGCCAGCTCTTCTGCGTGACGATGACCTTGCACGCGTTGCAGTTGAAGCTGCCGTTGTTCGCGACCATCCCGGCGACGTGTCGCGCCTGGAATTGAAGGTCGGCCTCGCTCCACTTCCCCGGGACGACGAGGCAGGGCGTCACCGCGCCGAGCTCGCTCGTGATGGGCTTGTTCAGCAGCCGCTCGCCCGACTTCTTCCGCTTCTCCTGATCGGGGCCCGTGCCCCACACGATCGCGTCGTGGGTGCGGTCCGAGCCCGTGATGTGGATCGTGTCGACTTCGGGGTGGTTGCAGAGGTAGCTGCCGACATCCGCGCCGCCGCGCACGACCGCGAAGAAGCCGTCGTCGAGCAAGGGCCGGAACGCCTCCTCCCAGAAGGGCTGGAGGTACGCGTTCACGGGGTTCGTCTTCACGAGGACGACCTCGTCGTCGACGAAGAGCTTGTAGAGGGCGTCCATCGGACCGATCGACGCCACGTTTCCGGCGCCGAGCACGAGCGCGAGCTTTCCGCCCTCCGCCTTCGCTCCCTCGGCCGCGCGCTTGCGCTTCTCGCGGTAGATGTGCCCCTGCGACGCGCCCTCCCCCGGCTCCATCCAGACCTCGGCGGTCACGCCGGTCCACATCAGCTTGTCGAGCGCGCTAGCTGGGAAGACCTGAGCGACGACCTGTCCGTCCGGACGCGTCCACGTGCGCGGGATCGGCGGCTCGCCGTCGTAGCGCATCGCCTCCGCGAACAGGCGCAGGTTGCGCATCGTCGTCATCGGTCCGCCGAGCCACTCTTCGCCCGCGCGCGTGGAGCTCAGGTCGATGCCCTTCGCCAGGCACGCGGCCTCGACCCAGGCGCGCCCGACCGCTCGCGTCTTGACGATGCAGCGCTCGAGGTACTCGGCGCGGGCGGCCGTGCTCACCTTCGTCCAGGCCTCTTTCCTGGCGGCGAGCCGCTTCACCACGGCGTCGAGCTGATCGCGCGGCGTGCTGGAGACCTTCGGGGCGACGGTGGCGAAGTCGGGGCTGGTCATGGCCGGCAAGGATAGCCGAAAGCGCCGCCCGAACGACTCGCATCCGGGGAGCCCGGCCGGCCGGGGGTCAGCGCGCGCGACGCGTCGGGGCGGCGGCCACCGTCACCGTGATCTCGGCGGCGGTCTGGTTCCCCGCGGCGTCGATCGCCCGGACGGCGACGATGTGGGAGCCGGGCGGCAAGCTCGAGACGTCGATGGAGAACGCCTCGTCGCGCGTGTCGAGAAGATCGTCGTCCGGAAAGACCACGCGCCACTCTCCACCGTCGATCGCCGCTTCGAGGCGCGCGACCGGGCCGAGCGAGTCGCTCGCGGTGCCACGCACGCGCCCACCCGAGAGCGCGAGCCCGGTGACGCTCGGCGGGTGGTTGTCGACGAGGAGCGGTTCGCTCTCCGAGGTCGATCGCAGCGTCAGCGCGTCCGGGTTCGAGAGCTCGTCCGACGCCTCGACCGAGACGACGTAGTAGCCATCCGGCACGGCCGCAGTGCTCCACTGGTACTCGAGCGCCGTGAGCGTCTCGCTGTCCCGCAGCATCTCGCGCCAGACGGTCTGGCTTTCCTCCCGGAAGCGGAGGCGATACCGGATGCGGTCCGAGTCGGTGTTGTCGATCTTCCAGGCGAGGCCGAGCAACGGCGAGGGCGCGTCCGGCGCGTCGCCGTCGACGTCCGCCCCGCGCTTGCTCGTTCGCGCCTTGATGACGACGTCGCTGACGACCGGGCGCTGGTTCTCCGGCAGGTAGTACGCGCTGACCGCCAGGATCGTCGCGGCGGGATCGGCGTCGAGCTCCGCCCGGATCTGAAGAAAGCGCGCGGACGGCGAGCGAATCGGCCCTTCGCTCGTCATCGGGCTCGACCAGGCGCTCCAGGTGTCGTCCGGCCGCTCGGTGTCGCCCGAGCGCGTGGAGAAGCGGAGCGTGCCCGTTCCGCGCCAGCGCAGCTGACCCCAGCGCGCTGCGAAGCTCGCGTCGAGCACGCGGCTGGTCCAGCTGGCCGTACGTGGAGCGCCGCTGCCCACGCGGTAGAGCGCCGCGCCATCCCCGGTGGCGATGAAGGGCGCGCTAGTGCTCAGGAGATCCATCGCGAGGACCTCGCGCTCGTCCACGTCGATCCAGACGGCGCTGCTCCGATCCGGAGCGACGCGCACGACGCGCCCGTCGACGCCGAGAGCCACCCAGATCGTTCCGTCGCTCGCGAGCTGAAGGCGCGTGATGTGCCCGTCGTCGTTCGACCACACGCGCTCCGCCCGCCCGTCGACACCGACGGTGTAGAGGCGTCCGCGTCCAGGTCGTGCCCGCGCCGCACGCGACGCCGTGGCGGAGCGCTTGGTCGGCGCCGGTGTGACGGCGGGTGGATCGGGGAACTCGTTCGCCGCGACGGCGAGCACACCGTTCGCGAGCGCGAGCGCCGTGATCTCGTTGCCCGGGAAGTCGAACACGGTCTCGGCATGCCCGGGAGAAGTGATGTGGACCACGATCGCGTCGTCGCTCGTGCCCGCGTAGAGCGAGCCGTCCGGCGCGAGCGCGAGGCTCATCACGTGCGTCGCCACGGAGTCCCAGAAGACGTCGGCGGTCGCAGGCCCGGCGCCGGTCACGCCCGTGATCGCGTAGACACGACCCTCGGGGCCCGTGCCGGCGAAGAGTCGGTGCCGTGGCGCGTCCCACGCGAGCGCCCAGACGTGCTCCGCAGCGTCGGGGCGGATCAGCTCGCGCGGCGCCGTTCCCGCGGCCGCGGTCGTGTCGATCGCATAGATGCGACCCTCCGGAAGCGTACCCGCGTAGAGCACGCCGGAGTCGCCCATCGCGAGCGACGAGACGAGGAGCTGGTGCGTCTCCGCAAAGAGCTCGATGGACTCGCCGCGCACCCGGTAGATGCGTCCGTCGTCGCCCGTGCCGACGAAGAGCGCATCCCCGGCGCGCGCCCAGGACCAGACGATGGGCACGTCGTCCGGCATGGCGATGCGCGTCAGCTCCACGCTCGCCGTCACGCGCCCGTCCGAGCGAACGGCGACGTGATGGAGCTCGCCTGCCGCGAGCGACGCGGCGTCGTCCAGCACGAAGCTTCGGGTCGACACGGCCGACGCGACCTCACCGAACACGAGGATGAGCACCACCGCGAGCGAGGAGGTCAGAGCCAGGAGCGCGAGCGCACGCGGGAGGACACGGGTTCGGAACGACATCTTCGGCGGGAGGATAGCGGGTCGGAACTCCTCAAGGAACGATCTCGGCGCTGGCGAGGAAGCGGCGGGCCGAGCGGCGGATCCGCGAGAGCTCGACCGGCTCGAAGAAGGCCGTGACCGTTCCGTCGCGCTGGTAGCTCATCACGTCGTTCGGCGTGTCCGAGTGTGGGTTGCCGAAGAAGTGGCCGAGCTCGTGCGCGAGGACGTCCGGGCCCGACACGCTCGAGACGATCACGAAGTGCGCGCCCGGCATCCCCGCCGGCCGCCAGTGCACGCCGCGGCGCATGAGCGAGGGGTCGTCCACATCGCGGAGCGAGCCGACGACGAACGCGTTGATCACTCCGGGCCTCAGCTCGGCCCCGAGCGCGTGGCGGTCGGCGCGCGTCTCGAGGTGCGCGAAGCGTTCGTCGAGCGGCCGCGTCTCGCGCAGCGCGAACGAGACGTGCGAGGGCGCGAAGATCGTGTTGGCCGCAGCGAGCTCGGCATCGATCCACGCGCGATCGACGACCTCGGCGCCATCCGCCGTCGCCACGGCGAGCGAGATCGGAAAGACCGGATCGCCCTGCGCGCGAGAACGCCCTGGGACGAGCCCCACGGGAAGCGCGAGGACGAGCGCCGCAGCCGCGGCCACCGAAGCTGCGCGCGTCAGTACGGCGCCTGCCGAAGATAGTTGCCGGGCGGGTCGTAGTTGCACGTCCAGATCTCCGCGCCGCCACTGCAGGTCGCCATGCCGCAACCGATGCGCTGCGTGTTGCGCCAGGTCACCTGCGTGTAGTGACCACAGCCACCCGAGCTATCGCACGCCGCGGTGCAGACGTCGGTGCCCATGAACGTCCCGTACGTGTAGCAGTCGACCTCGCTGTACCAGCTGTCGACGACGTAGGACGGCTCGGGGTGCGAGCCGCTGACCCAGAACAGGTTCTCGCCGTAGCCGCTGCCCATCGAGTGCATGAGGTTACAGCCCGTCGACGCGAGGTGCTCCGACCAGGCCTGCGCGACGGCCGCGATCTCGGGCGACCACTCGACGTGCGGGATCGCGGGCGACGCGGTCGTCCGGTCGCGCGCGGCGTTGTGCGCGGCGGTCATGCCGACCATGCGACCGGTCTCGCCGGAAGCGGCGGCGGCCGCGTCGACCCCGGCGCCCGCGTCGACATCGGACGGCGCGTTCGAGCAACCCGAGAGCGCGAGCAGGACGAACGAGGCGCGCACGAAGAAAGACACCATGCCCGAGAGGGTACCTTTCGCCGTCTCCACCGTCGATCGCTCGCGAGGCTACTCGGCGCGTACCTCGAGCTCGAACGTGCAGGCCGACGTGCCGAGGTGACCGTCTCGCACGATGTACCAGAGCCGGTAGGTGCCCTCCTCCGCCGGCGAGTGCCAAGAGCCCTCCTCGTCGGGATGCTGCGTCGTCTCCTCGCCGATGACGCCGCCCGTGGCGTAGAACGAGTAGTAGCCGCCTTCGTGACCGGTGCGGACACCGCCGGTGAAGTCGTAGATGGGAAACGTCTCGACCCAGGTGTCCGAGTCGTCCCCCGGTCGGAGCGACACGGTCGCGTCGGGGAGGACCCTCTGCGGGACGGGCCTCACGCAGTCGAAGGGACGTTCCTCCACGAGACCGCCGACGTACGGCACGCCGTCCACGAAGAGGGCCGGCGGCGGTGGGTTGTGGGTCGGGTCGTCCCGCCGCGTGATGCCGACGAGCTTGAAGCCGGACACGAGGATCTCGCCGTCCGGCGCGACCACGTCGACGCGCACGCTCACCGGCAGACCTGCGGTGTCGAGGATCTGGATCAGGACGGCGGGGTCGAAGCCTCCGGTCTGCTCCGGCGTGAGGTGCTCGACCGCGTTCGCGAGCAGGAGCGTCTGCGATCCGGGGATCGTCGTCCTGAAGTCGTTCGCGACGAGCGGAAAGCACGGCACGTCGCCGGTCCCGAGCGAGCCCTGGTCGAGCGCGGCGGAGGGATCCACACAGAGCCGGAACGAGTACGTCAGGTCGCGCCCCATCGGATCGAACGCCATGACAGAGATCGCGACGTCCTCGCCCGGCGCGGCCTCCGGGGGCTCGGCCACGATCGCCAGGATCCGCGGCGTCTTGACGAGCGTCGGCGAGTCGAGCCCGAAGTTGCAGCCCACCGCGAGCAGCGCGAGACAGAGCGGGAGGATTGCGGAGCGCGCGCTCATTCGTACGACCCACGGATTCCGAGCGTGCCGAGGATGGGCAAGCCCGGGAGCGTCACCGAGCGCTGGTAGTCGTACTGGTAGATGTAGCCTTCGGCGTTCTGGCCATAATAGACGTTGAGCACGTCGAGATAGACCGTCCCCGTCACGACGTTGTCGATGTTGAAGTCGCGATCGATTCGGATGTTGAGCTGATGGTAGATGGGCAGGCGCTCACCGCGATCGCAGAAGGCCGCGTCGTACTCGTTGGCATCGGCATCGTAGCTCGTCCCGCACACCGAGCTGGTCGGGCGCCCCGTGGCGAGCTGGAACGACGCACCGAAGCGCCATCCCTCGAACGCGTAGCTCGCGACGAAATTGAGCACGTGAGTCTGATCGAACGAGAAAGGCACCCAGTTCCCTCCTGTGCTCTGCCGCTCGCTGCGTGAGAGTGTGTAGCTGATCCAGCCGTAGAACCCCTCCTCGACGGGGCGCCGGAGGAGGAACTCGAGGCCGTACGCTCGGCCCTCCTGATCGGCGCGGAAGAACTCTCGGCGCGGCTGTCCATCCGGGCCCGGCACGATGTTCTGCGAGAAGCGCGCGATGTCGTACATCTGGCTGTAGAAGCCGGTGACCTGGAGCTCGATCTGCTCGGGTAGGTTCAGCTCGAGCCCCGCCGACGTCTGCCATGCGCGCTGCGGTCCGAGGCCGGGGTTACCGCCGGTCGAGATCGTCTGGAAGGCCTGTGGCGGCTGAGTGAAGAGGCCTGTCGCCGCCTTCACGACCACGTCGGGTGTGATGTGCCAGCGCGCCACCATCCGCGGATCGGGCGCGAGATCGAACCGAGTCCCGTATCGCAAGATGTCGAGGCGGATCCCGAGGCTGATCTCGACGGGCGCGAAGTCGAGGATCGCCTCGCCGTAGATCCCGGGCGTGCCACGCGCGACGCTCGATTGGAGCTGGATGAGCTGCGGATCGAAGACGGGGCGCTGGTACTCGCCGAGGCCCATCGGCGCGGGCGCCGTCACGTCGACCGAGAACACGGTCGCGCTCGCGTCGATGCCGAAGTTCGACCGCAGCCAGGGCGTGATCGTCGTCGCGATGTCGAGCCGGAGGGCGGCGATCACGTTCGTCAGCAGGAAGAGCTGCGCGGGCATGTTCGCCGGGCGCGAGCCGAACGCCGTCGCGTCGCGCCCGAGAGAGCCCGAGAGACGTATCGTCGTGTCGTCCACACGCCAGTCGAGCCGCGCGATGGCGCGCTGGAACTGGTAGCCGAGCGACGTGTTGCTCCCTGTCGAGGTCGTCCCGCCGCCGATCGCACCGGACTGGTCGAGGACGTCGTCCGATCCGAAGACGAACAAGGACGCAGAGAAGTGATCGTTGAAGTGGTACTCGAGCCGCGCCTGATAGTCCGTGTATTCGATGTAGAGCCCGGGCACGAAGAGCGGGATGAGCAGGTCGTAGTAGCTACGCCGATAAGCGAGCGTGATGCTGCCGCGGTGGTCGTCGAACGGGATGACGGCGAGCGCGCTCGCTCGAAGCGCGTCGACCTCGAGCTCGAGGTGGATCGACTCGGCCGCGGGCGCGCCGGTGTCGAGCGCGACGACGCCCGCGCTGAAGCGCCCGAACGCGACCGGGTAGCCGCCGGCGTAGAAGCGCTGCCGCGTGACGAGCCGCGAGCTGATGACCGCGGGGCCGGCGCCGAAGTGATAGAGGATCGGAACGGGGAAGCCGTCGACGAAGAACCCGGTGTTCTGGAAGTTCGCGCCGCGGACGAGGAAGAAGCCGAGGCCGAACGGCGAGCGCGCGACGCCGGGCAGCGCGGCGACCACGCGGAGCGGCTCGCCGAACGTTCCGGGGACGGTGGTGAGCTCCGCGCCGGTGAGCGTGATGCGCGACGCCGCGCCCGCTTCGGGTGGGTCCACCACACCGGTGGCGCCGAACGTCGTGATGTCCTCGTCCGGCAGCTCGACCTCGGGAGGCGGAGCGCTGGTGGTCTCGCCCTCGCTCTCGCCTTCGCTCTCGCCCTCGCCCTCGCCTTCGCCTTCGCCCTCACCGTCGATCGGCGCCGCGGCCTCGGCCTCGGTGGCCACGGCATAGCGGAACCGGATCCTCGCCGGGACGGCGACCCCGTCGCGGCGCGCCGGCTCGAACGTCATGTCCGAGGCGGACGCGAGCACGATCGCGTCGATGTCCTCGCGGAGCGGCGTGCCGATCTCGGCGGCGCTCACCGTCCCGTCCGCTGCGATGGTGAGCACCAGCTCGACGCTCGACCCCGGCGGGATGGGCTCGGTGCCCGGCGGCAGCGTGATCGGCGGCGCGTCGATCAACCGAGGCGGCGTCCGCGTCGGCCCGGCGGACACGCGCGCGTCCGGATCGGCCCCGCCATCGCCGGATCCCTCCGGCACACCCGCGTCCACCTGTGCGCTCACGACGCACGGCGATGCCGAGAAGGCGAAGAGCCCGGCGACGAATGCGAGCGCCCGACCTCGGGGTCTCATGACGCCCCCGCCGTACCACGCGGGGCTCGCGGGAGCCCGCTTCGACCGAACGCCGCCCGGTCAGAGCGCGAGGATCTCGTCGGGCACCGTCACGACGTGCTGGGCGTGCGCGCCCTCGAGCTCGGCGCGATCCCGGAAGCCCCAGAGAACCCCGACGCTCGTCATGCCGGCGGCGCGCGCGGTCTCCATGTCGATCGCGGTGTCCCCGACGAAGAGGCACTCTCCCGGGCGGGACCCGACGGCCTCGGCGGCATGGAGCGCCGGCGCCGGGTGCGGCTTCCTCGGTCGCGCCTCGCCGTCACCGACGATGACGGCGAAGAGCCCGCTGCGGAACAGCCGCGAGGCGATCTCGTCAGCCGCCGGCTGCGGCTTGTTGGTCACGATGCCCAGGCGATCGCCGCGCGCGACGAGCGCGTCGAGCATCGCGACGACGCCGTCGTACGGCCGCGAGCTCGCGAGCATCTCGGTCCGGTAGCGCGCCTGGTACTTCGCGAGCGCGTCGACGCGGAGGTCTTCGCGATCCCGAGGCAGCGCGCGCTCGACGAGGCTCGCAGCCCCCTCGCCGACCATCAGGCGATACGCGTCGACGGGATGGGTGGGGAGCCCGTACCCGGCGAGGATGTGGTTCATCGATGCGGCGATGTCGGCGAGGCTGTCGACGATCGTACCGTCCATGTCGAAGAGAAACGTGCGCATCGCGGCGGAGCATACGCGGTACAGCGCTGGCGGCTGACGACGGCGTTCGGCTTGACGTACGATCGGCATGCTGCCGACTCGGCGGCGGCATGCGCACGAAGAAGGCGCGGCCTCACGATGACCTGGATGAGCCCCTCGCCTCACGACAACGCCGCCGAACGGCCGACCCACGCGCGACGAGCGCAGCGACGGATCGAGCCGTCCGATGTGCTTCCCGTGCCGACGCCGAGCGGCGTCGACGACATTCTGAGCTGCGTCGTGCGCGCGCTGCGTAGGCTGCTCACCGTCGCGACCCTCGCGACCGTCGCCGCATGCGGCGCGAAGACGGCGCTCGAGGTGCCGCCGCTCCCTCCCTGCGAGCTCGACGCCTCGGTTCCGCGCGACCTGCTCATGTGCGAGCGATACGCGCTCGGCCCACCGATCGCCCTGACGGTCGAGCCCGGTCCGCCCGTGTTCGACAACCACATCGTCTCCATCGAGTCGATCGACGCGACGTCGCACACGGGAGGCGCGTGGGTCGTGTTTCAGGCGCGCGACGAGCCGGCGGCCACCGTCGAGATCCGGACGATCGATCTCGACGCAGGGGGCGCTGCCCGAGGCGCGGCCCGCACGATCGTCGCGCGACCCATTCGCTCGTCCGAGTCCGTCGTCGAGCCGAGCGTGGTCGAGTGGGGCTGTGGGCGGGCGGCGCTCGGCGGGCTCGCGACCCAAGGCCGCGATGGTGTCGCCCACACGGGCTGCACGCTCGCGCTCGAGACCACGACGAGCTTCCGAACGGTCGATGGTGGCCCCGACGAGAACTGCTGGGATCTGCAACGAGACGGTGACGGGCTGTCGTGGTTTCGTCTCGAGCCCGGAAGCCGGCCGCGAATCGTCCTCGCCCGTGCGGATCTCGCCGGCGGAGCTCGTTCGACCGAAGAAACGATCCTGCCGTCGCGCTTCGACCGCATTCCGCTGCGAGACGGTAGCTTCCTGACGGCCGAGGGCGGATCGTTCGACCGGCCGCTCGGCGGACGCGTCTCGCGGCGCTCCGGCGATGGCGCGCTCGTCGCAGAGACGAGGCTGACCGAGCGGGTGCTCGAGAGCGTCACGAGCGTCGAGGACGAAGCCGGGACGACCTGGCTCGTCTACGCGGAGGCCGACGAGCGGAACGCACTGCCACAGGACCTGCTCGCGCGGCCGGTGGAGGACGACGGCACGATCGGAGCGCCGGTCACGCTCGAGACCGAGGCGTCGCTCGTCGCGTACGACGACACGCGCCCCGTCTGGCTCGGGCGTCGTCTCGTGATCCCTCTCCGCGACCAGCGCTTCGGAGCGTCGATCGGCGTCTTCACGGCGGACGGCGCAGCGCTCGCCGAGCTACCGCTCGCACCGAACGCGCGCGACGTCGACCTCGTACTCGTCGAAGGCGGTGCGCTCGTGGTCTACAGCGACGTGCGCTTCGCCGTCGACGACCGAGGCCTGACGCTGCTCATCGGTTCCGTGCTCGTGGCGCGTCCGCTGACGTGTATGCCCTGACCGAGGAGCTCGGCAACGGCGTCGTTGGTCGAGACCGAGCGCGCGAGGGGCGTCCCGCGCCCGATCATGCGGACGCGTGCAGAGCGTCAGGGCTCGGCGGAGGTGCGTCGGCCTGCTCCAGCTGGCGGCGCCAGAGCTCGGCGTAGAGGCCGCCCTCGGCGAGGAGCACGTCGTGGGTGCCGCGCTCCTTCACCTTGCCCGCGTCGAGCACGAGGATCTGGTCGGCGTCGACGATCGTCGAGAGCCGGTGCGCGATCACGAGCGTCGTCCTCCCGCGGCTGACGTCGGCGAGGTTCTTCTGGATGGCGCGCTCGGTGGCCGTGTCGAGCGCGCTCGTCGCCTCGTCGAGCACGAGGATCGGTGGGCTCTTCAGGATCGTCCGCGCGATCGCGACGCGCTGCTTCTCGCCGCCCGAGAGCTTGAGCCCACGCTCGCCGACCGGCGTCGCGTAGCCCTTCGGCAGTCGCGCGATGAGCGCGTGGAGCTCGGCCATCTGCGCGGCGCGCTCGATCTCCTCCTGCGTCGCGCCCGGCTTCCCGTACGCGATGTTGTAGGCGATCGAGTCGTTGAAGAGCACCGTGTCCTGCGGGACGATCCCGATCGCGCGCCGCACCGATGCCTGCGTCACGTCGCGCAGATCCTGGCCGTCGATCGTGATGCGCCCGCCGCTCACGTCGTAGAAGCGGAAGAGCAACCGTCCCAGCGTCGACTTGCCGGCCCCCGACGAGCCGACGACCGCCAGCCGCTGGCCCGCCCCGATCTCGAAGTCGACACCGCGCAGGATCTCTCGATCTCCGTACGCGAACGAGACGTTCTCGAAGCGCACGACGCCCTCGTTCGCGCGGAGGTCGGGAGCGCCTTCTCGGTCGGGCACGTCGGCCGTCTCTCGGAGCAGCTCGAACATGCGCTCCATGTCGACCAGCGCCTGCTTGATCTCGTTGTAGACGAAGCCGAAGAAGCCGAGCGGCTGATAGAGCTGCAGCAGGTAGGTGTTCGCGAGCACGAAGTCGCCGATCGTCAGCCTCCCCGCTACGATGCCCTGCGCCGCGAGGTACATCACCCAGCTGAGGCCTGCCGCGATGATGAAGCCTTGCCCGATGTTGAGCAGCGCGAGCGAGGTCTGCGCCTTCACCGCCGCGCTCTCGTAGCGTGAGAGGGCCACGTCGTAGCGGCGCGCCTCGTGCTCTTCGTTGTCGAAGTACTTCACCGTCTCGAAGTTCAGCAGGCTGTCGATCGCCTTGGTGTTGGCAGCGTTGTCCTGGTCGTTCATGTCGCGACGGAACTTCAGCCGCCACTGCGTCACCGCGATCGTGTACGCGATGTAGACGACGACCGTGCCGAGCGTCACGAGCGCGAAGCTGGCGTCGAGCAGCCACCAGAGGACGACTGTGACCATCGCGATCTCGATCAGCGTCGGCAGGACGTTGAAGAGCGTGAAGCTCAGGAGCGTCTGGATGCCGCGCGTGCCGCGCTCGATCGAGCGGCTGAGACCGCCGGTCTGCCGGTCGAGGTGGAAGCGCAGCGAGAGCGCGTGCAGGTGACGGAAGATGCCGAGCGCGACGGTGCGGATCGCGCGCTGCCCGACCTTCGCGAACACCGCGTCGCGGAGCTGGCCGAAGGTGAGCGAGAGGACGCGCATCAGGCCGTAGCCGACGATCAGCGCGAGGGGGAGCACGACCAGCGCGCCGTTCTCCCCGCCGAACGCGTCGACTGCGCCGCGATAGAGCACGGGGACGTAGACGTTGGTCGCCTTCGCCCCCGCGAGCAGCAACATCGCGACGACGACGCGCGCGCGGAGGCGCCAGTCGCCCTTCGGCCAGAGATGCGGATAGAGCGAGCGCAGAGCCGACCACTCGAGACCCGCCTTCTCCCGGACCGCGGGCGGGGCGGGCTTCGCGCTGGGGTCGAGGGGGGTCGCCACGGCGCGGCTCTGAGGCTGGGTCGCTCGATGCGCAAGCTCTCCGCTCCGCTGCGCGCGAAGTCGTGTGCGCGAGCGGAGCGCTCGTCAGACCGCGATGGGGCTCGACGCGTGCTGCGGCGAAGACGCCGGCAAGAGCCGACCCATCACGCGGCTCTCCGGACGAAGCGCCCAGGACGCGGCACCGAGCGCCAGCAGCACGAGCGGCGCGAGCACACCGGGCTCGCCCACGCTGAGGTGCGAGAACGCCGCACCCGTGAGCTCGAACGCGAAGCCCGCGTAGGCCCACTCCTTCAAGCGTGGAAACCGCGGAGCGAGCACGGCGGCGACGCCGAGGCCCTTCCAGATGCCGAGGAGCGTCATCAGGTAGAGCGGGTAGCCGAGGTGCGTGATGCCGTCGGCGACGGGCTGCGCCTGCACCAGGTCTCCGACCCCCGAGCCGAAGAGGGCCAGCGCGAAGAGCCCCGTGGTGATCCAGTATCCTATCGAACGTGCAGTCATCGAGTGCCTCCAGGAGTTGATGGGGCCACCATGCAGACGCGCATCGCGAAAGGCAGCGCCCATGAGCGACCAGCACTTGCGCAGAAATGATCCCAATGGATGAGCTCCTCGAGACCGCGGAGCTCGCCGCGTTCACGCGCGCCGTCGACGCAGGCTCGCTCACGCGCGCGAGCAAGGAGCTCGGCGTCCCGCGCGCGACGATCGGCCGTCGGCTCGCCCGGCTCGAGGAGCGCCTCGGCACGCGCCTGCTCCGGCGGACGACGCGAAGCCTTGCGCTGACGGACTCGGGCCGGACGCTCTATGCCCAAGCGAAGCTCGCGCTCGAGGCCGTGCGCGAGGCCGTCACCTCCGTGCACCGCGCCTCGGGCGGGATCCGTGGGCCGCTGCGCGTGTCGGTGCCGCCGATGCTCGGCGCCGCGTTCCACGAGCTCGTCACCGACTTCCTGCGCCGCTATCCCGACGTACAGATCGATCTCCACACGTCGACGAGCTCCGTGCACTTCGGCGAGGGTGGCTACGACGTCGCGATCCGCGCGAGCGCCGTGCTCGACCCTGGGCTCGTCCGGCGCCCGCTCTCCGAGTCACGTCTCATCGCGCTCGCGTCGCCCGACTATCTCGCGCGGCGCGGTACCCCTCGCTCGCACGAAGACCTCAAGGCGCACGCGTGCATCCGCGGCTATGTCCGCGGAACGACGGTGGCGCACGACTGGCCGCTCCGGGCCGGCGGAACGGTGCGCGTGACGGGCCCACTCGCGACGAACGACCTTCGCCTCGGCCTCGACGCCGCGCGCGCCGGCCTCGGGATCGCGCTGCTGCCCGACGTGTTCGTGTGGCCCTACGTCGGGACGGGCGAGCTGGTGCATGTGCTCGACGGCGTGGTCGGCGTGACGACGTCGGTCGCCGTCGTCTACCCGGAGCGCCGTCTGCTGGCGCCGGTCGTGCGAGCGTTCGTCGACGAGGTCGTGGTCTGGGGCCGGCGGGAGCTGCCGCGCATCGCCGAGGCGTGCGAGGCGGCAGCCGGCGTGAAGCTGACCGTCGTGCCGAAGGCCAAGATGGCAAAGGCCCCCGCGAAACGGAAGGCCGCCGCGCCGAAGGCCAAGCCGAAGTCGAAGTCGAAGTCGAAGACGCGCCGCTGACCATCCCGGCCCCGGCGCTCGTCGGCTCTCAGGCTCGCGCGGTCACATCGAAGCGGCCGAGGTTCATCACCTTGGTCCACGCCGCCACGAAGTCGCGCACGAACTTCTCTTTGCTGTCGTCCTGCGCATAGAGCTCCGCGTAGGCGCGAAGGATCGAGTTGGATCCGAAGACCAGATCGACCCGCGTGGCGGTCCATCGCACTGCGCCCGTGCTGCGGTCACGAACCTCGAAGAGACCCTCGTTCCCGGCGGGCGCCCACGCGAAGCGCATGTCGGTCAGGTTCACGAAGAAGTCGTTGGTGAGCGCGCCCACTCGATCGGTGAGCACGCCATGCATCGCGTCGCCGTGGTTGGTGCCGAGGACGCGCAACCCGCCGACGAGCACGGTCATCTCGGGCGCCGTGAGGCCCATGAGCTGCGTGCGATCGAGCATCAGCTCTTCCGCCGTGACGACGTAGTCCTGCTTCAGCCAGTTGCGATACCCATCATGGATCGGCTCGAGCGGGGCGAAGGACGCGCCGTCGGTCCCGGCTTCGGTCGCGTCACCGCGTCCCGGCGCGAACGGAACCGTGAGGTCGAGACCTCCGGCCCGGGCCGCTTGCTCGACCCCGACGTTACCGGCCAGGACGATCACGTCCGCCACGCTGGCGCCCGCCCCTGCGGCGATCGGCTCGAGCACGCCGAGCACGCGCGCGAGGCGGGTCGGCTCGTTGCCCGGCCAGTCCTTCTGCGGGGCCAGTCGGATCCGCGCGCCGTTCGCGCCGCCTCGCATGTCGGAGCCGCGGAAGGTGCGCGCGCTGTCCCACGCGGTGGTGACCATGTCGCTGATCGAGAGCCCGCTCTTGGCGATGCGCGCCTTGACCGCGTCGACGTCGTACTTGGTGCTCCCGGCCGGGACCGGGTCCTGCCAGACCAGATCTTCCTTCGGCACGTCGGGGCCGAGATATCGGACCTTCGGGCCCATGTCGCGGTGCGTGAGCTTGAACCAAGCGCGCGCGAAGACCTCGGCGAAGTACGCGGGGTCTTCGTAGAAGCGCTCGGAGATCTTCCGATAGATGGGATCCTTGGCCATCGCCATGTCGGCGTCCGTCATGATCGGGCTATGACGAATCGAGGGGTCCTCGACGTCGACGGGCTTGTCCTTCTCCTCGATGCTCACGGGCTCCCACTGCCAGGCGCCGGCGGGGCTCTTCTTCGACTGCCACTCGTGATTGAGGAGCATGTGGAAGTAGCCGTTGTCCCAGCGCGTGGGGTGAGTCGTCCAGGCGCCCTCGAGGCCGCTCGAGACGGTGTCGCGTCCAAAGCCCTTACCCTTGGGGTTGCTCCACCCGAGACCCTGCTCGGCGACGTCGCCGCCCTCCGGGCTCGGGCCGAGCGCGCTCGCGTCCCCGTTGCCGTGGCACTTGCCGATGGTGTGGCCGCCCGCGGTGAGCGCGACGGTCTCCTCGTCGTTCATCGCCATGCGCGCGAACGTCAGTCGCACGTCCTGCGCCGTCCGGAGCGGGTCCGGCTTGCCGCCGACGCCCTCGGGGTTGACGTAGATGAGGCCCATCTGTACGGCGGCGAGCGGGTTCTCGAGCGTCTCGCGGTCATCGCCGTCGTGGCGGGTGCTCCCGAGCCACTCCTTCTCGGCGCCCCAGAAGGTGTCCTTCTCGGGATGCCAGATGTCCTCGCGACCGAACCCGAAGCCGAACGTCTTCAGACCCATCGACTCGTACGCGATCGTGCCCGCCAGGACGATCAGATCGGCCCAGCTGATGCGATTTCCGTACTTCTTCTTGATCGGCCAGAGCAGTCGACGCGCCTTGTCGAGGTTGACGTTGTCGGGCCAGGAGCTGATGGGCGCGAAGCGCTGGTTGCCGGTCCCGCCACCACCTCGACCGTCGGCGATTCGATAGGTCCCCGCGGAGTGCCAGGACAGGCGGATCATGAGACCGCCGTAGTGCCCCCAGTCTGCCGGCCACCACGGCTGGCTATCCGTCATCAACGCGGTGACGTCCTTCTTCAGCGCGTCGAAGTCGAGCTTCTTCAGCTCTTCGCGGTAGTCGAAGTCGGGGCCCAGCGGGTTGGTCTTTCGGTCGTGCTGATGGAGGATGTCCAGGTTCAGCGCCTTGGGCCACCAGTCCATGGTCGATGCGCCGACAGTGGTGTTGGCGCCGTGCATGACGGGGCATTTGCCGGACGGGGTCTGCTTGGGATCGCTCATGAGGTGTTCCTCGTGGGTTTGTGTGTGGGTTTGGTGGGTGGCGCAGCACGTGCTGGCATGGCTTTGTGCGAGTTCAGGCATGGCGCGCAGATCCCGCGCACCTCGACGTGTGCGCCGACCACGCTGCCGAGCCGGTTGACCGCGCGGGGGACAACCAGGCCGTCGAGCTCGTCGCTGTCGAAGTCGCGAACGAGCCCGCACCGAACGCAGACGAAGT